>MEEF01000018.1 GCA_001724355.1 Mesorhizobium sp. SCN 65-20 | reverse complement strand
TCGGCGCGTAGAGCCCGCAAAGCGTCTTGACCAGCGTCGGGTTCGGCAGCAAGGGATCAAGGATGCGGCGCATGTAATACATCAAGGCGCCGAGGGCACCGTAGGCCGCCGGTAATATGATGAACGAATACAGCGTATTGATATCGCGGACATCGGCTTCCATGGAGGCAATTTCCGGAACCGATCCCGAATAGTAGTACAGGCCTATTTTGCAGTTTTGGCCGATGACCTCGGCGGTCATTACGCCAAACTGATTGCCGATCGTATAGCCCACCTCCTTGAGGTATCCCGACTGATCAATGCTTTCCGCGACTTTGCCGGTGTCATCAAGATTCGTGCAGAATACCTTCCGCATTATGGTGGAACGTGGGTCGTGTCCCTCGTACGAGGAAATTATCCCAAGTTCGGATAGCTTTGATTGATCTACATTGGAGTTTTCTTCGGCGGCCTTCATCAACTCACGCCCGGCGAGCGGGTCACTGAACAGTCCAGAAACGAAGTCAGAAATATGCCCACCAATTTGTTCGGCAGCTCTCATGCCCAAAACGGGATACTTGGCGCTTTCCTGATAGGCATAGGCGCGCTTCTGCAGCGATCGTATGCTTTGGTCCAAGGCAACGAGTTCGTCCTGTCCTTGGTGCGCGGCCTCCCGTGCGAGCACATATCTCTCGTCGTCATCGTCCAACTCCGCAGCGGCCTGCGGCCCCGCGTTCACGTCAATCGATGATGTCCCTTCTGACGTCGACAGTGTCTCTAGACTGCTGACGGCAAGGCGCCGCTGAGCGTCGAATATCTCTCGCTCAAGCTGCCCAAATCGGCTGACAGCATTGCCTCGCTGCAGCGAGATAAGATCGCTCGATATGAGCTTCCCGGAATTGTAGATTTGCGTCAGCTGACCGACAATGGCGATTGCAATCAGAGACACCAATACCAGAACGCCAATCCAAGCCCTTCTTCGCAATGAGTTATCGAGGGGGTCCCAACCAGCAGAGATGGCAAGCAGCACTTGCGGATCGATACTGGCGCTACAGTCGGCGACTGCTTCCTGCAATTCAGCCACACTTGCGTTCTTGAGACTGAGGTCAGCCGGCTGTAGAGCCCTCACCGCCAGCATGGCGCTCCACAATCGCCGGACGTCAATTTTGCGATTGCCCCGCGCATAAGCAGTCATACCGCGCGCATCTTGCAGCAAATGCTCTATGTACGCTCGTTCGTCCATCTCCCAGCCCCCGTACCCTAGAGACCTTAGTTCAGGAACCCCGCCACATAGCCGTAAGGTGATGGACACCCGCACGGATTTCCCGGCGGACCGGGTGGATTGGCCCAGCACCAGAAGGTCGGGGTGAAGCAGATCGTGCCCGGCACGTGCGGCGGCACTTGAGCACGTGCCGATTGCGTCAGAGCCATCAGGGTCGAGGCGAACAACAGGATAGCAAACCTAAGCCCTACCGACCGCATCAAGCGCCTCCCCGCTCGCATATACTTACAATTGCATCACTTTAAACTAATACTCGTAAAAGTCGCAAAATGCAATGATGCAACCGCGCTGCGGATGGTTCCTGAGCCAGGCGACGCACAAAAGGAAGACCGCCACGGAGGACCGTGGCGGTCGCATTTTAGGATCTACCAGTTCTGGCTTTTCGAAAGCCTTCAGAAGATCGCATCCACGGGCATGCCGAGCGCCATCGCACCTGCATAGCGGGCCTGCGGACCCGACTGCAGCGGATGGAAGCGCGCGCCTTGCATGTCGCGGAAGCGGCGTTCGAGCCCCTTCTCGCGATAGAACGACGCTCCGCCGGCGAGTTCCATGGCGAGGTCCACCACCTCGAGGCCGTGGCTCGCGACCAGTGAACGCCCGATCATCACCTCGTTGACGCTTTCGGCCGACGGCGTGTTGCGTTCGGCTGCCTCGACCATCGAGCGCTGCGCCATCTGGGCGCCGCGAAGCGCGGTCTCCATGCGCCCGGCAAGGTTGAGCGTGGTCTCGCCTCCCGGTTTCTTCCGGGCGATGTCTATGGCGATGTCGCGTGCGCTCTCGGCGACGCCGAGATAGACGGAGTAGATCAGCGGGAAGGCAACGGTGGCGATGATCTGGAACACCGGATGCCACTGGCCCGGCGTGCGCGCGAAGGCGACCGCCGCATCTGGAATGAACAAGCCGTCGATGACGACGTCGTTGGAACCCGTACCGCGCATGCCGAGCGTGCGCCAGTTGTCCATGACGGTGACCTCAGGCGCCCGCATCGGCACGCCGAAATGAATGACCTTCTCGGTCCCGTCCTCGTCGCGGAATATCGCCCCGGTCATCAGGATGTCGCCGGCGGCCGCGCCCGAGGTGAAGACCTTGCGCGCCGTGATGCGATAGCCGCCCTCGACCTTCTCGGCCTTGCCCGAACCGCCGATCCAGTCGGATCCGCCGCTGGACAGCAGGATGATCTTGTCGGTGGCCACCCGCTTGAGCAGGGGCTCCACGGCAGCGACATTCTGGTAGCGCCAGCGCCAAGCGGGGATCGCCACCTGGTGGGTGTGCATGGCGAAAGCCAGCGCGGTCGAGCCGCAGGACCTTGCCATGATGCGCAGCATCTCGCAAAGCTCGGCTATGCCCGCCCCGCCGCCGCCCAGTTCGAGCGGCACGCCAGCCTGAACCAGCCCGGCCTCCTTCAGAAGCGCATAGTTGTCGGCGACGAAATGGTCACCCTCGTCGAACTTGGGGGCACGTTCGGCAAGCACGGGGGCAAGGTCATGGGCCATGCCCACGACGTCTGTCGGCACTGCACTTCCGCCGGCACTCGCCAGCTCAGGTTCTGCAACACTCCTCATCATGCTGTCTCCGGTTGAAACGGCAGGTGACCGGAGAATCGCTCCAGAAGCCCCGTTGGTCCAGTTCAGGAACTGAATCGCCGCGGGGCGCGGTCAGCCCTATGGGCTAGGTGCGACAGAGCGGCTTTTGCGCTATAAGACGCGTTTCCCTGCGAGTGGTGCAAAATGAGCGATCGCGGCGGTTACGGCCAGTTCTGTCCTGTTTCGATGGCATCGGAGGTGCTCTGCACCCGCTGGACGACCCTGGTCGTGCGCGAAATGCTGATGGGGTCGAGCCGTTTCAACGACCTGCGGCGAGGCGTGCCACGAATGTCGCCGGCGCTTCTGTCCAAGCGGCTGAAGGAACTCGAACGCGCCGGCGTGGTTCACACCGAGCGCGGCGCATCGGGCAGCGTCGAATATCGGCTGACAGAGGCCGGCGAGGACCTTCGGCCCGTCATCCTCGGTCTCGGCGAGTGGGGCCATCGCTGGGTCGAGAGCCAGCTAACCCTCAGAAATCTCGACCCTTCGCTGCTGATGTGGGACATGCGGCGCAACCTCAACCCGGAGCCGCTGCCGCCGCAGCGTTGCACGATTCACTTTCTGTACCCCGAAGTGATCAAGGCGCAGCAGAATTGGTGGCTGGTTGTAGACGGCGGCACGGTTGATCTCTGTAATTCCGACCCCGGCTTCGAGGTCGACCTGCTGGTCACCGGCTCGCTGCGCAGCATGACGGCCGTGTGGATGGGGCTCGCGCGGCTGAGCCAGGAGATCGATTCCGGCAGGCTGGAGCTCGACGGCGACGACCGCATCGCCCGCGCCATGCAGGCATGGCTCGGGCTGAGCAGCTTCGCGCCGGTGCCCCGGAAGGTGGGCTAGCGTTCCGCCTCCCCTGCCCAGGCGCGATACTCCTGCATCAGCGGCTCGAGTTCCTCCATAGCCGGGAACTCGTGGAAGCTCCTGGCGGCGCCCGTCTCGGCGAAAGCCAGCTTCGTTTTCGTGAAGGTCTCCATGAACGGCCGGAACCAGGCCGTATCCTCCAGCATGGTCGGCCGCACGTTGACGAACCAGTCGACGCCGGCGACGCGCGTGAACATCCACGTCTTGCAGTGATCGCAGAACTGGTGCTGCAACTGCTCGCCATGCGCGCCGCCGACGACGGTCTCGCCCCTGGTGACGGCAAAGCCATCGGCTGGCACCATCGCCGTCAGCGAATAGGCCGAGGACGACATCTTCTGGCAGCCGGGGCAGTGGCAGGCGGCGGTGGCGATGGGTGCCTTCGACACCTCGATCTCGACCCGGCCGCAGCGGCACGAACCCTTGAGCGGCAGTGGAATGGACGACATGGCGAACTCCCCGGCTGATACGACGCGATCATGCAATGTCGACAGTGGGAAGCCTAGGGCCATAAGCGGGGTTTTCGGAGGTGCGCTTTGCAGGAGGCTGACAGTCAGGCGCAGCGGCGGCGGCGGCGCACCCCCACCCCTAACCCCTCCCCACAAGGGGGAGGGGAATCTTGCGGCACCGCCGAACAGAGCCAAACTTTGGATGATTCCGGTCAAACCGGCGAAGAGACCGTTCCCCTCCCCCTTGTGGGGAGGGGACAGGGGTGGGGGTGACGTGGCCGACGCCCCTCCCCCTCAGGCAAAGCCCATCGCGTTCACCTCAGGCGATGATCAGCTCGCGCGCCTTGAGTATCTCGACGCAGGCATTGGCGGCTTCCTTGCCCTTGACCTTGAAGTGCTCGAAGAAGAAGCGGTGATGCTCGGCGCTGTCGTGGTAGTTGTGCGGGGTGAGCACCGCCGACAGCACCGGCACGCCGGTCTGGAGTTGCACGTTCATCATGCCGTCCAGCACCGCATGCGCGACGAAGTCGTGGCGGTAGATGCCGCCATTGACGACGAAGGCGGTGCCGAGGATCGCGGCGTAACGGCCGGTTTCGGCCAGCGTCTTGGCAAACAGCGGGATTTCGTAGGCGCCGGGCACGTCGTAGATGTCGACCGCGATGCGGCCGCCCGACAGCGTCTCGATCTCTGAACTGAAGGCGTTGACGCATTCGTCGACGATGTCGGCATGCCAGCGCGCACGGATCACGGCGACGCGGCGGGTATCGAAGTCTTTCGGGGATTGCTGATTCATGGGTCCATCCTTCCGTTTCGAACCAGAATCAGGACGCACGAGACGGAATCCCGGCGGCTTGCGCCTCCGATTTCCCGTTCGTTCTCTTCCATCCGGACTGTGACCGTCGGCTCCGGAATTACACCGGATCTGCTGACCCTCCCGTTGCCGGGAAGCGCTCGCGGGCTTGAGTTCGAAAACCCTTACCGCCGGTGGGGACTTTCACCCCGCCCTGAGAACATTAACGCATCCGATATGGCGGCGCCGCAGACGGCTGTCAATCACAGGAATAATAGTTTCCGCTATCTGGCGAGTGGCTGCGCCGGATTGCCGACGACCGTCGCGCCCGCCGGAACGCTTTTCGTCACCACCGAGCCAGCGCCGACGATGGCGTCGTCGTCGATCTCTATGCCGCCGAGCAGGATGGCCCCACCGCCGATCCAGACGTTGCGGCCAATGATGATCGGCCGGCCGATTTCCAGCCCGGCTCGGCGCAGCACCGGATCCTTGTGGTGTTCGGGGCAATAGATCTGCACGTTGGGACCGAGCATCGTGCCCGCGCCGATGCGCACCGGTGCGGTGTCGAGGATGGTGCAGCCGGCATTGAGGAAGACGCCTGCACCGAGATGGATGTTGAAGCCGTAGGCGCAATGGAACGGCGCCTCGATACGGCAGCCCTCGCCCACAGAACCGAGTAGTTCGCGCAGCATCGGCGCGATGTCGCCGCGCGCGGCCGGCAGCAGCGTATTGTGCTCGAAGATGGCGTTGGCGGCGGCGAGACGGAATGCGTCGAGTTCGGGATCGACGCAATTGTACCACGCGCCGGCTGCCATCTTTTCGCGTTCGCTCTGTGCCATGCATCGTCCCCCTTCTGTCTCCTCCGGGCCAAATCACGAAACGGTCATGCTGCAAAGGTCGAAGCGCCGGGCTCTGGCGTAACCATATGGCTGTGCTAGCCTTCGGGGAAAGTGCACTTTCGGTAACGGCCACATCCACGAGGGGGATAACGGATGGCGATCTACCTTTTCGCACTGCTCATCGGAATTGTTGCCGGCCTGAGGGCCATGACGGCGCCGGCGGCCGTCGCTTGGGGCGCCTGGCTTGGCTGGCTGCCGCTGGCCGGCACATGGGCCAGCTTCATGGGCCACTGGATCACCGTCGCGATATTCTCGGTCCTGGCGCTGGTCGAATTCGTCACCGACCAGTTGCCCTCGACCCCCAGCCGCAAGGTGCCGCAGCAGTTCGGCGCGCGCATCGTCAGCGGCGCATTTTGTGGCGCCGTGCTGGGCACGGCGGGAGGCATGCTGGTGGGCGGTCTAGCGGCCGGCGTCATCGGCGCGATCCTCGGCACGCTTGGCGGTGCTGCGGCAAGGGCAGGCTTGGCGAAATGGTTCGGCAGCGATCTGCCGGCTGCGCTGGTCGAGGACGCCGTCGCGGTGCTTGGGGCGCTGTGGATCGTGAGCGTCGTCGCATGACCGCGGCAAGGAAGTTCGACGCCATCATCATCGGTTGCGGCCAGGCCGGGCCACCGCTTGCGGGGCGGCTGACGGCCGCGGGCCAGACGGTGGCGCTGATCGAGCGCAAGCTGGTCGGCGGCACCTGCGTCAACACCGGCTGCAAGCCGACGAAGACCATGGTGGCGAGCGCCTATGCCGCCCATCTCGCCCGCACCGGCGCCGACTATGGCGTCTCGACCGGAAGCATCTCGGTCGACATGAAGGTGGTGAAGGCGCGCAAGGACAAGGTGACGGTCGATTCCCGCTCCGGGCTGGAGGACTGGATCGGCGGCATGAAGGGCTGCACGCTCTATCGTGGCCATGCCCGTTTCGAGGGGCCGCACGAGGTGCGCGTCGGCGACGAACTGCTCCATGGCGAGCGCATCTTCATCAATGTCGGCGGCCGCGCCAACATCCCCGACATGCCCGGCGTCAGTGACATCACCTACCTCACCAACACCTCGATGATGGAGGTGGATTTCCTGCCGAGCCATCTCGTGGTCGTCGGCGGCAGTTATATCGGGCTGGAATTCGCGCAGATGTTCCGCCGTTTCGGCTCGCAAGTGACCGTGGTGGAAAAGGGGCCGCGGCTGATCTCGCGCGAGGACGAGGATGTCTCGGAGGCGGTGAAGGGCATTCTCGAGCATGAGGGCATCGCACTCAGGCTGAACGCCGAATGCATCAGCTTTGCCAGGCACCCCGACGGCGTGACCGTCGGCGTCGACTGCACCAGCGGCGACCGCGCTGTGACGGGTTCGCATGTGCTGCTTGCCATCGGCCGCAAGCCCAACACCGACGACCTCGGCCTCGACAAGGCGGGGGTTGCGATGGACAAGCGGGGCTACATCGAGGTCGACGACCAGTTAAGGACCAATGTCCCGCACATCTGGGCGATGGGCGATTGCAACGGTAGGGGCGCCTTCACCCACACCTCCTACAACGACTTCGAGATCGTCGCCGCGAACCTGCTCGACAACGACCCTCGCAAGGTCAGCGACCGCATCGAGGCCTATGCGCTCTATATCGACCCGCCGCTCGGCCGTGCCGGCATGACCGAAACAGTGGCGCGCAAGACCGGCCGCAAGGTGCTGGCCGGCCAGCGACCGATGACGCGCGTCGGACGCGCCGTCGAAAAGGGCGAAACGCAGGGCTTCATGAAGATCCTTGTCGATGCCGACACCAGGCAGATCCTCGGCGCCTCGGTGCTGGGCACCGGCGGCGACGAGGCGATCCACGCGGTGCTCGACCTGATGTACGCGAGGGCGCCGGTCGAGACGCTGCAGCGCGCGGTCCACATCCACCCGACCGTGTCGGAGCTGTTGCCGACGATCGCGATCGAACTGACTCCGCTCGATTAGACTAGCCTTCTATAGCCGCGCGCGCCTTTGCCTCCAGCCATTCGGCCATCTGGCGATACGGCACCGGACCGTAGCTGATGCGGGCTACGCCGAGTTCGGCCAGCTTCGGTTTCGCCGGCACATGGGCGAGCGCGATGATGTTTACCGCCAGCTCGACTTCGCGGCAGAGCCGGCCGATCAGCTTCTCGTCGCCGACGCCCGGCGCGAAGAAGCCGTGCGCGCCGGCCTTGGCATAGGCGCGGGCGCGCTCGAGGCCTCGTCGACATGCTTTTCGGCATGGGTGTCCGGCTTGTTCTTGAGGAAGATGTCGGTACGGGCGTTGATGAAGGCGGGCACGCCGGATGCCTTGACGGCTGCGGCCGCAGCAGCCACTCGCTCGGCCTGGAAGGCAGTATCATGGAGCCCCTCGCCGCCGACGACCTGGTCCTCGAAGTTGAAGCCGATGGCGCCTGCCTCGATGGCCCGCGTCACCGTCTTTGCCACCTGTTCCGGATCGACGCCGTAGCCGCCTTCAAGGTCCATGGTGACGGGCAGGTCGACGGCCGCAACGATGCGCCGGATGTTGTCGAGGGCAAGGTCGAGCGGGATCTTCTCGCCGTCGCCGAAACCGAAGGCAGCGGCAACCGGCCAGCTGCCAGTGGCGATCGCCTTGGCGCCCGCCTTGGCGACAATGGCCGCGCTGCCGGGATCCCAGGCATTGTAGAGCACCACGGGATTGCCCTTCACATGCAGGGCGTGGAAGGCTTTTGCCTTGTCGATCTGGCTGGTCACGGGAGCGCTCCCTCTGGTTTCCACGGAGCGCGGAGACTAGCAGTGCGGCATGGGATGGCCATGGCGCACAGCCCCCCAACCGCATGGCCAGGCGATCGTTTCAGCCTTCGTCGGGATCGGTTTCCAGCAGCCTGGCCTCGAGCCGGGCGAGCAGGCCAAGGGCCACTTCCAGGTCGCGCTCATCTTCGCCGGCCAGCAATTCGTTGCGCAGGCGTTCAAAAGTCCGCTCGATCTCGACCACCCGGACGCGGCCGGCATCCGTGAGCGAGAGGATCTTCGCCCGCCTGTCGTCGGGGTCCTCCCTGCGCGTGATCAGGCCGTCGGCGACCAATTTGTCGACGATCCGCACCAGCGACGGCCCCTCCACCCCGAGGTGATCGGCCACAACGCCCTGGCGACGATTGTCCCCCAGTCGAGACAGGGTAACGAGCGGCATGGCGGTGGCGTGCGACAGACCGCACTCGTCGAGCGCACGATCGGCCGCGCGCCGCCACAACCTGGCGACGGCGATCAGATGCTTGCCGAAACCGGCGCGCGTGGCAGCACCATTGGACATCCGAGAAAGATAGCATATTATCTATTAGGATGCGATCAGATTCTAGCGGGTAAAAACAGCGCAGCGGGTGGGCGAGGACACGCAAGCGCAAGACCTGCAGGAGCGATTGCAACCGACATCGCCCGTCCGGGCGCTGTCGAACCTTTCGACACTCTTCGCAGGTAATCAAAATGGCAGAATTTCAGAAAAGCGGGAGCGGCGGCGGCTGGCTTCTGGTCCTTTTCGGCCTGCTCATGGTCATCATCGGGGCACCGCTCGTCTATGGCGGCGTCCAGCTGATCGGCCTGGGCGGATCGTGGTACTACGCGCTTGCCGGGCTCGGCGTCATCGCCTCCGGCGTCCTCTACATCATGCGCCGCAAGTGCGGCCTCTGGCTCTACGGCTTCGTGTTCCTGGCGACCATCGCCTGGGCGCTGTGGGAATCCGGCCTCGAATTCTGGCCGTTGATCCCGCGCCTCGTCGCGCCGGCCGTGATCGCCATTCCGGCGCTGCTGCTCGCTCCCCTCTTCCCGGCCAGCACCAGCAAGCGCGGACCCTTCGCCTTAGCCGGCCTGCTGGTCGCCGCACTTGCGGCCACCGCTTTCTACGGCTTCACCCCGCATGGCGTCGTCAGCAACACGCTTGCTTCGGCCGAACCCAAGTCGACCGTTCCTCCGGCCGCCGCCAGCGCCACCGACTGGCGCCACTACGGCCGCACGCCGGCAGGCACCCGCTATGCGCCGATCGACCAGATCAACCGCGACAATGTCGACAAGCTCGAGGTCGCCTGGACCTTCCAGTATGGCGACACACCCCAGGGCAGCGCCCAGGACCAGAACACCCCGCTCTTCGTCGACGACACGCTCTACACCTGCTCGCCGACCAACATCGTGCATGCGTTGAACCCGGACACGGGCGAGGTGAAGTGGAAGTTCGATCCCAAGGCCAAGTCACCGGTTTGGCAGCGCTGCCGCGGCGTGAGCTACTACGAGCCGGGCCAGGCAACGGCAGAGGCCGAAACCCCCGCTCCCGCTGATGCTGCTGCGCCTGCCGATCCGCTGGCTCCCGCCAGCCCGATCGCGCCGGTCGCCCAGGCCAATGCCTGCGCTGGCCGCATCGTCATGACCACCATCGACGCGCGCCTGATCGAGGTCGACGCCAAGACCGGCGAGCTGTGCCAGGACTTCGGCACCGGCGGCATCGTCGATCTCAAGCAGGGCATGGGCGAGATCAAGGACGGCTTCTACTTCCAGACCTCGGCGCCCACCGTCATGCGCGACCTGATCATGGTCGGTGGCTGGGTGTGGGACAATGTCGAGACCGGCGAGCCCTCGGGCGCCGTGCGTGCCTTCAACGCGCGCACGGGCGAACTGGTCTGGGCCTGGGACCTCGGCAACCCCGCGATCACCAAGCTGCCGCCGGAAGGCGAGAGCTACACGCGTGGCACGCCGAACGTCTGGTCGACACCGGCCTATGACGAAGCCCTTGGCCTCGTCTATCTGCCGACCGGCAATGCCACGCCCGACTTCTTCGGCGCGCATCGCTCGAAGGCTGCCGAGGACTACACGGCCTCGGTCGTGGCGCTGGATATCGCCACCGGCCGCGAGCGCTGGAAGTTCCAGACCGTGCATCACGACATCTGGGACTACGACGTCCCTGCCCAGCCTGCACTCTACGACGTTCCGGACGGCAAGGGCGGCACCGTTCCGGCGCTGATCCAGATGACCAAGCGCGGGCAGATCTTCATGCTCGACCGCCGCGACGGCACGCCCATCGCCGAGGTCGAGGAGCGCCCGGTGCCGCAGACCGGCGGCGTGCCGGAGGACTTCCTGTCGCCGACGCAGCCCTATTCGGTGGGCATGCCCGAGATTGGCACCGAGCCGTTCACCGAGGCGAAGATGTGGGGTGCGACGCCCTACGACCAGCTCTACTGCCGCATCGAGTTCAAGAAGATGCGCTACGAGGGCGAATTCACACCTCCCGGCCTGACGCGCTCGATCATCTTCCCGGGCTACTACGGTGGCATGAACTGGGGCAGCGCGGCGATCGACGAGGCTCGTGGCCTGCTGATCGTCAACGACATCCGCATGCCGCAGTTCGCCCAGTTGATGCCGCGCGAGGAGACCGACACCTATGGCGGCTCGGCGGCCCATGACGGCCTCTCGCAGCAGAAGGGCACGCCTTATGGCGCCATGAAGAACGGCTTCATGTCGCCGCTCGGCGTTCCCTGCCACCAGCCGCCCTACGGCACCTTCACCGGCATCGACCTGAAGACCCGCCAGATCGCCTGGCAGGTCCCGGCCGGCACGCTGGAAGATACCGGTCCGCTGGGCATGAAGATGGGCCTGCAGATCCCGATCGGCATGCCGACGCTGGGAGGCCCGATCGCCACCTCGGGCGGCGTCGTCTTCTACGCCGGCACGCAGGACTATTACCTGCGCGCGCTCGACGTGGAGACCGGCAGGGAACTGTGGAAGGGGCGCCTGCCCGTGGGGGCCCAGTCGACGCCGATGACCTTCGTCTCGCACGAGAGCGGAACGCAGTATGTGGTCATCTCCGCCGGCGGCGCGCGCCAGTCGCCCGACCGCGGTGACTACATCGTCGCCTACAAGCTGCCCAAGCAGAACTGAGTTCTCAGTTCCTCGCCTGGGCGGCGAGATCCGTGAGTTCTTCGTCGCAAACTCGCAAAAAATGCGCCGTCAACCTTTGTTGACGGCGCATTTTTCGTCAACTAAGGTTGACGCATGGATGACCTGCGTAAAATCACCATCCCGACCGATCCCGACGAAGCCTTGGCCGCTGTCGTCGCTTTGCGCCGATTGGCGGACAGGATCGAACGCGAGGCCGTGCGATCGGCCCTGCAGCAAGGCTGGTCGTGGTCGAGGATTGCCCAGGCACTCGGGATCACCAAGCAGGCTGCCCATAAGCGACTTTCGGACGTGGCGGCGGACGACGGCTCCGCATGAGGGGGAACTCAATGTTCAGAGGCATCAAATCAAAGCTCAACGACATGAGTACTATCAAGCGTCTCTGCGAACGGGCGGAAGCCCATGCCTTGAACGATCAGCAGAGGGAACCGGGAGCCGAACATTTTCTGTTGGCCGCGCTCGATCTTCCCGACGGCACGGCTCGTCTCGCCTTTGAGCGAGTTGGAGTAGAGCCAGACGCCCTGCAAGCCGCGATCGAACGGCAATATGGCGATGCGCTTCGGTCGATCGGCCTGACGGTGGATGCACCGGATCAAACGTCGATCTCGGCAAATCCCGGCGCATATCAAGCAGCACCCTCCGGGCAGGCAGTCATGCAGGAACTCGCGGCAACCCGGAAGGATCACGCCCCATTGCTCGGCGCTCATGTCGTCGGCATCGTCGCAGGCATGTCGCAGGGTGTGGCACCGCGCGCGCTCCGCGCCCTGGGCGTCGATTCCGCCACGCTGAAATCGGCTGCCGACGCGATAGTCGAAACAACCGGCCGCGCCCGCTGATCTCCATCACTTTCGGAAGGGGCGCCTAATGCGCCCCTTTCACTTCTGACCGGCGAAGGCCGCGGAACCACGCCGAACCGGCAAACGCCAGCCGAGCCGCACGCCGAGCGTGGCGACCGCGATCAGGACCATGCCCAACCCCTGGGCGATACCGATGGGATGGCCGTAGACCGCCCAGTCGATGATGATTGCGACCACCGGATAGACGAAGGTGAGCACGCCGATAACAGGCGTCGTCAGCCTGGGATAGGACGAGAACATCATCACGTAGGCGATGCCCGTGTGCAGCACGCCAATGCCGACCAGCCAGCCCCAGGACGTCAGCGCAATCGGATCGGAAAAGTTGGCGAAGGGCGCGAGCATGATCACGCCAACGGCCGTCTGGACGAGGACCGTGACCTCCGGCCGCTGCTCGCCGAGCCCCTTGGCCAGGATCGTCACCACCGCATAGAGGAAGGCGCCGCCGAGCGCCATGGCGATGCCGACCATCCAGGTCGTGGTGACCGGATTGTCGGAGACGACCAGTCCGCTAGCCAGCACGACGCCGAAGAAGGCAGCAAGCATCCAGGCGACCTGGTCGGCGGTGATGCGCTCCTTGAGGAACAGCACACCGATCAACACCACGAAGAATGGCTGGATGTGATAGACGATGGTCATCACCGCAATCGAGGTCATGGCAAAGCCGGCGAAGAAGGCCGTCCAGCTCAACACCATGCAGACGCCGCAAAGTGCAGCCCGCCCGAGGCGGCTCCAGGACAGCGAACTGTCAGGCAGGTAGCCGCGCAAAAGGCACCAGGCGCCAAGGAACAGCGCGCCGAACAAGCAGCGCCAGAACACCGTCGTGACCGGGTCGACGCCCGCCTCGGTGACGAAGGCGCCGACGGTACCGGCGATCGCCATGGCGACGGCGAGGTTGAGGGCGGGAAAGCGCGAGGCGTCGGTCATGCGGGTGTTCCTTGGAGACAGCCAAGCAAGCCCTGATTGACGATTTCATTCAAACGAATAGATTTGGCGAACTCTATTCGAAATGCTGATACCGCCATGGCGATGCCGCTCGACCTCGACCTGCTCAGGACCTTCGTCGCCGTTGCCGACAGCGGCAGCTTCTCCAATGCCGCCGCGCGGGTCGGGCGCAGCCAGTCGGCTGTCAGCATGCAGATGCAGCGGCTCGAGCAGATCGTCGGCAAAAAGTTGCTGTTGCGCGGGCCGCGCGCGGTGACCACGAACGCGATCGGCGAGGAGATGCTGGCCTATGCCCGCCGCCTGCTTAAACTGTCCGACGAAGCCTGGGCCAGTGTCACCCGGCCCGAGGAGGCGGGCAGCGTGCGGCTCGGTGTGCCGGACGACTATGCCGCGTTCCTGTTGCCGCCAGTGCTGTCGCGCTTTGCCGCCGCCCACCCGCTGGTCAATGTCGAACTCGTCTGCGAGCAGTCGACCTCGCTGATGAAGACCTTCGCCGACGGCAAGCTCGACCTTGCCATCATCACCCGCGGCTCCGAGCAGGCCATCGAGGTGCTGCAGCGCGAGCGCCTGGTCTGGGTCGCCTCGCCCAACCATGTCGCCTGGGAGATCGATCCCCTGCCCGTCGCCCTGTTCGAGCCGGGCAGCGTGGCGCGACGCATCGTGCTGCAGGTGCTGGGTGCCGCCGACCGCTCGTTCCGCAGCACCTATTCCAGCGCCAGCCTCCTTGGGCTGATCGCCGTCGTGCAGGCGGGACTGGCTGTCGCCGGCCTTGCCCAGCGCAGCGTGCCGCCCAGCCTGCGCATCATCGGCGGAGCCGAGGGCCTGCCGCCCCTGCCGGAGATGGAGATCGGCATCCTGCGCAACCCGCAGGCGGGCAATTCGGCCGTCGAGCGGCTCTACGAATTCCTTCGCCGCGACCTGACGCAGCAGTCCTGATGTAAGCCGGCTTGCTGTCGCCGAATGGCTGCCATGCGCGCCACGCATTGCTGCAATGCACCAACATCGCTTGCGCCGTGAGCGGCTTGAGGGGAAATGTAGGCCTAAATCGTTTCAGCTCCCCCAGAGTCCGACCATGCCCTTGCCGATCCTCGCTCTGGCCGTTGCATCCTTTTGCATCGGCACCACCGAATTCGTGATCATGGGGCTGTTGCCGGAGGTTGCCGCCGACCTCGGCGTGTCGATCCCGGCAGCCGGCCTTTTGGTCACCGGCTACGCGCTCGGCGTCGTCATCGGCGCTCCGATCATCGCGGTCGGCACGGCCAGACTGCCGCGAAAGCCGGTGCTGATCGGCCTCGCCTCGCTGTTCGTGCTCGGCAACCTGCTCTGCGCCATCGCACCGACCTACTGGACGCTGATGATCGCCCGCGTCATCACAGCCTTCGGCCACGGCGCCTTCTTCGGCATCGGCTCGGTGGTGGCGGCGAGCCTGGTGCCGGCCAACAAGCGCGCCAGCGCGATCGCCCTGATGTTTGCCGGCCTGACGCTTGCCAACATCCTCGGCGTTCCCGGCGGCACCGCCCTCGGCGAGGCCTATGGCTGGCGCATGACTTTCTACGCAGTCGTCGTCATAGGCCTGCTTTCGGTCGCAGCTATCGCCTTCCTGGTGCCCGCTGATGTCGCCCCTCCCGGCAAGGGCGGCGTGGCCGGCGAGGTCAAGGTTCTGGGCAAGCTGCAGGTGTGGCTCGCCATGATCATCTCGGCGCTCGCTTCGGGCAGCCTGTTCGCCGTCTTCACCTACATCAAGCCGATCCTGACTGACGTCACCGGCCTGTCGGTCGATTCCGTCACCTGGATCCTGCTGCTTTTCGGCGGCGGCATGACCATCGGCAACATCATCGGCGGCAAATTGGCTGACTGGAAGCTGATGCCGACGGCCATCGGCGCACTGGTGGTAATGGCGGCGATCCATGTCGCCTTCGCCCAACTCAGCTATTCGGCACCGGCTGCGATCCTGCTCGTCTTCATGTGGGGTGTGATAACCTTCGTCATCGTGCCGCCCATGCAGATGCGCGTCGTCGAAACGGCATCGGAAGCGCCGAACCTCGCGGCCACGCTCAATCAGGGCGCCTTCAACGCCGGCAATGCCGCCGGCGCCTGGATCGGGGGTGCTGCGATCTCGATGGGCGTCAGCTACGCCGACCTGCCCTTCGTCGGCGCGGCGATCGCGCTGTCGGCCTTCGGTGCGGCTGTGTTTTCCTTCGCTCTCGACCGGCGTGACGCGATCCAGCAAGCGGCATGACGTTTCCCGGCTTGCCAGGCCGCTGCCGTTACGATAGCCACGGCGCGATGGTTCCTGCTGCCTGACTCGGGGCAGCGGATTAAATGGGAACACGGTGAGACGTCCCGACGCGAAACCGTGGCTGCCCCCGCAACTGTGAGCGGATAGCAAATCGGAAAGTTGCCACTGGCCAATTGGCCGGGAAGGCTCCGAGGCGCGAAAACCCGCAAGCCAGGAGACCTGCCATCATCCGATTAACTCAACCGGCCGGGGTGTGCCGCGGAGATGATGATGGTTGCGACTGCCTTTTTCGGTACCGGCGCGCTCACCGGATCGTTCTGCCACCTCCGCCAGACTGCGGAGACAGGGCATGCTCGATCGCGTCCACGCCGCTAGCCGCCTCGTAGGTACGACCCCGGCACTGCTCGAACTCGATGGCGTCAGCTGGGGACCTCGCGCGTCCCAGCCCATTCTCGAGCCGGTGAGCCTTGCCGTCGCGCCGGGCGAACTGCTCGCCATCGTCGGCCCCAACGGTGCCGGCAAGTCGAGCTTGCTGCGCTGCCTCTACCGTTATCACCGGCCGACGGCCGGCACCGTCCGCCTCGACGGCGCCGACATCTGGAAGATGAAGCCGCGCGACTGCGCTCGCCGCATCGCAACCGTGCTGCAGGAAAGCGCCTCGGATTTCGGCTTGAGCGTGGCCGAGATCGTGGAGTTGGGGCTGACCCCGCACGTGACGAGCTTCCGCACCCGCGGCGACGACTACGACCAGGTCGAGGCAGCCCTCGCCCTGCTCGGCCTGACAGCACTTGCCGCGCGCGACTTCGGTTCGCTGTCGGGCGGCGAGAAGCAGCGGGTGATGATCGCGCGCGCGCTGGTGCAGCGGCCGGATCTGCTGATCCTCGACGAACCGACAAACCATCTCGACATCCGGCACCAACTGGAAGTGCTCGAGCTTCTTCGCGGGCTCGGCTGCACGGTGATCGTGTCGCTGCACGACCTGGCCCTGGCCTCCGCCCATGCCGACCGGGTGCTGGTGATGGACGGCGGCCGCGCGGTCGCCTGCGGCCGGCCTGCCGACATCCTCACGCCCGGCCGCATCCGCGAGAGTTTCGCCGTAGGTGCCACTCTCGACGAGCATCCGGTCACCGGCCGCCCGCGCTTTTCCTTCCATCTCGAACGCTGAACAGGAGCCCCGATGCGCCGCCTCCCCCTCATCGCCGCCATGCTTTTGGCAAGCCCGGCAGCCACGCTGGCCGACGACTTCCCCGTGACCGTGAGAAGCTGCAATCGCGACGTCACCTTTGCCGCCCCGCCGCAGCGCGCGGTGTCCAACGACGTCAACCTGACCGAGATGATGCTGGCCCTCGGGCTGGCCGACCGCATGGCCGGCTTCACCGGCGTTTCAGGATGGCGCACGCTCGACGAGACGCTGCGCAAGGACATCGGCGAGTTGCCCGAACTCGCACCGCAATATCCGAGCAAGGAGGTGCTTCTGGGCGCCGATGCCGATTTCTACTTCGCAGGCTGGAACTACGGCATGCGCGTCGGCGGCGACGTGACGCCAGAAACCCTCGCTCCGTTCGGCATCCCGGTCTACGAGCTGACGGAAAGCTGCATCCACATCATGAAGATGGAAAAGTCTTCGATGTCGGACATGTATGCCGACCTCCTCAACCTCGGCGCGATCTTCGGCGTGCGTGAAAAGGCCGAGACCCTGGTCGCCAGCTACAAGCAGGAACTGGCCGACCTTCAGACGCGGCTAGCGCCGCTCGACAAGCCGGTGAAGGTATTCCTCTACGATTCCGGCGAGCAGAAACCGTTCACCGCGGGCCGCTACGCCATCCCGACGGCGATGATCGAGGCGGCCGGCGGCAGGAACATCGTCGACGACGTCGAGGCCAACTGGGCCGAGATCGGCTGGGAGCCGGTGATCGAACGCGACCCGGACATCGTGGTCATCGTCAACTACGGCGAGGTGACGGCCGAGCAGAAGATTGACTTCATGCGTTCCAACCCGGCCTTCAAGGACATGGAAGCGGTCAAGAACAATCGCTTTTTCGTGCTCGAATATGTCGAGGCCACGCCCGGCCCCCGCAACATCGCGGCGATCAAGCGGCTCGCCGAAGCGTTCCGGGTCGAGTGACGTGTCGCACCGGAATTTCGTCAAGGGGCCCCGTCACGCCCTCGTCCACGCCATGCCGGCGCTGGTCGCCGGACTGGCCGCGCTGCTCGCCGTCACGATGCTCGTGGCGGTCGGCGTGGGATCGGTCGCAATCCCGCTCGACACGGTCTGGGGCGTGATCGCCAACAAGATGGTGCCGGGCAGCGTCGAGATCGGCTGGTCGGCCGGCCGCGAGAGCATCGTCTGGGACGTGCGCGCCCCGCGGGTCATCCTCGGGGCCACCGTCGGCGCGTCGCTCGCCATCGTCGGTGCCGCGCTGCAGTCGGTGACGCGGAACCCGCTGGCCGACCCGCACCTGCTCGGCGTCTCCTCGGGCGCCGCTCTGGGCGCGATCCTCGCGCTTCTCCATGCCGGCATGGTGTTCGGTGCGATCACCGTGCCGATCTTCGCCTTCGCCGGAGCCTTGGCGGCGACGGGCCTCGTTCTTACGGTGGCGAATTTCACCGGAGCCCACACGGCCGGGCAACTGGTGCTGGCCGGGGTCGCCGTCAGCTTCATCATAACGGCCGCCGGCAACCTCTTGATCTTCCTGGCCGATCCGCGCGCGACCCATACCGTCATCTTCTGGATGCTCGGCGGCCTCGGCCTCGCACAGTGGCCGCAGCTTCCCTACCCGCTCGTGGCGCTCGCCGCTGGCGGCTGCTTCCTTTTCGTCCAGGCCCGCAAGCTCAACGCCATGACCCTTGGCGACGAAAGCGCAACGGCGCTCGGCATCCCGGCGAAACGGTATCGTCTCCTGGTGTTCGTCGTCTGCGCAGTGCTCACCGGCAGCGCCGTGGCCTATTCCGGCGTCATCGCCTTCGTCGGCCTGATGATCCCGCATCTGGTGCGGCTGGTGATTGGCGGCGACTACCGCCGCGTGCTGCCGCTTTCGGCGCTGGTGGGTGGCATCTTCCTCGTCATCGCCGACATGGCGGCACGCACGGTGATGCCACCGCAGGACATGCCGCTCGGCATCCTGACGGGGCTGATCGGCGGGGTGGCTTTCGTCGCCCTTATGCGGCGTCGGAAAACAAACTGAAGGTCAGTTGGTAATGCTATGCAACACGACGCAAATCCGGTTGCGTGACCGATTTTTCGCCGCTATGCATTTGCCCATGAACACGACTTCGCTCCAGAACAATTGGTGGCGGGCCAGCTGACAGCGGCCTCTTGAAGCGCGTGCGCGTGAAAACTGTGGTGGCCGCAACGGAATTCCGGGCGGCCATTTGCTTTTTTCGAACCAGGCTCCGGAACCTCCAGCGGCAAGAGATGGAGACGGGAATGACGGTGGAAATCCTCGAAAACGGCGGAGAGCGCTTCGTCACCGCAGGTGGCATAGCGATCACCCGCGAGCGTCACGAGACCGGTTATGCCGGGGCGATCGAGACCTATATCGACGGGCTGAACAGCCGTCGCGGCGCGGTCTTTTCCTCCAACTACGAGTATCCCGGCCGCTACACCCGATGGGACACCGCCATCATCGATCCGCCGCTGGTGATCTCGGCTCGCGGCCGCGCCATGAAGATCGAGGCGCTGAACGCGCGCGGCGAGGCGCTCCTGCCGGTCATCGGCAAGACCTTGGCCGCCCTCTCCGAAGTAACCATCGGCGAGACCAGCGCCCGCCTAATCAAGCTCGAGGTCGCGACACCCGGCCGCGTCTTCACCGAAGAGGAGCGCTCGCGCGTACCCTCGGTGTTCACCGTGCTGCGCGCCATCACCGCCCTGTTCAAGACCGACGATGACAGCAATCTCGGCCTCTATGGCGCCTTCGGCTACGACCTCGCCTTCCAGTTCGACCCGGTCGAGAACAAGCTCGAGCGCAAGGAGAGCCAGCGTGACCTGGTGCTGTTCCTGCCGGACGAGATCCTCGTCGTCGACCATTATTCGGCCAAGGCCTGGCATGACCGCTACGACTATGCGGGCGAAGGCTATTCGACCGAAGGCATCGCCCGCGACAGCGTCGTCGAGCCGTTCAAGACCTCCGACCGCATCCCGCCACGCGGCGACCACGAGCCGGGCGAATATGCCCAGCTGGTTCGCCGGGCGATGGACAGCTTCAAGCGCGGCGACCTGTTCGAGGTCGTGCCCGGGCAGATGTTCTACGAGCGCTGCGAGACCGCGCCCTCGGAGATCTCGCGCCGCCTGAAGGCGATCAACCCCTCGCCCTACTCCTTCTTCATCAATCTCGGCGAGGGCGAATACCTGATCGGCGCATCGCCCGAGATGTTCGTGCGCGTCAATGGCCGCCGCGTCGAGACCTGCCCGATCTCGGGCACCATCAAGCGCGGCGACGACGCCATCTCCGACTCGGAGCAGATCCTCAAGCTGCTCAACTCGAAGAAGGACGAGTCTGAGCTCACCATGTGCTCGGACGTCGACCGCAACGACAAGAGCCGCGTCTGCGAGCCGGGCTCGGTGCGCGTCATCGGCCGCCGCCAGATCGAGATGTATTCGCGCCTGATCCACACGGTCGACCACATCGAGGGCCGCATGCGCGAGGGCATGGATGCGTTCGACGCCTTCCTCAGCCACGCCTGGGCGGTGACCGTCACCGGCGCGCCCAAGCTCTGGGCGATGCGGTTCATCGAGCAGAACGAGAAGAGCCCGCGCGCCTGGTACGGCGGCGCGATCGGCATGGTGCACTTCAACGGCGACCTGAACACGGGTCTGACGCTACGCACCATCCGTATCAAGGACGGCATCGCGGAGGTGCGCGCCGGCGCCACCCTGCTCTACGATTCCGTTCCCGAGGAAGAAGAAGCCGAAACCGAACTGAAGGCCTCAGCCATGCTTTCCGCCATCCGCGACGCCAAGACCGGCAACTCCGCAGGCACCGAGCGCGCAACCGCGCGCGTCGGCGAAGGGGTGAAGATCCTGCTCGTCGACCACGAGGACTCCTTCGTCCACACGCTCGCCAACTACTTCCGCCAGACGGGCGCCGATGTTTCCACCGTGCGCACGCCGGTGCCGGAAGAGATTTTCGACCGCATCAAGCCCGACCTGGTCGTGCTGTCCCCCGGACCCGGCACGCCCAAGGACTTCGACACCGCAGCCACCATCAAGAAGGCGCGCAGCCGCGACCTGCCCATCTTCGGGGTCTGCCTGGGGCTCCAGGCGCTGGCCGAAGCCTATGGCGGTGAACTGCGCCAGCTCGCGGTACCGATGCACGGCAAGCCGTCGCGCATCCGCGTGTCCAAGCCGGGCATCATCTTCTCGGGCCTGCCCAAGGAAGTGACTGTCGGTCGCTACCACTCGATCTTCGCCGACCCGGTGCGCCTGCCCGCCGATTTCGTCGTCACGGCGGAAACCGAGGACGGCGTGATCATGGCCTTTGAGCACAAGAAAGAGCCGATCGCCGCCGTGCAATTCCATCCCGAATCGATCATGACGCTCGGACACGACGCAGGCATGCGGATGATCGAGAACGTCGTCGCGCACATGCCGCGCAAGGCCAAGGACAAGGCCGCCTAGCCGCATCAGCAATTTTCGCCCCGCCGTCGCCGCACGGCGGGACGAACAGCCTTTAGCGAGATCATGACCCAGACCGAAACGCAGAGATCGTCAGCCAGCGCCGGCAAGCCGACCTCGGCCAAGCAGCGCATCGCCAGGATTGCCTTCTGGTCGATCATCATCGGCTCGCTGGTGATGGGCCTGAAGTTCCTCGCCTGGTGGCTGACCGGCTCGGTCGCGCTCTATTCGGACGCGCTCGAGTCCATCGTCAATGTCGTCGCCGCCATGGCTGCTTTCTGGGCGATCAAGATCAGCCACAAGCCGGCCGACATGGACCACCAGCACGGCCACCACAAGGCGGAGTATTTTTCCGCCGTTCTGGAAGGCGTGCTGATCATTGTGGCTGCGCTTCTGATCCTGTTCGAGGTCTGGCGCAGTTGGGGCACGCCGATGGATGCGGAGCAGCCCTGGCTGGGTCTCGGCATCAACGGCCTCGCCGCCGTCATCAACGCGCTCTGGGCCACCATGCTGATCCGCGTCGGCCGCGCCGAGCGCTCGCCCGCCATGGTCGCCGACGGCCATCACATCATGACCGACGTCGTGACCTCCGCAGGCGTGCTGATCGGCCTCGTCGGCGCGATCGCCACTGGCTGGACCATCCTTGATCCGGTTCTAGCTGTGATCGTGGCTCTCAACATCCTCTGGCAAGGCTGGCATGTGATGAGTTCGTCGATGGATGGGCTGATGGACCGCGCGGTCGAGCTGGACGAGCACATGCGCATCCGCGACATCATCTCGTCCAATTCCAAGGGCGCGATCGAGGTGCACGACCTCAAGACCCGCATCGCCGGCCGCGCCACCTTCATCGAATTCCATCTGGTGGTGGATGCCGACATGACCGTCGGCGACAGCCACGTCATCTGCGACCGCATCGAGGACGCACTGAAGGACGAGATCCCCTCGGTGCGCGTCATCATCCATGTCGAGCCCGATGACGAGGCCAAGCTGCCCAAGGGCACCGTGGCGGTGCCGTTCGCCTGAACCCGCAGCGCTATCCGTAGGGTCAAAAAAGCCGCATCGGCCGGAGCTCTGCCTACTCCGAACCGATGCGCCCAGCCCCCAGCCGGGTTAATTCAGCTCCACGCGCGGTGATCGCCTGGAAGGTCATGCCGCCACACCTAGTTCCGGCTCGCGGCCGCGTCTCGCGCAGCGAGCGGAAGTCCCTGGAAATGAGTGGAAGTCGCGACTGCATCTGTCAGGAGCCTTTGGGCGTGCCATCCAGGGACTGGACACGCGGCTTGCCCGCGCGCTCAAATCGCCCCCGGCGGCGGTCGGATGCGAGGATTTCAAGATGTTCGGATTGATCGGCAAGATGCGCGCCCACCCCGGCAAGCGCGAAGAACTGCTGGCGCTCCTGCTCGACAGCACCACAGGCATGCCCGGCTGCCTGAGCTATGTCGTCGCGAAGGACCCGGCCGATCGCGACGCCATCTGGATCACGGAAGTGTGGAACAGCAGGGAAAATCACAAGGCATCGCTGCAACTGCCCGCTGTTCGCTCGGCGATTGCGGCGGCGATGCCGTTGATAGCCGGATTCGACAGCAGCATCGAGACCGAACCTGTCGGCGGCGTGGGCATCCCCTCGGCTTGAGGCCGGGACCAATCAGATTTTGACCAGCATGGCCGTGAGGTACATGAAGCCCACTCCAGCGGCGAGGCCTGTCATTGCGGCCGGGCTGAACAGCCTCGCCTCGTCGCGGCGCCTGAGCAGCGCCGTCACTTCGACGATCACCTGCAGTATGGCGCCTGCTCCGATGGCAAGCGCCAGGGCGGACCACTGCGGCGCGAAGGCGAGGCTGCCGATCCAAAGCCCCAGAACGGCCGGACCGCCCGCGAGCAGGACGAGCGCGGCAAAGACCCACGGCGCCACCTTCTCCCTGAGGATGGGGGCAGCGATGCCGATGCCTTCGGTGACGTTGTGGAGCGTGAAGCCGAACACCAGGAAGGTGCCCAGCCCGACCGCCCCGGCCGCGAAGGCCGCACCGATCGCCAGCCCCTCGCCGAGATTGTGCAAACCGATACCGAGCGCGATATAGGTCGCCAACGCCAGTCCCCTCGGCGCACCATTTCGCCGGCCAATCGCCATCAGGATCAGGAAGCTCGCGGCGGCGGCGAGCACCACCATTGCATTGCCCTGGAAGATCGGCGCGGCCTCCCCGGCCAGCTCGAATGCGTCGCCCATCGCATCGACCAGCAGAAATGCGAGCAACCCGACTGTGAGCGCGAGCAGGAAGGTCATGCCACGCTGGCCCACGCCGCGCAGCGCCGGGTAGAACATCAGCCCGACAGCCACCGGCACGATGCCCACGAAGATTCCGAGGATGGCTTGCGACAGAAGGCTCGAACGGTCGGCCACCGGCGTCGCCACCGCGACCGGAATTTCGTGCAGGAAGGTGGCCCCCGTGGTGGTCACCAGTTTGACGGCGTGAGCCTCGCCGAGCACCCAGGGGAACGGAACCTGGATCCAGGCGGAAGCGCCGCGCGGTAGCGGCCCCGGCGGATCCTGCTTGAACTGCCAATAGGCGTCGTCGACCTGCACCTGCGCGATCGTCATGGGTTCGGCGCCCCCTGCCCGAACCAGCACGCGCAGACCGCCGCCATCCAGAATCGTGCGCTCGAAGGCGATGTTCTCGACCGGCGGCGTGCCGTTGTCGAAGCGCGCGAGCGGGTTGGTGGCGATGAGCACCGCGATGGCACCGACAAAGGCCAGAAGAGGCAGTATGACCCAGAGCAGTGTCTTCCGCGACGGCGCAGCGGCAACGCCTGGAAGCTCGGCATCCTGGTCGGAGGTCGGCGCGTCCCTCATGCCACGTCCTCGCGTACGTCGAACATGCCGACCCAGCCGAGCTCGGTGAATTCCGACTGGTGCGGATGGAACATGTAAAGCCCCGTTTCGTGCTCGGCGAAGCTGAACTCGAGAATGCCCCGCTGCGCCTGGCACTGGGTAATGAGATCGACCGTCTTCAGAGTGGGCGTGAGCGTCGTGCCCTGGTCGTAGTAGTCGAAGAAATTGCCGTGCAGGTGGAACGAGTTGATCGGATCGAACTCGACGACGTTGACCAGGTAGATGCGTACCGGCCTGCTGCGCGCGATCGCGATCGGCGCCTTCATGTAGGCGTGGGCCACCGTATTGACGGCATAGAATTCATTCTCGCCGTCGAAATTGGTGTCGAAGGCGTTCATCACCATGACGAACTCCTGCCATCCCAGGTTCTCGGCAGAGCCGAGCAGCCGCGACCTTGCCACCGCCGCCTGCTCTGGATGCCGTACAGGATCGGGATCGATGACGAAGGCCCCGTACATGCCCTTGTGGATGTGCCGTTTCAGCGGCAGCGCGTGGCAGTGATAGAGGTGGCAGCCGAACGGCCTGGCATCGAACTCGTAGACGAACTCCTCGCCGGGGCCGATGAGACCGGCACCTGGCACGCCGTCCATGCGCGCAGCATGGATGCCGTGGAAATGGATCGAATGTGGGTGCGATCCATAGTTGCGGAAGACTACTCGGAGCCGCTCGCCCTCCGTGGCCCGCAGGGCGGGACCGGGCACGCGGCCATTGTAGGTCCAGGCCAGAAACATCACGCCGGGCGCGATCTCTATTTCCTTGTCTTCCGCGACGATCTCGAAGGTCCGGAGCGTCCGCCCGTCGGGCAGTGTCGAAAGCGTGCCCACTTCCCAATCGGTGAGCATCGCGCCGGGATCGAACCCGTTGCGGCCACTGTCGACCTCGCCGATGGTGACCATCGCTCCGTGCGCGCCCGAATGGCCCGAGGGGCCCGCCGTATAGGCGTCGCCCCCGGGCGCGACTGCCGTGCCGCCGGCGTCATGGCCTGGATGCGCCGCCTCGCCCTTTGCACCGGTCACATTCGCCGCCGCAGCACCCGCTGCCGCCACTCCGCCCGCAAGCAGAAGCCTGCGGCTGAGCCGCTCCTGAAGCCACCCCTGCATTCCGCCCATGGCCCGCTCTTTTGCAAATGCGAATGATTTGCATCATGCCTGCACAATCGAAAACGCACAAGCTGAATCTGCGCGGAGCTCGCCACCTCAAATGGCGGCCCGCCGGGACTGTTCGCGATTTCCCGCATAGCCGCAGCGCACGGTGAGACGACGCGCCTGAATCAAATCCGCAGCCCGACCGGCCAACCCCTTACGGATATTGCACAATCCTCGTCATTCGGACGGCAGAAGTTCAGTCGAAGGCCGGCGCTAGTTGGATCCGTGATCCAGGATCGCTCTCGCCATCGGCAGGACGTGATCGCGATATGTGATCGGGGTGAGATAGCGCCCGGTGGCAACGCGCTCCCGCGCGAACTTCTCCCAATGGGGCTCGAAATCGTCCGGCCAGCCAAAGTCCTGCTCGAGCAGCGTTTCCTTGCCAAACGACTCGGGGGCTTCATCGAAAATGCGACGGGCTTCCTCGGCCAGCGGCGCATAAGCATGGATGGCCGCGGCTTTCCGCTCTCGCGCCGGTGTGTCCAGCAGGATTTCCCTGCGTGCCCTTCCCGCAACGCCTGGCACCGCCGCGGAAACCAGACTGATCACCTTGCGATGGCTTGCCCTGAGCCTTGCCGCCACCGCCGCGCCGACTGCGGAGGTCAGATCGTGCACCGGGTTGTAGCCGTCCACGGCGTCGGCGATCACCGTCACCGAGGAAGCGCCGCGCGCTGCCGCGACGACGGCGTCCACGACGCGTCGGAACGGCTCAGAGTCTTGGGCAAGGATCGCCTCGTACCAGGCCTTGTCGGACATCGGCCCGAACACCGGCCCCACTTCCGCCCCCGCTGCCGCGACTGCCCGCCTCGAGTAATCGGTCCGCGACGCAGCGCTCCCGCCAGAACCGTCGGTAAGCAGGCAAACGACCGCCCCGCTCAATTCCATCCAATGGAAAATCCGAAGTTCATGCCCCGGATGGGCGAGGATCAGGATTGTCTTCATCGACTTCGCGTGGCCTTTAGGGAGAACGTATATACAAAGGTCCTAACATGCGTGTGCTGATCACGAACCTGTTCGTCAACAATTTTGGAGGATCTGAAAATGTGGTCGAGTTGCTGGCCGACGGGCTGAGGCGAGCGGACCACCAGCCGATAGTCTATGCGCCGGTACTCGGCCCGCAGGCCGAAAAGATGAGAACCCGCGGCATCCGGGTGGTCGACCGGATCGGCCATGTGGCCGACAAACCGGATATCATCCACGGACAGCATCTGACCCCGTGCCTGACGGCGATGGCGCGCTTCCCGGACGTCCCGGTCGTGTTTGCCAGCCACAGCTCGGTTCTCGAGATCGAAGTGCCGCTCGAGCACCCGCAGATCCGCGAGGTGGTCGCCGTCGACGAAAGCTGCGCGGCAAGATGTCGGCAACGAGGTGTTCCGGTCGAACGCCTATCCGTTATCTTGAACGCGGTCGATCTCGAACGGTTTCGGCGACGGGCGGCATTGCCCGCACAGCCGAAGAAGGCCCTCCTCCTGACAAAGAATGCCGGGCACCGCGCGATTGTCCGCACGGCCTGTGCCGCAGCGGGCCTCGAGTTGGACGAGTTGGGACCAGGCACCGGAAACTTCATCCCGAACATTGAGTCCGTCCTCGGCAACTACGACATCGTGTTCGCGACAGCCCGCATGGCGCTGGAGGCAGCGACCACCGGCTGTGCCGTCGTCGTGTGCGACGAACGTGGCTTTGCCGGCATGCTGACGGCCCGCGATCTTGCCGCTTGGCGCGCAATGAATTTCGGCGTCGGCCTTCTCGCCCATCCGGTAACGCCCGAGCGCGTGCAGGCGGCGATCGCGCAGTATGATGCCGCGGATTCCGCGGCCGTAACCGATGAGCTGCGCCGGTCGGCCGGAAGCGAAGGCTACGTGCAATCACATCTAGAAGTTTACCGCCGCGCCATCCAGCGTCCAGCACCGAGCGCTGAGGAGATCGCGCTTGCCACAGCGTATTGGGTCGAGGAACTTGCGGTCACTACGGCCCATCGCAAATGGACGTCGGTGGCCCGGGAGTTCGGGATGGGCTCCAGCTTCCTGGGTCTGGAAGAGCCGCCCCCGGTGTCGGCCGCGGTGGCAGCGCTGGAGGCCAAGGTGGCCGAGTTGAAACGATCGCTCGAGGTGGCACAGGCAGAGCAAGCCGGCTTCTGGTCCACGTCGCTCGACAATGTGAATGCGAACGTATCCGCGTCCCTGGACAGCGTGAACTCGAACATCGCCGGGCTTGGGGCCAGGCTCGACGCCATGCAGAAGGCGAAGTTTGCCTTGCTGCGTCGTCTCAAGCAGGCACTCATCCCAAGATCATTGCGGACGAAGTATCTTTCCTGATTTCAGCTTGCATGAGGAGGGACAGCCTGTGCGCGGCTACGCAATCTGCACTGCACCGAGGTCAGGGAGCAACTTCCTGTGCCAACTCCTCGCCGCCACCAATGCACTCGGCCGTCCACTCGAATATTTCAACGGTCCCGGCCGGCGCTTCTTCGACGATCCATCTTACCCTGATGATCCGCTCGAGCAACTTGACCGCATCAAGACGATGGGCGCTACCCCCAACGGCATCTACGGCTTGAAGATCTTTGCGCACCAGCATGACTGGATCAGCGGCAAAGTCAGGTGGACCGAACACCTGCCGGATCTGCGGTTCGTCTTTCTGTCCAGGCGGGACCTGCTTGGGCAGGCGATTTCGTGGACCCGTGCCGAGCAGACAGGCCAGTACCGGCACACACAGGACGCAAGAGCGCATCCATCGTTCGATGCCGATGCGATAGCCACCTATCTCGCAAGGATCGCGACCGAGTATGCGCGATGGGAAGCCTACTTCGCCCGAAACGGCATCGCACCGGTCCGCTTGATCTACGAGGAAATTGCGGCCGCACCCGGAACGGCGATCGGCAGCGTGGTCGAGTTGCTGGAATTGCCGGTGCGGCTTGAGGCAAGACTTGATCGCGTCGAAGTCAAAGTCCAGCGCGATCCGATGACTAAAGCCTGGCGCGACCGCTTCCTTGCCGAGCGGCGCGACCTGGATGTGGTGGACTCGCTCTGAGCCACACCACGAACCCGATCGCGAGCGTCGAACGGGGGGCGGCAGACGCCCCCCGGTCATTGCTCGCCTCATTCGATCTGGATGTTGGCGTCCTGGACCACGGGTCCCCATTTGGCCAGTTCAGCCTTCACATGCGCGGCGAGTTCGTCCGGCGTGGAGCCGACGATCTTGGCGCTGAAGTCGTTCATCTTCTCGATGACGGCCGGGTCGGTCATCGCCTTGTTGGCCGAAGCGTTCAGCCGGTCGACGACCTCTTTCGGCGTGCCGGCCGGCGCGAACAGCGCGTTCCAGGTGTAGGTTTCGTACCCCGGCACGCCCGACTCGGCGATGGTGGGCACGTCCGGGAAGGACGGAGCGCGTTCGGCAGTCGTCACGCCAAGCGCACGCAAGGTGCCCGCCTTGATGTGCGAGGAGGACGACGGCAGGTTGTCGAACATGATCGGCACCTGGTTGCCGACCACGTCGTTGAGCGCCGGGCCCGCCCCCTTGTACGGGATGTGCTGGATCTCGACACCGGCCATGGCCTTGAACAGTTCGCCCGACAGATGCAGCGGCGTGCCGTTGCCGGACGACGCGTAGGAGTATTTCTCCGGGTCCGCCTTGAGCAGAGCGATCAGTTCCTGGACGTTCTTCGCCGGCAGTTCGGGGTTGACCACCAGCACGTTGGGAACGACGACCAGCAGCGACACCGGCGCAAAGTCCTTCTCCGGATCATACGGCTTGGTCTTGAGGATAAGCGGGTTTAGCGCATGGGTCGCCACCGTGCCCATGAGGATGGTGTAGCCGTCGGGCTCGGAACGGGCCACGCGGTCAGCACCGATGTTGCCGCCTGCACCCGCGACGTTTTCCACGATGACCTGCTGGCCGAGGTCTTCCGACATCTTCTGCGCGATGATGCGCGCCACCACGTCGGTGGAGCCGCCCGCGGCGAACGGCACGACCAGCGTGACCGTCCTGTCCGGGAACTGCTGTGCCCCCGCTTGTGGAGCCAGGGTCAGCAAGGAAGCCACGGATAGCCCGAGAGCCAGGGCCGCGCGACGTGTGTATTTCGATAGCATCAATGCACTCCTCCCATCTGAGCGGCGGCACATGTTTGCCAGCCGCGGAGACCGGGGAGCGTATGAGCTTTACCTACACTGTCAATTCGACGTTTGGCGGGAATGGCCCGGTGTAACCGTTACAGGCGAACGACTTGCCCAAGGCCGGGAGCGGTGCCCTTGTCCGATTGCGCACGCCTGCTATTTGTCTTCCGTCGAGGCTGACAGCCGCAACGGAATGTGCCTAAGAGAGGGCATGAAGCCCGACCCGCAAGCGCCTGCGCCGTTGACCGCGATGAAGCCGTGGCAGCAGTGGCTTTTGCTCCTCGGCTGCTCGGTGCTTGTGGCCGGTGTTCTCGAAGCCGTCCATCTGCCCGCGGCGCTGCTGGTGGGGCCGATGCTCGTCGCGATCGCGCTCGGGAGCAGCGGCGCGACGATACGTGTGCCGCGGCCGCTCTTCATTTCGGCGCAGGCGCTGATCGGCTGTCTCGTCGCCAGTTCTATCTCGCCCGGCATATTCCCGACCTTCTATTCCGAATGGCCGCTGTTCCTCGGCACCGCCGTCGCCACCGTCGCTGCATCGAGCTTCCTCGGCTGGTTCATCTCCCGCCTCAAGGTCCTGCCGGGAACGACCGCCGTCTGGGGCTCGGCGCCCGGTGCGGCGACAGCCATGGTCTTGATGGCCGACGCCTTCGGCGCGGACGCCCGCCTGGTGGCGTTCATGCAATATCTGCGCGTCATCATGGTTTCGATCGCCGCCGCCCTCGTCGCCCGCCTGTGGGTCGACACGTCGGGCGTCGAGGTAGCAGCCGTCGAGTGGTTTCCGGCTATCCAGTGGCAAGCCTTCGGCACGATGCTGGTGGTGGCTGTTGTCGGCGGTACGCTGGGCCATCTGCTGCGCATCCCGTCGCCCTATTTCGTCGGCGCCATGACGCTGGGCGCAGCACTGAATCTCGGCCTCGGCATCGAACTGCAACTGCCTGAGTGGCTGCTGGCGACAGGCTACGCGCTGGTCGGCTGGTCGATCGGGCTGAACTTCACCCGTCCGATCCTGCGCCACGCAGCGCGCGCCCTGCCGCAGGTGATCGGCTCGATCGCCGCCTTGATGACCTTCTGCGGCATGCTGGCCTGGGGCCTGCACTATCTGCTCGGCGTGGACCCGCTGACCGCCTATCTCGCGACCAGCCCGGGCGGAATGGATTCCATCGCCATCATCGCGGCGGCGGCCGACAACGTCGACCTGTCCTTCGTGCTGACGCTACAGATGCTGCGGTTCCTGCTCGTGCTGATCTTCGGCCCGGCGCTCGCCAAGCTGGTGGCCAAGACGATCAGGACATGAGCGCAGCCCGTCTTCCCCAGCTTCCCCTTGCGCCATCAAGGGCGCTCCTGTAAGGAAAGCGCCATGAATTCGCGCCAGGTCAGCAACACCTCCCGTCCGGCCGCTTTTGCGGGCGAGACGCTGCGCGCCCTCTCTTCTGCTCTTCTTCTTCTCGGCCTTATCGGCGATCGCCGGGCTCGCTGAAGGAGCGCCCGGCGGTCGACAAGCCGCACAGGCGCACGCTCCTTGCCATCCAAAGACCGTGAAGAATCAAGCATGAGCGCGCAGCCGGCGCAGTTCGGCGAGGACGCGCAGGAGTGAAGAAGATGAATGCGAGACAGGAATTCAGCCAGACCAAGGGCATGCCCGACGCGGCCAGGAAATACGCCCCCTACCCGACGCTGAACCTCAAGGACCGCACCTGGCCTTCCAAGATCATCGAGAAGGCGCCGATCTGGTGCTCGGTCGACCTGCGCGACGGCAACCAGTCGCTCGTCGATCCAATGGGCCATGACCGCAAGGCGCGCATGTTCCAGTTGCTGCTCGACATGGGCTTCAAGGAGATCGAGATCGGCTTCCCCTCGGCCTCGCAGACCGATTTCGACTTCGCCCGCTGGACCGTCGAGGAAGGCAACGTGCCTGCCGACGTGTCGTTGCAGGTATTGGTGCAGTGCCGTCCGGAGCTGATCACCCGCACCTTTGAAGCGCTGCAGGGCGCCAACAATCCGATCGTGCATTTCTACAACTCGACCAGCGAGTTGCAGCGTCGCGTCGTGTTCGAGAAGGACGTCGCCGGCATCAAGCGCATCGCCACCGACGCAGCCAAGATGATCGCCGACATGGCGGCCAAGGCCGGCGGCGGCTATCGCTTCCAGTATTCGCCGGAGAGCTTCACCGGCACCGAGCTCGAAGTGGCGCTCGAGATCTGCAACGCCGTCACCGATATCATCAAGCCGACGGCCGACAACAAGCTGATCGTCAACCTGCCCTCGACGGTCGAGATGTCGACGCCGAACATCTATGCCGACCGCATCGAATGGATGTGCCGCCAACTCGACAATCGCGAGAACCTGTTGATCTCGCTGCATCCGCACAATGACCGCGGCACCGGCATCGCCGCAACTGAACTCGGCCTGATGGCCGGCGCCGACCGCGTCGAAGGCACGCTGTTCGGCAATGGCGAACGCACCGGCAACGTCGACGTCGTCACGCTGGCGCTGAACATGTACACCCAGGGCGTCGATCCGATGCTCGACTGCACCGACATCAACCGGATGAAGGACGTCTACGAGTACTCGAACCAGTTGAAGATTCCGGAGCGCCACCCCTATGTTGGCGAGTTGGTCTACACGGCCTTCTCGGGCTCGCACCAGGACGCCATCAACAAGGGCATGAAGGCGCTCAAGAAGGCCAACAAGGAACTGTGGGAGGTGCCCTACCTGCCCATCGACCCGCAGGACGTGGGCCGCAGCTACGAGGCGATCATCCGCATCAACTCGCAGTCGGGCAAGGGCGGCATCGCCTATGTGCTCCAGGCCGACTACGGTCTCAACCTGCCGCGTAGCCTGCAGGTCGAGTTCAGCCAGGACATCCAGTCGATCACCGACACGGAAGGCAAGGAAGTCTCGCCCAAGCGCATCCATGAGCGCTTCCTCGAGGTCTATGTCGACCAGCCGGGCGGACGCCTGAAGTTCGTCGACCACCAGACGTTCCCGGACACCGTCATGAAGGGCCGCCGCGTCGTCGAGGCGACCATCACCGACAACGGCAAGGACGTGGTGATCTCGGGCACCGGCAACGGGCCGATAGATGGCTTCGTCGATGCCCTGTCCCGTCATCTAGGCATCGACCTGTCGGTGCTCGACTACTCCGAGCACTCGATCCAGCGCGGCTCAAATGCCGCTGCCGTCTGCTACATGGAGGTGGAGTATCCAGGCGGCCGCCTGTTCGGCGCCGGCATCAACACCAACATCGTGGCGGCCTCGCTCGAGGCCGTGGTGTCCGCCGCCAACCGAATCCTGGCGCGCTGACGGCGCGATTCGGAACCTTCACATACATGCGGGCGTCACGGCCCGCATGTATTCCGCGGCTGAAATTGTTGCGAATTCAAAGCCCACGCGAATAACGTTAACGCAGCGTCTCACCGCCTTCCAGCCGCCTCGCCCGTGGATAACGGCTTGGCTGTTCACTCATCGTAGCGTTGCAATCTTGTGCGACCACGCCAGCCGACTATGATCGGCCTGTTCGTGCCGGTTTCGAAAGGGTCGACGCTTGGTTGCCTCCACGCCTGCCGCCCCCGCAGTGCGCGAAGCGCTGGAGCGGCTCATTGCCAGTGAGACCTTCGGTCGCTCGGAGCGGGCACGCAAGCTGCTGCGCTACCTGATCGAACGCGACCTGGCGGGCGAGGCCGAGCGACTTAAGGGCTTTGCCATCGCCGTGGACGTATTCGGCAAGGATGCCGAGTTCGATTCCGCGACCGACGCGGTGGTGCGCGTGCAGGCTGGGCGACTGCGCGAATTGCTCGGCCAATATTATGCCGGCGAAGGTGCTGCCGACCCGATCCGGATAGCCATCCCCCGCGGCAGCTACGTGCCGGCATACGAGGCGATGGCCGGCTACCCGGCGGAACCGGCCACAGCGGCGCCCGCCGATAGTGCTACGCCCCTCCCGTCCGACCCCGAACCCCGCACCGCGGAGGCGCAGCTGGGCGAGCAAACCTACGCCGGGACGAGCGTCAAGCGGCAGTTGCAGTTCTTCTGGGCCGCGATGGCCCTTGTCATCCTCATGCTGGGCTTCCTGGTGTTCCGCAATTTCGGCCCCGGCAGCGATGCCGTCGCGGTGGCCGATTTTCGCGGCTCGACCAGCAGCATCGCCGGCGCGGTCGACCAGTTGCCGGCAGTGCACATCCACGCCGGGTCCGACCAGGGCGACACGGCCCGCGTTGCGACCGTACTGCGGTCGGCACTGTCGGGCTTCGACACCATAGACCTCATCGCTCGGGACCGTACCGAACGTGTCCGGCGCGAGGACGCCACGGATTTCGACTTCACCGTCAACGCAGGACCAGAAGGCGGGTCGGTGCTGGTCGAACTGCAGCACATGACCACCGGTCGTATCCTCATGTCGCGCGTGCTTTCGGCGGAGGACATCCAGCCGGAGCTGCTCGACGAGCGCATCGCGGAGATCGTCACGACCACCGTTCCGGTGTCCGGGATGATCTACGCCTACATCGAGAAGAACGACCTGCAGCAGGGGCTGATGACATGCCTCCTGCTCAACGACGACTACTACATGGACCAGAACGCATCCCGGCACCGCGCCGCCTATCAGTGCATGGAGGAGCTTTCCAAGCGCGGCGCCAAGTCCCCCGTCGTCTATTCGGAACTCGCCTCGCTGCAACTGGAGGCGGTGACCGACGGCTACCCCTATCCTGCCAACGCAAGTGCCGACGGGGCATTCAGCCTCGCCCACACCGCGGTACAGATGGGAGCGAACAGCCCGTATGCCCATCGTTCCTACGGCTATCTTCAATCACGCGTCGGTGACCGCGCCGAGGCGATCCGCTGGATGCAGAAGGCTTACGAGCTCAACACCTACGACCTGACCATGGCCGCGGCCTATGGCTACGCGCTGGTGCTTTCGGGAAGCTATAGCGACGGCGTTCCGATCATGAAGCGCGCCGTCGAGAGCATCAGCGCCCATCCAAGCTGGTGGGACTATGGCCTGTTCCTCGGCGAGTTCATGCTCGGCAACCGCTACGCGGCCGCTCGCGCTGCCAACTCGCTTACGACCGCGAAACGGTCGCATTACGTGGCCGCGCGCCTGATCGCGGCACACTTCGTCGGCGACGAGAAGCTCGCCTCGGAACTGACCAAGGAAATCATCGCCACCTATCCGGCCTTCGCCGCCGACCCCGCTGCATCATTTGCCGAACGCAAATATCCCGAGGAACTGACGAGATCGCTGACCAAGGCGCTTCGTGCCGCTGGCCTCGGCCAGCAAAGTTGAACCGATCTATTTCGGTTCCGCTACGGCACTCCTTGAAGGCGCAACGTAGCATTTTACTTTTTCGGTTTTAGTTTTTACAAGGAACACGGGGACAGGGCACGGAATTATCACTTGAAATGACCAATTCCATCCATGCAGCCGTTAGGGGTAACGGCACGAAGGTGGTGGTTCTGCTTCACGGATTCGGCAGTTGCGGCGATCTGTGGGGCGATGTCATCGACCGGCTCGGCGACACGTTCACGACGATCGCCTACGACCTGCCGGGGCATGGCCGTTCAATCGACTTCCCCAAGGCCGGCTCCGCCAAGGTTGCGGCAAATGCGGTCCTCGCAGACCTCGCATCGCGTGGCATCGAAAAGGCGCATTTCGTCGGCCATTCGATGGGCGGGGCTGTGGCCACCCTCGCCGCCTCGGCCGAGCCCGACTGCGTGGCTTCATTGACGCTTCTGGCGCCCGGCGGATTCGGTCCCGAAATCAACGGACCGCTGCTGCGACGCTACGCTGCGGCAACCGCACCGGACGAAATCCGATCCTGCCTCGCCGAGATGTCGAGCCCCGACAGCCAGGTTCCAGATACCGCCGTCGCCCGGCTCGCGGAGATGCGGCGCCGGTTGGGCCAGACGGAAAAGCTCGTCGCATTTGCCGAAGCCATGACGGCAGGCGATCGCCAGGGCACCATCCCCCGCGAAATGATCGCCGCTCTTGCGATGCCGGCCATGGTCGTCTGGGGAACGGACGATTCCGTGCTGCCCTACAGCCATGCCGACGGCCTGCCGGACGGCTTCCTCGTCCACCACGTACTCGAGGTCGGCCACATGCTGCCGGAGGAGACGCCGGACCTGGTCGCCGACATTATCCGGCGCATTACAAGGCGCCGCCGCAGTCCGCAGCGGGCACCCGGAATGCACGAGGCGCTGGGCTGATCCGGCCCCCCTGCCATTGGCGGGGTACAATTCGGCCGCGATAGCGCCTATGTTAGTGCCTGCCGGGCAGACACTCGAGGCATGGGCCAATGCAGGACGACAACGCGACAGCCATCAGACAGCCGCATGTGCTGTCGGACGCCATCCGCGACGTCAAGAACGCGGCCGCCGACCGGACCGACGTGGTCGTGGAACTGCGCGACGCGCACCGCATGCGCCTCGAACTGCTCGCCGTGGAGCTCGAGCCCATTTTTTCGGACGTTCCGGCGGACATCGACAATTTCGATTTCACCATCTCTTCAGGCCTTCAGCCCCGGCTCTGGATCGACGCGGTGAGCCACGTCGCCCTCGGGCGCGACCGGCGCACCTACCGCTTCGTTCGCGACACGCGCCTCGGCCGCGTGGTGCTCGCCGAATCGACCGATCCGAAGCGGGTTGCCGAGCAGGTGACGCGCTACATCGCCGAGCGGATCGTCGAGCGTCAGCACATGATGGAGGGTGGCCCCGAACTCGCCCTGCCGCGGTTCGCGCGCGAGGCCGAGGCGGACGCCAAGCAAAGCTTCCGCGAGATACCCCAGTGGCCTGCGCTGCTCTCAGGCTTCGGGCTCGTCGTCGCCGGCGCGGTTGCCGGCATTGCCATCATGGCCGCACTCTACTGGCTGAGCCTCGCCGCAACCGGCGTCAAGTTCTGACCACCATCGCCACTGCATGCGGGTCTGCCGATGCCAGATCGATGCTGGCGATCTCCGAACACGGCAAAGCCGGCCCCGTCAGCCCGCGCCGCGTCAGCACGACCTGCCAGTTCCCCGGTTCGCCGGATATGTCGATCAGGTTGAACTGTGCCGCCGGACAGTGGCCGCCGGGCGCCTGTCCAGCCGCGGCCACCCCGACCACCGGGACAGGGCTGCCGCCGTGGCCCTCGATCCAGTGCAGCGTCGGCAGGTGCGAATGGCCGTGCAATACCAGTTCGGCGCCGTATTGGCGCACCACCTTCTGAAACTTGCTGATGCCGAAAAGCCGCTTGTGCTGGGCCACCGCGCCGCGCACGGGCGGATGATGGATCATCACGACGCGGAACAGATTGCGCCTGCCGGTTTCGGCGAGGAGTTTGCCCATTCGCGCGGCCTGATCCTCGCGAAAGAAGCCGTTGGCCATGAAGGGCGCCGTCGCCTTGGCCGTCGAAACGCCGATGAGCGCGACGTTGCCCCGCACCCGCAGGTAGGGGAAGCTATCGCGGTCGACGGGCCTGGCTGAGCCGTCGCCGTGCATCCACGGCGCCCAGGCCCGGCATGCCTTGTCGAAAGCGCCCGGAACATAAGCGTCGTGATTTCCGGGTACGACAGAGACGCCGGCGGGATCGCCGAGCGTCTCGAGCCAGAGCTTGGCGAACTCGATTTCCCCATCCAACGCCAGGTTTACGAGGTCGCCCGTGACGGCCAGATGGTCCGGTGCCTGCGCTTTCAGATCGTCGACAATGGTATCGACGACCCCATCGTGATGATGGTGGCGTCGGTTGCGCTGCCAGTTGACGTACCCGACCATGCGCTTGGAGGCGAGGTCGCGATAGGTTACATCCGGGAGCGGACCGAGATGGACGTCGGATAGATGCGCAAGCCTGAACATTCCCCCCTTGTAGGTTACACTGCGGCCGCTTTCCACCCGTGGCGGCGCCGCTGATGCTGGATGCCCCCAGGCCTGATCCGCTGCGCCAGAGCATCTGGTCGCGGCTTCGCGGACGCGTCTTCCACTTATATTTCCTGATGCGGCGACCGATGACGCTCGGTGTGCGTGGCCTTGTCCACGACACCGCGACCAACTCGGTCTTCCTGATCCGCCACACCTACGTGCCCGGCTGGCAGTTGCCGGGCGGCGGCGTCGAAGTCGGCGAGACCTTCGCCGAGTCACTCGCCCGCGAACTCGAGGAGGAAGGCAACATCACTCTTGCCGGCCCGCCGCAGTTGCAGTCGCTGCATCTCAACAAGCAGGCGACCCGGCGAGACCACGTCGCGCTCTATGTGATCAGGGCGTTCAGCCAGGACCGGCCAAAGCAGCCGGACCATGAGATCGCCGAGGCAGGCTTCTTTCCGCTCGACGCCCTGCCCGACGGCACGACGCCAGCCACTCGCCGGCGGCTGGCGGAGGTATTCGAGGGCAAGGACGCGTCGCCGTACTGGTGAGCGGCCAGAGGTTCAGGGCGTCTTCTTGGCTCGCTGCACTTTGTGAACAGGTCGACCCCCACTCCGGTTTGCTGCGCAAACCACCTCTCCCCCGTTCGACGGGGGAGAGGAAGGACGGTCGCGATCTTGGCGCCTTTCCGCTCCCCCGGGCAGGGGGAGAGGTGGCGCGCGCAGCGCAACGGAGTGGGGGCGCTCCCTTCGTCGAGTCGAAACAGTTCGTCCTTCGCTGCGATCCTCACGCAGCCTTCAGCAACCTGCCCCTGTTGTGCGGAGCATCGAGGTCCATTTCGGGCCCGACCGGTATGACACCCGTCGGATTGATGGTCGCGTGGCTGCCGTAATAATGCGCCTTGATGTGCCGGAAGTTCACCGTCCCCGCCACTCCGGGCACCTGATACAGCTCTCGCACGTAGTTCGACAGATTCGGATAGTCGGCGATCCGGCGCAGATTGGTCTTGAAGTGACCGACATAGACAGGATCGAAGCGCACCAGCGTCGTGAACAGGCGCCAGTCGGCTTCGGTCAGCCTGTTGCCGACGAGATAGCGCTGCCGCGACAGTCGATCTTCGAGCGTGTCGAGAGCCGCGAACAGCTCATTGAAGGCTTCCTCATAGGCAGCCTGGGTGGTGGCGAAGCCGGCCCGGTAGACGCCGTTGTTGATCGCCGGGTAGACGAAATCGTTGGTGGCGTCGATTTCGGCGCGCAGTCCCTCGGGATAGAAATCGAGCGAGGCATCGCCCCACTCGTCGAAAGCCGAGTTCAGCATCCGGATGATCTCGGACGATTCGTTGGAGACGATCGTCTTTTCCTTCTTGTCCCAGAGCACCGGGACCGTCACGCGTCCCGAATAGGTCGGGTCGGCCATCGTGTAGATCTGGTGGAGATACTTCAGACCGTAGAGGGTGTCGCCCGTAGCCCCATCCTCGGTCAGGAACGTCCAGCCGTTTTCGCCCATGTAGTGGTGCACCACCGAGACCGAGATGATGTCTTCGAGCTTCTTGAGCGCGCGGAAGATCAGGGTCCGGTGCGCCCATGGACAGGCGAGCGAGACGTAGAGGTGATAGCGGCCGGGCTCGGCCTTGAAGCCTCGCGTGCGGCCCTGCGCCGGCTTGCCATCAACGGTGATCCAGTCGCGCCACTGCGAATTCGCCCGCACGAATTTCCCGCCCGTCGACTTGGTGTCGTACCAGCGGTCCTGCCATTTGCCTTCGACCAGCAATCCCATCGCGATATCCTTTCGTTTCCCACGATGTAGGGCAGCGAGGCCGCGATCCGAAGGGCATCTCCCCTGAACGGATCGTCAACAACGGGCGCACATCTGTGAAATGTACGATGGACGGACGCCGAAAATGATGCTAGCGGGCATTTCGATGTCACAGGCTTTTGCAAAGATCCGGTTCGACCGACGACGAATGAGCGCACGCGCTTGAAGCGCTGACTTGCGACTGCTGCGGCGCGCCCGCGGCACCTCATCCTCGGATACCGGATTGCAAAGAACATGACCCTCGCCGACGTCGCCTACATGCCGGAAGCTCCGGCGCACGATCTCGAAATCGACGAAATCAACGCCGAGGCCTTCGGTCCGGGACGTTTCACCCGCGCAGCCTACAAGATTCGCGAAGGCGGCCCGCACGACCGTTCCCTCTCCTTCGTCGCCATGCATGGCGGTCAGGTCATCGCTTCGGTCAGAATGACCCCCATCGCCGCGGGCGAAGGCCGTGCGCAGATGCTCGGCCCCCTCGCCGTCCGGCCGGACTTCAAGAACATGGGTATCGGCCGCAAGCTGGTGGCGATGGCGCTTGCCGCGGCGTCCAGGGCGGGCGAGCCGGCCGTCCTCCTGGTCGGCGACGAGCCCTATTATGGGCCGCTGGGTTTTGCCCGCATCCCGCGCGGCCAGATCTCCATGCCCCGCCCGGTCGATCTCAACCGCCTGCTGGCCCACGAGATCGTTCCCGGGGCGGTCGAGTTGCTGTCCGGCGAGGTCGGCCACGCAGCTTTGGCGAAGGTGCCGCAACGTGCCGCAGAGCCTGCCTGAAGGCAGAGCTTGCCCATCGCGCCCGCCCTTCCTAGCATTCGCTCAAAGCAGAGAGAGGACTGGCTGACATGAATCCAAACGGGCAAATCGCCGTCGTGACCGGCGCCGGATCGGGACTTGGCGAGGCAACCGCCCGCGCCCTCGCCGCGAAAGGCGCCAAGGTCGCGATACTCGACATCGGGCTGGAGCGAGCCGAGAAGGTGGCCGCCGATCTCGGCGGCATTGCACTGCGCTGCGACGTCAGCAGCGAGGACAGTGCGGTCACAGCCTTCGACGAGATCGAAGCCAAGCTCGGCACGCCGCGCATCCTGGTCAACTGCGCGGGCATCGCGGTCGGCGTGAAGACGGTCGGCAAGGATGGCCCGCATCCGCTCAGCGTCTTCCGCCAGGTGCTCGAGGTGAACCTGCTGGGCAGCTTCAACATGATCCGGCTGTTTGCCGACCGCGCGGCGAAGACCGCCCCGCTCGACGGCGGCGAGCGCGGCGTCATCATCAACACGGCCTCCGTCGCCGCCTATGACGGCCAGATGGGCCAGGCCGCCTACTCCGCCTCCAAGGGCGGTGTTGTTGGCATGACCTTGCCGATCGCGCGCGACCTCGCCCGCTCGGGCATCCGCGTCGTGACCATCGCGCCCGGCATCTTCAAGACGCCGATGATGGCCGCCATGCCGCAGGAAGTGCAGGATTCGCTCGGCGCGGCCGTCCCCTTCCCGCCGCGCCTCGGCGAGCCTTCCGAATACGCAGCACTCGCGCTGCATATCGTCGAAAACCAGATGCTCAACGGCGAAACCATCCGTCTGGACGGCGCCATCCGCATGGCGCCGAAATAACGTCCAATTCAGGTTCGAATACTGGGCAGACGCAGCCCCGGTCGCCATGCGCCGGGGCTGTTTTCATTCTGCTGACACAGCCCTTGCCAAGTCGAGACTTGCCGACGATAAGTAGATAACTTCTGTCATGTTTATACGGTGAAAGACTTGGAAGAACGCAAGAAGGATGTCATTCGCGAAACGGACGCAGGGTCGATCGCATTGGCCCGCTCCCTGATGCGGACGGCGCGGCATGGCGCACTTGCCGTGATCGAGCCCGAGACCGGTTCGCCGCTTGCCAGCCGCGTGGGCACGGCAACCGATGTCGACGGTACGCCCCTGATCCTGATCTCCGGCCTTTCGGCCCATACGCGTGGCATCGTCGCCGATCCGCGTTGCTCGCTGCTGGTCGGCGAGATCGGCAAGGGCGATCCCCTCGCCTACGCTCGCATCACGCTGTTCTGCAACGCCGTCCGGCTCGAACGGGGCAGCCCGGAACAGGCGCGCGCCGAGCGGCGCTACCTGAACCGCAACCCCAAGGCCAAGCTTTACGCCGGGCTGGGCGACTTCGCGATTTTCCGCCTCGAACTCGAACGGGCCAATCTCAATGCCGGCTTCGGCAAGGCCTATCTGCTCGGCAGGGACGACCTGCTGTTGAGCGGAGCGGCGGTGGAAGAGGTCGCGCAAGCCGAGCAATCGGCGCTCGACCACATGAACTCGGATCATCGCGAGGCAATCGATATCTACGCCGGCCACTTCGGCAAGCTGGCAGGCAAAGGCTGGACGCTCAGCGGCTTCGACCCCGAGGGCATGGATCTCGCCCTCGGAGACGAGACCGGGCGCGTCCTGTTTCCGCAACAACTGGGCGAAGCTGCCGATCTGCGCCGGGTCCTGGTCGAGATGGCCAAACAGGGACGCGCGGCAATCGTGCAACAGGGGTAAGCATTCCAGCCACAGGAATGCACTGCATAGTCTTGATCTTTTGAATGAAAGCTGATTTTTGCTTGCACTGCTTGGTCATTCGATGATTCCATTGCAGGACCTGGCGTGATAATTCGGTGTTGTTGCCCCCATGACGCCGGAAAGCATTGCGGATACACGGGGAACCCATGAAACCGAAGAAACTGACGGCCAATGCGGAAGCCGCTGCCTCTTTGCTTACGCTGATGGGCAACGAAAAGCGGCTTTTGATCATGAGCCACCTCCTCGACGCCGAAATGTCGGTGGGGGCTATCGCTGAAAAGGTGTCGCTGAGCCAGTCGGCGCTTTCGCAGCACCTGGCGCGCCTGCGCAACGAAGATCTGGTCGAGACGCGTCGCGACCGGCAGATGATCTACTACACCTGCAAGTCCGACGCCGTGCGCAAGCTGCTCGGCACGCTGGAAGGAATTTTCGAGGACGCCTGACCCCGGTCGCCACTGACCGGGTTTCCATGGCGGCCTGCCCTCCGCTATGGACGACGAATGAACATCATTCGCATCGACGATCCTTCCGATCCCCGCGTCGCCCCCTACCTCAACGTGCGCGAGCGCGACCTCGTCGGGCGTGAAGGCCGTTTCGTGGCCGAGGGCAAGGTCGTGCTCAACGTCCTGTTCGCCGCCCGCCGTTTCGAGGTGGAGTCGGTACTGGTGCTGGAAAACCGGCTGGCGGGCATGGAATCAACCCTGGCCCTCGCCCCCGCCGACTTGCCCGTCTATGTCGTCTCAGGCGCAGTCATGGATGCGATCGCCGGCTTCCACATGCACCGTGGCATCCTCGCCATCGGCCGCAAGGGCGCGACGCCGGGCGTGGATGAAATTCTGGGGGCCCTGCCCGGGCGCGCCCTTGTCGCCGTCTGCGTTGGCATTTCCAACCACGACAATGTCGGCTCGATCTTCCGTAATGCGGCTGCATTCGGCGCAGACGCTGTGGTGCTCGACCAGAGCTGCTGCGATCCACTCTACCGCAAGGCAATCCGCGTATCGGTGGGCGCAGCGCTCAAGGTGCCCTTCGCGACCGGTGGCAGCGCCGGCGAATTGGTCGAGGCGCTGGCCCGGCACGGTTTCGAGCAACTGGCGCTATCGCCTGCCGGGAAGTCGGACATACGCGACGTGGTCCGGCCCGAACGCCTGGCGCTCTACCTGGGGACCGAAGGGGAAGGCCTGCCGGAGGCCCTGATGGCGCGCATGACGACCGCGCGGATCCGAATGGCACCCGGCTTCGACAGCCTCAACGTTGCCGCAGCCTCAGCGATCGCATTGCACCACTTCAGTGACGCATCCGACTGAGGCCTATTCGGCCGGCAAGGTCTTCTGCAGAGCCCTGACGCGATCGGCAAGACTGATGACCCCCGGCTCCGCTGCCGGCGCGTGGCCATTGACCTCGGCGGACAGCACCCTCGCGATCGGCGAATCCGGTCCCTCGAGCCGGGCGGTCAGGGCGACGACCTCGGCCGCGAGTTCGTGCATCTGCTCGCGCAGCAGCGCGTCCTGCGTCGCAGCCGGTGTTTCCGCGCCGCCCGAAGCCGCGAGTTCGCCCTTCAGCCGCTTGTTCTCCCGCGTCAGCTTGGTCAGCCGTGTTTCGAGCCGTTGCCGTTCGGCGGACGCGCCGTCGTCGTGGGCGCCTCCGTTGGCAGATGTCGCAGCGGCGTCCGGGAGCTTCGACAACTGTTCGCGCAGCCTGGCCAGTTCCTCGTCGCGCGCTTCCAGCTTCTCGTCACTATCGCTCAGCGCAGCGACCATGCGTTCCAGCTTCTTGTCCAGTTCCACTGCCCTCTTCGTCTCGGCCTTCAGCGCCGCGCGAACCGCCTTGTTGTCGGTTTCCAGATCGCGCATCCGCTTCTCGACGTCCTTTCGCTGGGTACGCATGTCGTCCGACAGCTTCCCCATTTCGCTCTCGCGGCTCACAAGCTCGATCTGCCGGTTGCTGGATGCGAGGCTGGCCTCTTCGAGCATCTCGCCTAGGCTGCGGATCTCTCTCGCGCGCTCTTCGAGCACCCTCTCCGCCTCGACGAGTTGGCCCGAAAGCCGCTTGATCTGCTCGTCGCGCTTGGTGATTTCCTTGCCGAGCTGGCCCGGCCCCGGTGAGGGTGGTGCTACGACTGCAGCCGTCGGCTGCTGGACCACAGTGAGGCCCTTCAGGGCCTCGCGATTGCGGCTGATCTCCACCGCCTGGTTCAGCACCTTTTCCTGCGCCGACTTGAGCTGAACCTCGACCTTGCGCAGGGCCATGGCATGCTCTGCCCGCAGCGCGTCCTTTTCCGCCCGAATTTCCTCGAGCGTCATCGGCAGCTTCGCCTCGACCCGCTGGCGGGTCATGGTGACGGACCGCCGCAGGACGGCGGGTGCGATCAGCAAGACGAAAAACCCGGCGGTCAGGAAGCCAAGTACGAAGAACAGGATTGACTGGACCAAGGCACTTTACCCATTGCGGACAGGTGCGAGTTTGCCACTTCCCAATGGCAGGAATCCAGCGCCGCTGCAAATCCTACGGCACGCGGCGTCCCGTTCTTCACACAATCAGAAAGGATTCCAGGTCGGCTGCTGGGTCAACTTCAGGTAGCCCAGATTGACGCCGAGCCTCGCTCCGACGCCCGTACGCACGGGCACCAAAAGGATGTTTCCGCGCTTGAGCACGTTGAATCCGACGCCCGCAACCACATAGGCGGAACCGGCGACGCCGGCATAGCGGTCGTAGAGGTTGTTCACGTCGTCGAGGTTGTAAACCAGGATCATGGTGCGCGAGCCCTGGCCGCCGAAATCCCAGCCCAGAGACGGCCCCTGCCAGAACACCTTATGGTCTCCGGCGTTCTTGGTATAGAGCGAGCCCTCGCCGTAGGTCAGGCCACCGATGAACGCACCGGACCCCTCCTCGCCGAGCACATAGCCGTTCGGCAGCCCGTAGGACGAGAAGACCTTCTCGATGACGCTGGCGAGCCCGCCAGACGTCGCTCCGAAAAAGCGGTGACCGGAATCGAGGATCTCCTGGGCCGTATATTCCTGCGCCCGCGTCGCAGAGGTCGAAAATGCCAACGCGCCGGCAAGGACGAACATCGCGGCAAAAAGCTGAACGGCCGTCCAGCTGTAGAATCGGGAAATCATGCTTCCAAATCTCCGTCAGGGAGCACACTTTCTCCGACGCCCCGGACCGCTGCCACTCTTGTTGGCGGCTGGCAAGTCCAACTACGGCACACTAGGCCGTAATCCTTTTTCAACCATTAAATTGGCCGAAGAAGATGGCGGATCGAAGGCGCCAAATGCTTCAAACCGCCCCGAAATCCACGGAAACGCGTCGATTTCGCGCATGTAACACTGCTGTTTCTTGCCGCGCGCGACGGCGCTGTGTAACCAAGGGTTCCGTGGGCCAGCCCTGATTCGCATGAAGGGTTCTTGGCCCTCATTGTGCTTGAAGCCTTTGCCGAGGGATGTCGTTCATGGCCGAACTGATGATGCTTTCTGCCCCTGATCTCGCAGCACTGCTGTGCAGCCGGGTCTGTCACGACATCATCTCCCCGGTCGGCGCCATCAACAACGGCCTGGAGTTGCTGGACGAAGGCGGCGCCGATGAAGACGCCATGCGCCTCATCCGCGCCAGCGCGCGCAACGCATCCGCCCGGCTGCAGTTCGCCCGTATCGCCTTCGGCGCGGCCGGTTCGGCCGGCATGCTGATCGACACCGGCGATGCCGAGTCGGTGGCCATGGCCTTCCTCAAGAACGAGAAGCCGGAGTTGACCTGGACGGGTAGCCGCGCACTGCTGCCCAAGAACAAGGTCAAGCTTCTCCTCAACCTCATCCTGGTTGCCAACGCCGCAATCCCGCGTGGCGGCAAGCTTGGCGTGACCCTGGAAGACGTCGATACGTCCCCGAAGTTCACGCTTGCGGCCTCGGGCCCCATGCTCCGCGTTCCGCCGAAATTCCTCGAGCTGCATTCCGGCCAGAAGCCGGACGAGCCGACGGGCTGACTGACCGGAC
>MEEF01000017.1 GCA_001724355.1 Mesorhizobium sp. SCN 65-20 | reverse complement strand
CCCCAATAGGGGTTGTAGTCGACCTGCTCGATCTCGTCCTGGAAGAAGCTCGTCTGGTTGGTGGTCTTGCCGATCACTGTCTTCATCTTGAGCTTTTCCTCGCCGCCCTCGATGTAGCTCGCCGTGTATGCCGGCTCGTTGATGAACACGCGCGGACTACCGAGGTCCGACGGCAGCCACCGCATCTGCTCGAGCGCTATGACCACCTTGTCGAGGCGATCGGTCTTCGGGGTGCCTGCAAGTGCTGCGACCGTCCGGGGACCGACGACGCCGTCTGACTTGAGCCCTGCCCGCCTCTGCACCGCCTCGAACACCGGCACGAGTTCCGGCCAATAGGTTTCGCTGGTGACCAGCCTGGCGAGCGTCTCGCCGAACTCGCCCCCCATCTCGTCGTCGAGGTCGCGCGCGATGAGGTGCAGCAGCTTCGGCAGTTCAGGGCTGGTCTCGCCAGGCTTCAGCAGAAGCTTTGGGTCGACGACGACGTCGTCCTCCTCGCTTGCCTTCAGAGCCTCGAGTTCGACCCGCAGCGCCTGGTATTCCGGGTTTTGCGGATGCCTGGTTTCGAGGTAGCCGCGAACATCCTGCGACTGGCTCAGCGTCTTCAGCACGGCAACCATGTCGAGCGGCTTGGGCGCGAAATCATGGTAGCCCGAGATCCGATTGGGATCGATGCGGCCACCCTGCGCATCGTGAACGTAGCGCAGCACCCGCGCCGACAGCGCCATCTCGAACCTGATGAGTTCCTTGAGCCGGTCTGACGGGTCTCCCGGCGCCGACGCTGCGGCGGGCACAGAAACCGCGTAGTCCCCGGGTATCAGGCCAAAGCTCGCCGCGTCGCTCAGCACCCTGACCGCCTCTTCGGCGCGGGCGTTGGCGCTATGGCTGGAAATCCAGATGAAGTCGGGGTTGGCCGAATAGTAGTCGAGCAGCGCCTTCGCCACCTCCTTCTCGGCCAGGTAGTCGAAGCCCACGAGGCCCGGAAGCGCCTCGCGGAACGCCGTTCCGGCGAATGACGGCTCGAGCGAGACCGACTGCGCGCCGGCGGCGAGCTTGGCGAAGTCTATCGGGATCATCGCGTCGGCCTTGTACGTATAGTAGGCCGGGGCGCTGATCTTGGCGGGCTTCGCCAGAGCCCTTCTTTGGGGGGCAGGCTGTGGAGCACGATACTCGCGCGGCTGGCGTTGCACGCGGTGGCCGCCGCCGAACAGGAAGTCGAACAGGCCCTGGGCGTTCGCCTGCGGCGCGCCCATCGCAAGGCTCACGGCCAGTGCCGTGAGCGGCAGCGAAATCGGCAATCTGTGGAATGAAAGCTTCATATGAGACTCGTCCCCCGCCGCATGACTGCTCCGAATTCCCGCTTCCCCTGACGTAGAATTCCGCATGCCGAATGGCCGATGTAAGGCGCGACCATACCGATTCATACCGACATCGTTAAGCTTTCATGAATTTTCGATCCGCTGTTGCCCGCTTGCCCCACATCTTTGCCAGCTGTTTATCGGCTAGGATGACATCGAGCCCGATGACAGACATTCGCGGTTCGTGCCATCACTTGGCAAGCCAAGATGATCGACGAACGAGTTGACGCGAGGGAAAGATGAAGAAGGGCTACAGGGAGTTGCTGGACGAGGCCAATGCCGTGGTCGAGGTGGTCTCGCCGGAAGAGGCAGCTACCCTGCTCGACGACGAAGGCACGGTGTTCGTGGACCTTCGCGACCCTCGCGAATTGCACCGCGAAGGGCGAATTCCCGGCGCCCAGCACTGCCCGCGCGGCATGCTCGAATTCTGGATCGACCCGGAAAGCCCCTACCACAAGCCGTTCTTTGCGAGCGGCAAGAGTTTCGTCTTCTTCTGCGCCGGCGGGTGGCGCTCGGCGCTGGCCGCCAAGACGGCCAAGGACATGGGGCTGGGGCCCGTGCGCCACATCCTCGGCGGCTTCACCGCCTGGAAGAACGCCGGCCTGCCGACCGAGCAAGACGAACGTAAGGGCTGAGCCGTTCAGTGCAGCCGCGCCGGTTCCCTTCGATCGGCGACGAAGCCGACCGCCTCGGCCACGACCCCTGCGTCCGACAATATCCGCCTGTGGCCGAGCCCGTTCGCCCAGAACAGCCTGACATGGGCGCCTGCGCCGGCCATTGCGCGCGCCTCCGTCTCCGGCACCTCCCTGTCGTCCTCAGCATGGATGACAAGGGTGGGAACCGGCATTCCAGAGAGCAGGCCGGCATTGTCGAAATGCCTGAGCTCGGTGCCGGTGACCTGCTCCACTCTTCTTTCGAGCGCACGGTAGCCTGCCGGGCCGAGCCTGACATGGCTGCCGAATTGCCGGAACAAGCGCGGCATCGAGCTGGGCGCCGCGATCAGCACCAAACGCGCCGCCGCGAGAGGCTCGAAGCGCTTGATCGAGCCGGCAACCGCGTTGACCGCAACCGCGCCGCCGAAGGAGTGCCCCACGACAGCTTCGAACGGACCGAACCACTGTCCTGCCACATGCGCCGCCTCCACCGCCTTGGCCATATCCAGCCGCCGTCCGAGAGAGCCGCCGTGGCCAGGCAGGTCGAGGGAAACCACACGGAAGCCGGCGAGCCTGTAGCCCTCGATCAGGGAGCGCATGTATTCGGTGCGCGAGCGCCAGCCGTGAATGACCAGCACGCTGCCCGCCGAGCGCCCCTGCCCCGGCCGGAACTCATGCACGGCCAGGCAACCGGCGCTCGTCCTGATTCGGTGATGACGCGCTTCGGCCATGAAATCCGCGGCGCGCTCGACGGCGCGCTTCTCGCCGGCTGTCATCGCCCGCGGAGCCGGCGTGCGCCGGAAAAGTTCGAATGCGGCACGGCCGGCGATTGGCGGCGAAATCGATTCCGCTACGTTCATCAGCCTGCGGATGACCTTCAGCCCGATTGATGCCATAGTGTGCGCCCATCCATCAGTTCAATCATGAACATATTCGTTCAATCATGAACAATAAGCAAGAACTACCTTGGGATAATCCGCGATTCCGCAACTGGGTCGCGGTCGCAAAGGCCTGCCATTCGATGGAACGGGCGCTAGGCACGGCGTTGCAGCCCCACGGGCTGAAGCCAGCCCAACTCGACGTTCTGATGAACCTCTATCGTCATCCCGGCATGTCGCAGCACGACCTTGCCCGCAAGCTCCTGGTCGGCCGCTCGAACATCACGATGCTGCTGCCGCAACTCGAGAAGCGCGAACTCGTAAGCCGCGAGGTCGACGGCAAGGACCGGCGTATCATGCGCCTGACGCTGACGGCCGGTGGCGAGGCGCTGCTGTTGGACGCCCTGAAGTCCTATGGCGCCCTCATCGAGAAGGCCATGAGCGCATCGACCCCCGAGCAGTGCGACATGATTGGCGCGCATATGCTGCGCGTCGCCGATGCGCTGAAGGAACCTTAGGCAGCCGCCTTGGCCGCTGCTCTGCGGCCGCGCTGCGGTTCGGCCCTGCCGGGTTGACGGACATAGCCGAGCAGCGCCACGGCAAGTCCCGTCGCGAGTACCCACCAGGCCGGCCGGATCGAATACGAGAACTGCAGGTTGGCCGAAAGCACGCGCATCGGCGGAACTCCGGTCGCCAGCCCGTACCACGCCACCTCGACGACCGCCGTCGCCAGCGCCGCGCCGAGCGCAATGCCGACAAGCACCAGCGGCGAGTTCAGGCTGAGCCCCCGCCAATGCGCCAGGCGGTAGGCCATCAGGAGCACGAAGAAGCCGGCAATCAGGGTCGGCTGATAGACGTCGGCCTTCGACTGCATGAAGAAATGCACTGCGGCAAGGATCGCGATGCCGTAGACGATCTTGTGCAGCCGGTTCCAGTTGCGGCCAAGCCTGCGGATCGCGGCATCGGTCGAGGTCGAACCAAGAGCGACGAGGCCGAGCAAGGCGACGAAGCCGATCGTGAGATAAATCCGCAAGGCGATCTCGCTCGCGACGCGCCACAGATCCCAGTTCATGTCGAAGAAATAGAGCGTGAGGTGGCCGAGCGCGTATGACAGGGCGGCCACTCCCAACATGCGGCGTACCAGGATCAGCTTCGGCCATTGGCCGATGCGGCGAAGCGGCGTGACCGCTAGCGACAGCATGAGGAAGCGGATCGTCCAGTCGCCGGTATGAAGGATCGCGGCACTGAACGGCCTCGGGCCGAGCAAGCTGCTCGTGACTGCCCCCTTGGGGAATCCGGCAACCGCATAATAGGCAAGCAGAAACGCAGGTATGAGCGTCCCCACGAAAACCGCCAGCTTAAGCGGCGAGAGTTTTCCGGCTCGGTCGGTCCAGGGCATCATCGAGTGCGGCTTCCAGTGATCATGCCGGTATACGTCCGCAAACCCGGCAAAGTTACGCGAGCGCAATCACTTTGTGTTGAGGCGCAGCCTACCACATCGTCTTCTTGGCCCGCTCGGGCCATTCGCGGTCATAGGCCTCGCCGTCGATCCTGGCCGCACTGGTGACCGCCAGTAACTGTCCCGGCGTGGGCAGCGACTTTGCATCGACGTGCCGCTCCGCATTCCACAGATCGGAACGCACGATCGCCCGGGCGCACTGGAAGTAGACGGCGTCCACGTCGATCACCGTGATTGAACGCGCCGGCTTGCCCTCGACGGCGAAGGACGCGCAGAGTTCGGCATCGACGCTGATGTGGGCACGGCCGTTGATGCGAAGCGTCGTGCCCGAACCCGGCACCAGGAAGAGCAGGCCCACCCGCGGATCGCGGATGATGTTCCTGAGCGAGTCGGCACGATTGTTGCCGCGGCGGTCGGGCAACATCAGCGTCCTGTCGTCATAGATGCGCACGAAACCTGCGAGATCGCCGCGCGGCGAGCAATCGAGGCCCTCCGGCCCGCTTGTGGCAAGTGCTACGAAGGGCGACGCTTCGATGAAGGCGGCATATTCGGGAATGATCCGGTCGAGTTCCTTGACCAGCGATGTCTCGCCGGGAAGGCCGTAGAGCGCCTCGAGTTCCTCGACCGTCGAGATGATCGTCATCGTCCCCTCGCCTCCGCGTTCCATTGCGCCGTGCCCGTGAGCATGACGACTAAATGTCACCTGTCGCGCGACAGTCCCTTTTGTGCCAGCTCGTCGAGATAGGACTGCCAGCGTGCATCCTTCTCGTGACCGAGCGTGTGCAGGTAGTTCCAGGTGAATATGCCGGTGTCGTGGAAATCGTCGAAGGTGATGCGGACGGCGTAATTGCCCACGGGCTCGATCTTGAGGATCGCGACGTTTCGCTTGCCGGGAACGGTCACCCGCTGCTCGGGCGAATGGCCCTGCACCTCGGCGGAAGGCGAAAGCACGCGCAGCAACTCCGCCGAAAGCTCGAACGGCCGATGGTCAGGAAAGGTCACCGTCAACAGCTTGCGGTCCTTCGAGACCCTCAATTCCTTCGGCGCGGACATCTGCATTCCCTCGATTGACGTTCCCCCGGTTACGCCGGTTTCGGCCGAAACGGAAGCGCCAAAAGCGACGCCGCCCGGCGAACGCAGGCGCGCACTACGAGGCAAGAATCTTTCATCTTGATTGACAGCCGCGCGCATACAACATAGCCGTTTAGGAATGGCGCTCGAAAAGACGCTGGGAAGGGAGTGGAAGCGCAGATTATGGACATGATCGATCCTTTCGGTCGCTCGATTAGCTATCTGCGCGTGTCGGTCACCGACCGCTGCGATTTCCGCTGCACCTACTGCATGGCCGAGGACATGGCCTTCCTGCCAAAGAAGGACCTGTTGTCGCTCGAGGAGCTGGACCGGATCTGCACCGTCTTCATCGAGAAGGGTGTGAAGAAGCTGAGGCTCACCGGCGGCGAGCCGCTGGTGCGCAAGAATATCATGCACCTCGTCCGCCAGTTGTCGCGGCATCTCGCCAGCGGCGCCCTGGAAGAGCTTACGCTGACCACCAACGGGTCGCAGCTCGCCCGCTTCGCCAGCGAGCTGGCCGATTGCGGAGTGCGCCGGATCAACGTCTCGCTCGATACGCTCGACCCCGACAAGTTCCACGCCATCACGCGATGGGGCAATCTCGCCAAGGTCATGGAAGGCATCAATGCGGCCCGCGCCGCGGGCCTGCACGTCAAGCTCAATGCCGTCGCCCTCAAGGACTTCAACGATCACGAGATCCCTGAGATGTTGCGCTGGGCCCATGGCCGCGGCATGGATCTCACGGTCATCGAAACGATGCCCATGGGCGAGATCGACGCCGACCGCACCGACCAGTATCTGCCGCTGTCGTTGCTGCGCGCCAACCTCGAGCGCCAGTTCACGCTGACCGACATTCCCTACAAGACCGGCGGTCCGGCCCGTTACGTCCAGGTCGCCGAAACCGGTGGCCGCCTCGGCTTCATCACGCCGATGACGCACAATTTCTGCGAAAGCTGCAACCGCGTGCGCCTGACCTGCACTGGCACGCTCTACATGTGCCTCGGGCAGGACGACGACGCCGACCTGAGGGCGCCGCTCCGGGCCTCGGAAGGCAATGAGCTGCTGTCCAATGCCATCGACGAGGCGATCGGCCGCAAGCCCAAGGGGCACGACTTCGTGATCGACCGCCGCACCAAGCGCCCGGCCGTCGCGCGCCACATGAGCGTCACCGGCGGCTGATCGCAAGCGAGCCGTCGCGCTCGACCGGAGAGGTGCGAGGAATGGCTAGCTGCCTGAAGACGTTGCTCTCCGCTGCACCGCTCCTGTTTGCCCTCACGTTGTCGGCCTCGGCGCAGCCCTTCACCTACACCAATGCGCGCTTCGGAACCTCCGTCACGTTTCCCGACGAGGTCTTCACGCGGCAGGCTGAGCCGCCGGCCAATGGCGACGGCATGACCTTCCTCGCGCCAGATGGCGCGAGCCTCGCCATCTACGGATCCAACAACGCCCTCGAACAGACGCCGGATCAACTCGCCGACTTCGTGTCCGAGGGGCTTTCGGTCACCTATCGCAAGGTGGGCAAGGACTGGGTGGTGCTTTCGGGCCGCGACGGCGGCGAGGTCTTCTACGAGCGGTTCGAATTCGGTAAGGACGGCGTCATACACGCCTTCCTGCTGAAATACCCGGCCTCGGAGCCAAGGCCAAATACGACCCGCTCGTGGGTGCCATCGCCGGCAGCCTCGAGGGTCCCTGACCGGCCATAGCCTTGGTCCATGCGATTGCCGTTGCTGTTTTGCCGGTCCATGCGTAAGCCATAAACAACAAGCAGCAACGGAAGGCCGATTTGCCCCTGTCCTCGAATGTTCGCGGCGCCATGTTCATGGCCATCGCGATGGCCGCCTTCACCTTCAACGATACACTGACCAAGCTCGCGTCGCATTCGGTCAATACCGGCCAGATTCTGCTCGTGCGCGGGCTGTTCGCCTCTTCCCTGATTGCGCTGCTCGCCTGGCACAGGGGTGCGCTTACCGGGATGCGCGACAACCTGCACCCGATGGTGATCGTCCGCCTCGTCGCCGAGATCGGCGCCACGCTGAGCTTCCTCAGCGCCCTTCCGCATCTGCCGCTGGCCAACATCTCGGCCGTGCTTCAGGCCCTGCCCCTCGCGGTAACGATGGGCGCGGCGCTGTTCCTTGGCGAAGGCGTCGGCTGGCGCCGCTGGCTGGCGATCGCCGTCGGCTTCGCCGGCGTGCTGGTCATCGTCCGGCCCGGCTTCGAGGGGTTTAATGCGTTTTCGGTGCTGGCGCTCGTCTCGGTGGCCTTCTGCGCCCTGCGCGACCTAGCCACCCGGCAGCTTCCGAGCCGCGTGCCGTCGCTGTTCGTCTCGACCGCCACCTCGGTCGCGATCACGATCACCGGCGCCGTCACGGTCGTGCCCTATGGCGGTTGGTCGCCGATGTCTGGCGAGGTGCTGGCATTCCTAGCCGGCTCTGCCATCTTCCTGATTTTCGGCTACCAGTTCGTGATCATGGCCATGCGCGAGGGCGAGGTGTCCTTCATCGCTCCGTTCCGGTACACGGCGCTCATCTGGGCGATTTCGCTCAGCATCGTCGTCTTCGGCGACATTCCCGACCTGCCGATGATCGTCGGCGCTAGCCTTATCGTCTTGTCTGGCCTGTACTCGCTCTACCGCGAGCGTATCGTCGGCAAGCGCCGCCCGGCCGCCGAGAGCACGAATCCGGCCATGGCCCCGGACGGCGTATGATGGCCATGCGCGTCGCAGGTCTGATCCTGGCCGGCGGGCGCTCGACCCGCATGGGCGGCACCGACAAGACGCTGATGCCGCTTGCCGGCCGCCCGATGGTGGGCCGCGTCCTCGACCGGCTGGCGCCGCAGGCTTCGCCCGTCGCCATCAACACCAACGGCAACCCGGCGGATTTCGCGGCCTTCGGATGCGAGATCGTCGCCGACACGATCAGCGGCTTCCAGGGTCCGCTCGCCGGGATCCTCGCCGGCCTCGAATGGGCATCGGGTATCCAGGGGACTACGCATCTCTTGAGCGTTGCCGGCGACACGCCCTTCTTTCCGCCGGATCTCGGAGCGCAACTGGCGGCGGGCTCCTCGGGCGCCCGGATCGCCGTAGCAGCGTCGAGCGGGCGCGTGCATCCGACATTCGCCCTCTGGCCCATCCCGTTGCGCGACCGGCTTGAGGGTTTCCTTGCTGGCCGAGAGACGCGCCGGGTCATGACCTTCATGGAAGAGGCTGGAATGGACGTGGTCGAATTTCAGGCCGAAATGTCGGGCGGGGTGGGGCGAGACCCTTTCTTCAACATCAACACGCCCGAGGATCTCGCCGATGCCGAGCGCCGGCTGGAGGACATGCAATGAGCGCACACCGGGTATTCGGGATCACCGGTTGGAAGAACTCCGGCAAGACGACGCTCACCGAACGGCTGGTCTCGGAGCTGGCGAAGCGCGGCTGGAAGGTCTCCACTGTCAAGCATGCGCACCACGACTTCGACATAGACAAGCCCGAGACCGACAGCTTCCGTCACCGGCAGGCAGGAGCCACCGAGGTTGCTGTCGTCTCCGGGCGCCGCTGGGCGCTGATGCACGAACTGCGCGGCGAAGACGAGCCGACGCTGGACGACGTGCTTGCGCGTCTGGCTCCCTGTGACCTGGTTCTCGTCGAGGGCTACAAGCGGGAGGGCCACATGAAGATCGAGGCGCGGCGACTGGACGCCAAGGACCGCACTCCGCTGTCGGCAAACGATCCGGCAATCGTCGCGATCGCGTCTGATCACGCGGTCGAAAACGAGACGCTGCCCGTGTTCGGGATCGACGACATCGGCACCATCTGCGACTTCATCGAGGTTCGGTCCGGGCTCAGGAAATCCTGACGCAACGTCAACGCGACCGGGCAAGGGCCCGGCGGGAAAGACCCGATTCACGATTGATTTTTAACTGAAAACAGTGGGAGTATCGCCGCAATCGCGGAGGGAGACTTCCGTAGGCCGTGCTGGATGGGCAGCAAAAGGCCGGGAGTAGCAGAGAGGAACACCATGAGAATTTCATTGCGTACCGCCTTGGCCGCAACTGCGGCAATCGCACTCACGATGGGAGCCGCGCAGGCGCAGGAAAAGACGCTGACGATCGCCACGGAAGGCGCATACCCGCCCTACAACAACCTGACGCCGGACGGTAAGCTCGTCGGCTTCGACGTCGACATCGCCAACGCTCTTTGCGACGAGATGAAGGTCAAGTGCACGATCGTCGCCCAGGAATGGGACGGCATGATCCCGGCGCTGCAGGCCGGCAAGTTCGACGCCATCATCGCGCAGATGTCGATCACGCCCGAGCGCAAGGAAAAAATCGACTTCTCCAAGAAGTACATCAACACCCCGGCCGTGATCGCCGCCGCCAAGGACAGCGACATCAAGGGCGTCACCAAGGAAGACCTCGCGGGCAAGACGATCGGAGTGCAGGGCTCGACCATCCACTACAACTACGCCGAGAAGGTCTACACCGACAGCGAGGTCAAGTCCTATCCAAGCGCCGAGGAATACAAGCTCGACATGGCAAACGGCCGTCTCGACGCAGTCAGCGACGACGCCGTGACGTTGGGCGCCTGGCTCGACACTCCGGACGGCGCTTGCTGCAAGATCGTGGGCACCATCCCGAACATGCCCGAGATCCACGGCGACGGCGCTGGCGTCGGCGTCCGCAAGGGCGAGACCGCGCTGGCCGATCAGTTCACGGCTGCCATCGCCGCGATCCGCGCCAACGGCAAGTACAAGGAAATCAACGACAAGTACTTCAAGTTCGACGTCTACGGCGATTGAGCCGGGACGGTCTGAGAACTGTTCAGGCGGCGGGACAGGTTCCCGCCGTTTGACTAAGATGGTCAGAACAACAAGCCGCCGGCAAAAGGCGGCGGCCTCCCGAGCGGAGGCAAAAGGGGACAGCCGACCGATGCAGAGCCTCTGGTCGCTACTTAGTTTCGGGCCCGAAGGTTGGGGCGACGACCTGGCCTATGGCGTGTTCGTCACCGTATCACTGGCCCTCGCCACATTGCCGGTCGGACTCCTGATCGGCTTTCTCGTGGCGCTCGCGAAGCAGTCCAGGGAGCCGTCGATGCGGCTCGCGGGCAACATCTACACCACCATCTTCCGCGGACTACCTGAGCTGCTCACGCTCTTCCTGGTCTTCTATGGGGCCCAGATCGGCATCCAGCAGGTCATCAGCATCATCAGCCCTGAAACCAAGGTCGAGATCAACAGCTTCATCGCCGGCATGATCGCGCTCGGCGTGGTCTTTTCGTCCTACGTCAGCGAGGTGTTCCTCTCGGCCTTCCGCGCGATCCCGCGCGGCCAATACGAAGGCGGCTATTCGGTAGGGCTCTCGCCGCGCCAGACGATGCGCCTCGTCATCCTGCCCCAGTTGATCCGCATCGCACTTCCCGGCCTGTCGAACCTCTGGCTTATTCTGCTCAAGGACACCGCGCTCGTGTCGGCCATCGGCCTGACCGACATCCTGCGCCAGGCAAGCATCGCCTCCCGAGTCACCAAGCAGGCCTTCCTGTTCTTCGGCGTCGCCTGCCTGATCTACCTGGTCCTCGCCATTATCTCCTCATTCGGCATCAAGGCCATCGAGCGCCGGGTCGGCAAGCGGGAGGCAGCACGGTGAACGCTTCAACCGGAACGGTCGAGAAGGTCCAGCGCCCGCCCGTGCCGCCGCGCGGCTGGCCGAGGAAGCGCATCCTGGGCTGGACGCTGGTCGGCCTTTGGATCGCCTTGGGGCTCGGGCTTGTCGCCTATCTGATCAGCGCCTGGAACCCCGCGCTCTTCGCCAAATATGCGCCCTCCTACATATCCGGGCTCGGTGTCACACTGTCGCTCGTGGCGATCTCGATCGTCCTTGGCGCGATCGTCTCGCTGCCTATCTGCTACGCACGCATGTCGAAGAACCGCATCCTCGGGGCGATTTCCTACGGCTACGTGTATTTCTTCCGCGGCACGCCGCTGCTGGCCCAGACCTTCCTGATCTACTACGGCTTCGGTTCCTTCCGCCCGCAACTGGAATCTGTCGGGCTCTGGAGCTTCTTCCGCGAGGCCTGGTACTGCGCCATCTTCGCCTTCACGCTGAACACCGCCGCCTACCAGGCCGAGATCCTGCGCGGAGCCATCGAGAGCGTCGGCAAGGGGCAGTGGGAAGCCGCCTCCGCCCTCGGCCTCTCCAAGCTGCAGACCCTCTACAAGATCGTGCTGCCACAGGCGCTGATCGTCGCGCTGCGGCCCTACGGCAACGAGATCATCCTGATGATCAAGGGATCGGCCATCGTCGCCATCATCACGGTCTACGACCTGATGGGCGAAACGCGCCGCGCCTTCTCGCGGACCTTCGATTTCCAGACATATCTCTGGGCGGCTCTGGTCTACCTGTCGCTGGTGGAGACGTTGCGGCACGCGATCGACTGGATCGAAAGGCTCATCACGCGCCACCTGCACCGCTGATGCCACTGGCCCAACCGGCATCGCCTTGACGAATCCTCCCCATGGCATAGACCACGGGGCTCCAGCGAACTTGCGCCTCGAAAGGGTCTGCCATGGCATCGGTTGCATTCCTTGGTCTCGGTGTCATGGGCTACCCCATGGCCGGCCACCTCAAGAACAAGGGCGGACATGACGTCACCGTCTACAACCGTACGGCCGAGAAAGCGGTGCAATGGTCGGTGCAGCATGGCGGCGCCAACGCACCGACACCGGCCGAGGCCGCCCGGGACAAGGATTTCGTCTTCGCCTGCGTCGGCAACGACGACGACCTGCGCTCGGTGACCATCGGCGAGAACGGCGCGTTCCACACGATGAAGAAGGGCTCGGTGTTCATCGACAACACCACCGCGTCGGCTGAGGTAGCGCGCGAACTCGCTGCGGAAGCCAGCAAACGTGGGTTCGATTTCCTCGACGCTCCGGTATCAGGCGGTCAGGCGGGCGCGGAGAATGGCGTCCTGACGGTCATGGTCGGCGGTGAGCGGGAAGCATTCGACCGTGCCAGGCCGGTCATTGATTCCTTCGCCCGCATGGTCGGCCTGATGGGGCCTGCTGGGGCCGGCCAACTCACCAAGATGATCAACCAGATCTGCATTGCGGGCCTCGTCCAGGGCCTCGCCGAAGGCATCCACTTTGGCAAGAAGGCCGGCCTGGACATCGAGAAGGTGATCGAAGTCATCTCCAAGGGGGCTGCCGGCTCGTGGCAGATGGAGAACCGCCATAAGACGATGAACGCTGGCAAATACGACTTCGGCTTCGCCATCGACTGGATGCGCAAGGACCTCGGCATCTGCCTCGCTGAAGCCGACCGCAATGGCGCCAAGCTGCCGGTGACCGCGCTGGTTGATCAGTTCTACAAGGACGTGCAGGGGATGGGCGGCGGCCGATGGGACACGTCCTCGCTGCTCGCGAGGCTCGAGAAGTAGGTCCCGATGGCCCTGTCGCCGGCATCGACCGCCGAGGAGATCGTCGCGCATCTGCGCGCGCTCGCCTCGGAGGAGAACCGTGCCGGAATGGCGCGCTTCGCGATCGCCACCGACCGGGCGCTCGGCATTCCCAACGCGGTGCTGAACCCGATCGCACGGCAGGTGAAGCGCGACCATGCCCGTGCGCTGGCCCTATGGGAGACAGGCATCCGCGAGGCGCGCATCCTCGCAACCTCGACCGACGAGCCCGCCAAGGTGACACGCCCACAGGCGGAGGCGATGGCCGCCGAGTTCGATAGCTGGGAGATCGTCGACCACGCGGCCTATCTCTTTTGCGACGCAGGGCTCGCACATGAGTTGATCCCCGCCTTCGCGGACGATCCGCGCGAGTTCGTTCGCCGGACTGCGTTCTCGACCATCGCCACGGCTGCGGTGCATCTGAAGAACGAGCCGGACAGCACGTTCATTGGCTGGCTGGACCTGGTCGAAGCGCACGCCACCGACGCCAGGAACTTCGTCAAGAAGGCCGTCAACTGGGCGCTGCGCCAGATCGGCAAGAGGTCGCTTGAGCTTTACGCACCTGCCCTTGCGGTCGCCGAGAAACTGGCCGCCTCGCAAGACAAGACGGCCAGATGGATCGGCAAGGACGCCGTGCGCGAACTCACCGACCCCAAACAGCTCGAAAGGCTGCGCTGATCAGGCAGCGGACGCGCCGCTCTCCTTGTCGAGGATCATGTAGTCGAGCGGCATTTCAGTCGTGTACTTGATCTGCTCCATCGCGAACGACGATGAGACATCGCGGATCTCGATCTTGGCAATCAGGCGCTTGTAGAAGGCGTCATAGGCCCCGATATCCGGCACGACCACGCGCAGCAGGTAATCGACGTCGCCGCTCATGCGGTAGAACTCGATGACCTCCGGGAACTCCTGGATCACCTCGGAGAAACGGCGCAGCCACTCGTGGCTGTGCGAGTTGGTGCGGATCGCTACGAACACGGTGACACGCGCATTGATCTTCTCGGGATCGAGCAGCGCCACGCGGCGCTTGATGACGCCCTCTTCCTCCAGTTTCTGGATGCGCCGCCAGCAAGGGGTGGTGGACAGTCCGACTTTCTTGGCAACGTCGGCGACGGCCAGCGTCGCGTCCTCCTGGAGGAGACGGAGAATCTTTCTGTCGAGGCGGTCCATGCTGAGCTCCGTTAGAAAACGCGCGTCATAATCCTAGGAACAGCCGCATCATACAAGAAAGGAATTCTCCGCGCACCCCGGATGTTCGGTATTGATTTCTAATACAATCGATCGAGACGTTGCCGGATTTCCGCCCTAAGGAAAGGCAGCAAATCCGTTTCGAACCATGGATTCCGCTTTATCCAGCCGCTGTTGCGCCACGAGGGATGTGGCAGGGGCAGCACATGCGGAGAGTGCGAGCGCTGCCAGATCGCCTGCCAGTCGGCGACGGTATCGGTAAGCGAGCCCCGCGCCTCGAGGTGCCAACGCTGCGCGTACTGCCCGACGGCCAGCATGCAATCCACCTGCGGCATCAGCGCCATGAGCCGGCCTTGCCATGCGGGCGCGCATTCGCGGCGCGGCGGCAGGTCGCCGCCCTTTGCATCCTGCCCGGGAAAGCAGAACCCCATGGGCACGATCGCGAACTTGGCGGGATCGTAGAATTCGTCCGGGGTCACCCCAAGCCAGTCCCGCAGCCGGTCGCCCGAAGCGTCGGTGAAGGGCGCCCCGCTCAGATGCACCTTCGTCCCCGGTGCCTGCCCGACTATCAAGATCCGGGCCGTGGGCGACGGCACGACCACGGGCCGGGGATCGTGCGGAAGCGGCTTCCCAAGCGGATGCTCGACGCAGATACGGCACGCCTTGATCTCGGCGAGCAAGCGATCGAGTTCGGTCTGCACCATCCACTACGCCTTCGCGCTGGGACGCGCCGCCAGCGAGCGATACCAACGCCATACGTTGCCGAGTTCCTCCGGCACTGTGATCCTGGCCGGCTTCATGAAGTCGACCGCAACCAGTCCCGTGATGTCGGCGATGGTGAAATCGTCGCCGGCGGCGAATTCGCGCGCAGCCAGTTCTCTGTCCAGCAGGCCGAGGAAATCCAGCACCTTCGGCTTGTTGACCTCGCCCCATTCGGGAACCTGCGGGATCTCCCACTCCTTCATGGCGGGGTGGATGTGCCGGAATGCAAATCCGACCGGCTGGAACAGGTTGAACTCTATCCGCCGCTGCCACATCTCGACCAGCGCCTTGCCCAGCGCGCCACGGCCGAACAGCGCCGGCTCGGGATGCAATTCCTCGAAGTACCGGCAGATCGCCACCGATTCCGTCAAGATGGTCCCATCGTCGAGTTCCAGCACCGGCAACCGCTGCAGCGGGTTGCGCGCGGACACCTCAGCCTGCTTGTGTTCCAGCGCTCCCATGTCGACGCGAACGAGCGGCACCTCCAGCCCCTTCTCGGCGAGGAATATCCTGACCCGCCGGGGATTTGGTGCGCGTCCCCCGTCAAACAGTTTCATGCAGACCTCCTCTTCGAAACGACCGCCACATGCCGCAAATTACGAGAACCGAAAGATCTCGCGAAGCCAGTTTATGATCGGGCCGTAACCGCCGTGCTCGACATCCACCATGCTGCCGTGCATGCGCCGCCATTCGCGCGGACGGTCGAACTTGCCGGCCCAGAGCCCTTTCCCGGCCCGGCGGGCGTCCAGCTCCTCGGCCTGGTAGTCGCCATAGGAGACGGCCCAGCCGGCCTCGACCTGCGCACGGTTGAGATTTGTGCCCGCCGCCGTGCATTCGGCGAGCAGCCGCTGGTACTTGTCGCGCTCCCAGCCCGTGCAACTCACCTGACGGCCCGCCACCAGTTTCGTCGGCGCCTCGCGCGAAATCCGTCCGCATGCATAGTCGGCGCCGTCCTTGCTGCAAGTCTGGTTGAACTCCGGGGCATCGATGCCGCGCAATCTGATGCGCTGCTGGCCGAGGGTGATCGAATCGCCGTCGTTGATGACCGCGATCCCTGCCGCCTGTCGCGTTTCGACACGATCGAGCCGGGCCGAGACCAGCGTCAGCACTCCGAGTATCGCCGCGGCCAGCAGGAAATCCCCGAGCCTGCGCCACGGACTGCGCGGACGCCGAAAATACCGCCGCCGCGGCCTGGCCGACCACGAACGGCTCATATGGCAAACAATCCCTTAATCATTCGGACGTAGCGTGCTGGCATAAGGACAAGCGCGCGAAATCGAAACACCCAATGCCGTTGCAACGCTCGAATACGGCGGACAAGATCATTGTGGACCGCAGGAAACGCCATCGCAACAGCGATGTCGCGCGCGCTGTCCGCAAGACGCGCGATCGCCTGTCGCAGCAGCCGGGCGGCCTTGCCTTCGAGCGCGAACTCCTCAAGCTGCACGCCCGCTCGATCGTTGCCAATTCGGCGACCATTCCGTTCATCATCGTCCTCTTCGCCGCAGGCTCCCTGTGGCTCGGCGCCGATACCGGCATCCTCGCCTGGGCGCTGGTCGCTGTGGCGGGCTACATTGGCCTCGCCATCGTGGCGCGTCGCGTCCAGACCGCCGCGGCCGCCGAGATGTCGCCAGCCGTCATACGCCGCACCTTGCTCGCGGGTCATTTCGTCACCGGTCTCGCCTGGGCCTATCTGGCCGCGCTGACCTGCCCGGCCTGCCAGCCGGATCACCTGTCGGTCGCCAAGGCCGTCTTCCTTCTGGTCGCGATGGCGGCAACCGCCATCGTCGCCTCCTCGCTTCGCGGTTCCCTGCTGGCAACATTCGCCGTTCCGGTAGGCGTCTATGCCGCGCTGGGCGTCGATCTCTGGGAGCCTCTCGGCGTGCTCATGGTGACGCTGCTCGCCACTGCCCTGCCCTTCTTGGCCTTCGTCGCAAGGACCATGAACCGTTCGGCACTCATGCTGATGTCGTTCCGCTCCGAAATGGACGCGCTCGTCGCCGAGCTGGAGACGGCGAAGGCCATGTCGGACGAAGCGCGGCGTCGCGCTGAGGACGCCAACCTCGCCAAATCGCGCTTCCTAGCGACGATGAGCCACGAACTGCGCACGCCGCTCAATGCCATCCTCGGCTTTTCCGAGGTGATGGCCGGCGAGGTTCTTGGCCCGATCAACAGCCCGACCTACCGGGAATACGCGCGCGACATCCACGATTCCGGCCAGCACCTGCTCGACCTGATCAACGAGATCCTCGACCTGTCCCGCATCGAGGCGGGGCGCTACCAGCTCAACGAGGAGCCGCAGGCGCTGCTGTCCATCGTCGAGGACTGCTGCCACATGATGGAACTGAAGGCGCGCAACAAGGGCCTGCGTATCATCCAGGATTTCGAACCGTCTCTGCCCCGCCTCCTGGGCGACGAGCGCGCCATCCGCCAGATCACGCTCAACCTGCTTTCCAACGCCATCAAGTTCTCGCCCACGGGCGGCGAGATCCGCGTCCGCGTCGGCTGGACGGCGGGCGGCGGCCAGTACATTTCCGTTAGGGATAACGGACCGGGCATCCCGCCGGAGGAAATCCCGGTCGTGCTGTCGGCCTTCGGCCAGGGATCGATCGCCATCAAGAGCGCCGAACAGGGCACCGGCCTCGGGCTGCCCATCGTGCAGGGGCTGCTTGCCCTGCACGGCGGCGAGTTCGACCTGAAGTCGAAGCTGCGCGAGGGCACCGAGGCGATCGCGACTTTCCCTGCGGCGCGCGTGATCGACGGGTTGCCGACGTCGCTGCCGCTCAGCCGGGCCGGCGGCCACTAGAAACTCCCTCAACCATCGTCAGCGGATGGCAGCCGCCATGCCCGAGCTGATCTGCGCCGCAGTCTTCACGAGGCTGGCGGCAAGGCCCGCACCCACCGCCTCGCCATGATCGATGCCCAGGCCGAGCAGAGGCCGCGCCCCGAGCTTGGCCAGCAGGCGGGCATGCCCCGGTTCGGTGGACACATGCGAGAACATGCAGTGGTCGAGCGCGTTCGCATGATGGGCATGCAGGACAGCGGCAGCCGCGCAGGTCGCAAAACCGTCGAGGAGTACGGGGATCTTCTCCATGCGGGCAGCAAGGATCGCGCCGGCGATCGCCGCGAACTCGCGCCCACCGACGCGCCGCAGCGCCTCGAACGGATCGGTGATGTGGGGGCCGTGCAGCGCCAGCGCCCGGTCGACCGCATCTGCCTTGCGCGCCTGCATGGCGGCGTCCGCCCCCGATCCCGGCCCGACCCAGTCAGCACCCTTGCCGCCGAACAGCGCAGCGCACAAAGCTGCGGCGACAGTGGTATTGGCGACACCGAGATCGCCGATGCAGAAGAGGTCGGCGCCGCCGGCAATCGCCTCCATGCCGAAGGCCATGGTCGCAGCACAGCCGCGCTCGTCGAGCGCCGGCTCGACCGTGATGTCCGCCGTCGGCAGATGCAAGGCAAGGTCGAAGACCTTGAGACCGAGATCGTGGGCGACGCAGATCTGGTTGATCGCCGCTCCGCCCGCGGCGCAGAGTTCGACGCGCTGCGCGGTTGCCTCCATGGGGCGCGGCGAGACGCCTTGCGCGACCACGCCGTGATTGCCGGCGAAGATCGCGACCAGCGGCTTGAGCACGGAGGGCGGCGCACGGCCCGTCCACCGCGCCAGCCATGCCGCGATGTCCTCGATGCGGCCGAGCGAGCCCTGCGGCTTGTCGGCTTTGGCAAACATCGACCAAACCTTGCCGGCCTGCGCCACGTCTCCCTCGGGGAGATGGGCAAAGAGGTTGCGGAAGTCGTCAAAGGGTTGGGCGCTGGTCATGATCGCTTGCCTGCCGTTCGAATATCGTCGCCGGGGCATAGCCCCCTCGCCGCGGGAAAACAATCGCCGCTTGGCGTTCCCTGACGTCCGCCATCGCCATGGCGACGTTGGGCGCCGCCGTCGCACGGGCTTGCATCGCCCCCCTTGGTGCACCATGTCGCTGTGGCCGCCTGCATGTTGCGGCGGCGCGCGGCAGAGGGCATAAGTCGCCCAAGGCACCGGGATCCACCATGACGGCCATAGAATCGCCCTGCATACTCGTCTGCTCGATCGACATGGCCACCGGCTATTGCTTCGGCTGCGGCCGCACGCGCGACGAAATTTCGGCCTGGCTCGACATGACGCCGGAAATCCGCCGCACCGTCATGGCCGAACTGCCCGCACGGCTCGAGACCGTGGAGCGCAAGCCGCGCCGCGAGACGCGGCGGGCGCGCATGGCGCGCGAACGCGGCACGGCTTGAGGGCACACACGCGATGAGCCGATTGTTCTGGATCGCGATCCTGGTGCTTGGCGGCGGCTTGCTGCTGCTTCTGTTCAACGATTCGTCCGGCGAGACGCTCGGCCTCGACAACGACCGTTTCGGCAGCCTCATCTATCTCGGCGCGCTTGCCCTGGTGGTGGGCGCCGGAATCCTTGGCCGCCGCACCCATTGGGGCGACAGCCTGCGCAGCTTCGCCATGTGGCTGCTGATCGTCCTGGTGCTGGTGGCGGGCTATCAGTACCGCTACGAACTGCAGGACGTCGCAAGCCGGGTAACGGCGGGGCTGGTTCCCGGCAGCCCGATGTCGGTCGTCGACGGCGACGGCCGTGCCACCGTCACCCTCGACAAGCTGCCAAACGGCCATTTCGGCGCCCGCCTCACGGTTAACGGCGCGACGATCCAGGCCATGGTGGACACCGGCGCCACCAGCACAGTGCTCACAGCCTCCGACGCGCGGATCGCTGGCTTCGACCCGGAGAGCCTGAATTTCACCGTGCCCGTGTCGACGGCCAACGGCATCGCGCACGCCGCGCGCGTCACCGTAGAAAGCATCCGGCTCGGCGCCATCGAGCGCAGGAACCTGCCCGTGCTCGTGGCCGACCGCGGGCTCGAGCAAAGCCTGCTGGGCATGAATTTCATCGGTTCGCTGTCGGGCTTCGACGTCCGCGGCGACCGGATGATCCTTCGGGATTAGGCCGCTTCGCTGGCGGCACCCAGGTCGACGGCCGCGAACGCATGCCGCAGCACCTCGGGGCCGGCACCGGGCTTGTTCGCATCGGTGGACAGGATCTGGCGATAGCGCCGCGCACCGGCATGGCCGTGGAACAGTCCCACCATGTGCCGCGTCACGTGGCCGAGGCGGCCACCGGCGGCGATGTGGCGTGCGGCATAGTCGGCCATGACGTCGATCAGCGCGGCAAAATCGAAGTCCGCCGCTTCCTCTCCACGCAGCAACGCATCCGCGCCCGTAAGCACAGCCGGCGTGTGATAGGCGGCACGGCCGAGCATCGCCCCGTCGACATGCCCGAGATGGGCAGCGGCCTCATCCAAGGTCTGAATGCCGCCGTTTATGCCGATGAACCGGTTCGGGTATTTCTGCTTCAGACGATACACGCGGCCGTAGTCCAGTGGCGGTATCTCCCGGTTCTCCTTGGGGCTGAGCCCTTCGAGCCAGGCTTTCCGGGCGTGCACCCATAGCGCGTCCGTACCAGCCGCGAACACCAGCTCGGCAAGGATGTCGAGCGCCAGTTCCGGATCCTGATGGTCCACTCCGATCCGGCACTTGACGGTCACCGGAATTGCCACCGCTCCCTTCATGGCCGCCACGCATTCGGCGACGAGTTCGGGGGTCTTCATCAGGCAGGCGCCGAAGGTGCCCGATTGGACCCGGTCGGAGGGGCAGCCGACGTTCAGGTTGATCTCGTCATAGCCGTAGCCCTCGCCGATACGCGCGGCCTCGGCCAGCTTGGCCGGGTTCGACCCGCCAAGCTGCAGGGCGACGGGATGCTCACAAGGATCGAAGCCGAGCAGCCGTTCGCGCGCGCCGTGGATCACCGCGTCCGCCACCACCATCTCGGTGTAGAGCAGCGAATCCCGCGTGATCTGCCGGTGGAAGAACCGGCAATGACGATCCGTCCAATCCATCATGGGTGCGACGGCGAGGATTTGCGCGCCGTCGGCGTAGAGGTTCGTCATGTTCTTTTCGGTGTCTTGGGACGGCAATGGCCGTCGGATGTTGGCGCTCACCTAGCACAACGAGGCCGCCAAGGCCAACCGGCATGCGGCGCGGCCGGCATTTCGCTCGCATCCCGGTCCCCACCGCAATCATGACTGCCCGTTCCTTTTCCATGACCGAGCGTCCCAATCCAACCTGACATGCAGCGACAGGCCAAGCCTTCCGTGCCACCACATTGCAGCTGCGACATGCCTCGGTGCAGGCATTCAAGACCTGTCGTGAGGCGCGGTCGCAGCGTGGGTTCAGGGCGCAAGGCTGCCGATCCTCCGTGGGCGGGGGCCGGGATTTCAGCGGGGGAGAAGTCAAACTATGGTCACAGACGCCGGCATGACGCGCGCATCGGCGCTGGCGGCAACAGCACTTGTCGGCGCCTTTGCCACATGGGCGATGACGGGCAGCGCCCAGGCGCAGTTCGTCTGCGTCGATGGCGCAGCTTCCGCGCAGGGCGCTACGGCTTCAGGGGCAAGCAACAACTTCGCCTGCGGACCGGGCGCAAGCGCGTCGGGCACAAACAGTAACAACGTCGCGGCCGGCGCCGGCTCGGATTCAAGTGGCAACGCGAGCGGCAACGTCGCCGTCGGCAACGCCAAGGCTTTTGGCGACACGTCCAGCAACTCGGCCTATGGCAACAACACCAACGCCAGCGGCGACGGCAGCTCGAACACCGCAGTCGGTGACGGCGCGATAGCTAGCGGTGCCAACAGCAAGAACACCGCAAGCGGCTTTATCGCCAACGCCAGTGGCAACGGCAGCAACAACAACGCTTACGGCAGGCAGGCGAACGCCTCCGGCAACAACAGCTCGAATCTGGCGTCCGGAAGCCAGGCGACGGCCATCGGCAACAACAGCAACAACGTCGCAACCGGAACCCGCGCGAATGCCGATGGCGTCGTCAGCTCCAACATCGCAACCGGCCTGAACGCCAATGCGAGCGGCAATAACAGCCGCAACATTTCGACCGGTGACGGCTCAAGAGCAGACGGCGACAACAGCTACAATGCCGCCACGGGCTTTCTGGCCAATGCGAGCGGCAACAATGGCGGCAACGTCGCATCCGGTTATGGCGCCAACGCCAGCGGCACCGCGTCCCGCAACGTCGCCCTGGGAGCCAACGCGGTTGCCAGCGGCGATGGCGTCGCCAACACCGCAGTCGGCTTCGCTGCGAAGGCTACCGGCGTGAACTCCTCGGCGTTCGGTTACCTGGCCGCAGCGACACACGCCGACTCGGCCGCATTCGGCAACGGCGCCACGACAACGCGCGCCAACCAGCAAGCTTTTGGCAAGGCCTCGAGCACCTACACCATGGCCGGCATCGCCTCGGATGCCAGCCGGGCCGCCCAGACCGGGCCGCTGCAATTCGTCACCACCGACAGCGGCGGCAATCTCGGCTCCAGCTCGCTCGGCGATCTCGGCATCGCCGGTGTCGCCGATATCGCCAGCATCAATGGACAAATCAGCGGGATCAACAGCCGTCTCAACGATCTCGACGGCAAGAGCTCCAAGGCGCTGAACGGCGTGTCGATGGCGTTCGCGATGTCGGGCACGCCGTGGGTCATGCCGACCGAGCGCTACGCCATGACGCTGAACTGGGGCACCTTCGAGGGCACCAACGCCCTGGCCCTGAGCGGAACGATGCGCCTTGGCGATCATGTCCAGGCCAATGGCGGCATCGCCTATGGCACCGACGGCGGCGGCATCGGCGGACGCCTCGGCGTGCGGATAGGCTGGTGACGGCGCCGATGAGCGTCCTCATGCGCCGGACAGGCCTCACAGCCTTTGCCCTGCTGTTGCTCGGGTCGGCTGCGCCCGACGACGCTCGGGCGGCGGACAAGGCGAAGGCGCAACCCGCCGAAAGGGCCCAGCGCCTGGCTCCCGCCCTGCCCGTCTCGCTCGAGCAGGCGCTCTATCTGATCCGTTCGACGCTGCTTACGCTCAACGACGCCAACCGCTCTGGCAACTACACGGTCCTGCACGACCTCGCCGCGCCTGACTTCCAGGCCAACAACACAGCCGCCGATCTCGGCCAGAATTTCGCTGACCTGCGCTATCGCAATTTCGACCTCTACGGCGCAGCACTTTTGGCGCCGCAGTTCACCGAGACGCCCTCCATCGATCAGTATGGCATGCTGCGCCTCGCAGGCTATTTCCCGACGCAGCCACAGCAGATCAAGTTCGATCTCGCCTTCCAGGTCGTAGCTGGGCAATGGCGGCTGTTCGCAATAGCAGTCGCCACGCCTGAACCCGAGCAACCAGCCTCAGCCCAGCTGCAAGCTGAACAAGCGCAAGCGAAGCAGATCAAATAAACACGGCCAAGGCCTGATGATCGTCCTGCCTTCTCGCTGGCCCCGGCGCCTAGACGCGAAAGATGGACTTTCCTCCATCGTTCGGGCATTGCCTCGTCGCCAATAGACCACAAGCAAGGCGGCCGCATCGTCCGACCCCTGTCGCAGCGGAGTGCTTCACCTGACCGTCCGGAGCATCGTGACCTATCCCGATCCCAGGTTGCTGGCGGTGGCTGAACCAGTGACGGAATTCGACGCTGCTCTGCGGGAACTCGCGGACGACCTGCTCGACACGATGCGGGCGGCGCCCGGTGTCGGCATTACGGCTCCGCATATCGGCGTTCCGAAGCGATTGGTCGTGCTCGAACTCCAGCGCGATGACGTCCGCATCTACGTCAATCCTCGCCTCGTATGGGCGTCGCAGGAAAAATCCCGCCATACTGAAGGCAGCGTCTCCATGCCGGGCGTGGTCGAGGAAGTGGAGCGCCATTCCGAGGTCGAGATCGCCCATCAGGATCTGGACGGCGTGGAGCGGACGGAAAGGGCGGACGGCTTCCTCGCCGTCTGCCACCAACACGAGATCGACCAGCTCGACGGCATCTTCTGGATACAGCGGCTTTCGAAGCTCAAGCGCGACCGGCTTATCAAACGCTACGAGAAGCTGCGCCTCGCAGGTCGGGTCCGATAGCGGGCGAACGGGCTGCGCGAACCATCCAGCTATCGCCGGCGGTCGTCGACGAGGGTTCAATCCGCCTTGATGTCCGCCGCCTTCGGCTTGGGATCGGGCCGCGTCCCGACATAAAGCGCGCCCGCCGCGACGAAGATGGCCGCGACCACTGCCAGCCACGCATCCGGCCTGCCGAGCAGGAACACACCGTAGCCGAGCGCCATGCCGATCCAGGCCGCGAGCTTTCCCCTGCGGGGAATAGCGCCCTGCTCGCGCCAGTCGCGCAGCGGCGGGCCGAAGCGTGGATGGTCGAGCATCCAGGCCTCCACCCGCGGCGACGAGCGCCCGAAGCACCATGCGGCGGCGATGAGGAAGATCGTTGACGGCATCAGCGGCAGGAATGCGCCGACGACCGCGAGCACCAACATGAGCAGGCCCAGCGCCAGAAAACCGGCGCGCCGGGTGTTGAGGGTCGCAGCGCCAGCAATGCGGCGAATGCGGCGCGTCATTGGGGCCGATCCGCGCCGTGGGCGCCCGTGGGCGAAGATACCTCCGCCCGCTGCGACGCGCCCCGGAGCACAATACCGCTCAACCTGCCCTCGCCTGTCATCGCCGCGCGATGATGCGGCCGTCGACGTCCCTGATGTCGCGCAGCCCGCAGAAGGCCATGGTGACGTCGAGCTCCTTTCGGATGATGTCGAGGCAGGCGGTCACGCCGGCCTCGCCGCCCGCGCCGAGCCCGTAGAGGAAGGCGCGGCCGATGAAGACGCCCCTGGCGCCGAACGCGATCGCCTTGATGACGTCCTGGCCGGAGCGAATGCCGCCATCCATGAAAACCTCGATGCGGTCGCCGACACGCGCGACGATCTCAGGCAAGGCCGAGATCGACGAGACGGCACCGTCGAGCTGGCGACCGCCGTGGTTGGAAACGATCAGGGCATCGGCGCCGCTGGCAACGGCCTTCTCGGCGTCATCGGCGTCGAGGATGCCCTTGAGGATCAGCTTGCCGCCCCACTGCTCCTTGATCCACTTCACGTCGTCCCAGCTCAAAGCCGGGTCGAATTGTTCCGCCGTCCAGGACGACAGCGAGCGCAGATCGGTCACGCCCTTGGCGTGGCCGGCGATGTTGCGGAACGTGCGCCGGTTGGTGCGCAGCATGTTCAGGCACCAGCGCGGCTTGGTTGCCAGGTTGATGATGTTCGGAATGGTCATCCGCGGCGGCGTCGACAGCCCGTTGACGATGTCCTTATGGCGCTGGCCGAGAATCTGCAGGTCGAGCGTGAGCACCAATGCGGAGCAGTTCGCCGCCTTGGCGCGGCGGATGAGATTGCCGACGAACTCGCGGTCCTTCATCACATAGAGCTGGAACCAGAACGGCTTAGACGTGTTCTCGGCGACGTCTTCGATGGAGCAGATACTCATCGTCGACAGCGTGAACGGGACGCCGGCCTTCTCTGCTGCGCGCGCCGCATGGATTTCGCCGTCCGCATGCTGCATGCCGGTGAGGCCCGTCGGCGCAAGCGCCACAGGCATCGACACTTTTTCGCCCACCATCGTGGTTTCGAGCGTGCGGTTGCGCATATCGACGGCGACCCGCTGGCGCAGCTTGATCGGCACGAAGTCGGTTTCGTTCTCGCGATAGGTGCTTTCGGTCCAGGAGCCGGAATCGCAATAGTCGTAGAACATGCGCGGTACGCGGCGCTTTGCGATAGCGCGAAGATCGGCGATCGAGGTTATCGGGCGCGCCATTCCGTTTTGCTCCACGTGACTGCGATGAAACCGTGCGCGGCATGTAAGCCGCCTTGGCAACCAATGCCAAGGGGTTGGCCGGCAAGATGTTCGGCCAACCGGCGCCGACTTTGGTTCTAGTTCGATCCGCGAGGCTTCCGACCAAAGCGCCTCGCCTCACACGGCTGTCGTATGGTCAGCACGGTCCAGCAAGATAAAAAGGGGCCCGGAGGCCCCTCGCCTTGCTGCGGTTTGGCAATCGATCAGGCGCTTGCGGCGGCGACCGCCCGCTTCGCCATCACCACCACCAGGTTGGCGCGATATTCGGCAGAAGCGTGGATGTCGCTCATCAGGTTCTTCGACGGCACCGACACCCCTTCGAGCGCCGAAGCCTCGAATTTCTTGGCAAGTGCTGCCTCGATCTCCTTCGAGCGGAACACGCCGTCGTCGCCCGCGCCTGTCACCGCCGCGCGCACCCCGTCCTTGCCCTTCGCCACGAACACGCCCGTCATCGCATAGCGCGAAGCCGGATTTGGGAACTTGGCGTAGCCGGCCTTGGCGGGCACGGCAAAGGTCACGGCGGTGATCACCTCGTCATCCTTCAGCGCCGTCTCGAACAGGCCCTTGAAGAACTTGTCGGCCGGAAGCTCGCGCTTGTTGGTGACGATGGTCGCCCCCAGCGCCAGCATGGCGGAGGGATAGTCTGCTGCCGGGTCGTTGTTGGCGATCGAGCCGCCGATGGTACCGCGATGCCGGACAGCAGGATCGCCGATGTGGCTCGCCAGTTCCGCAAGCGCGGGACACGCCTTCCTGAGCTTCTCGTCGTTGGCGACCTCGAAATGCGTCGTCGTCGCCCCAATGGTCACGGTCTTGCCCGACACCTTGATGCCCTTGAGCTCGGCGATATGCGTCAGGTCGATGACATCAGAAGGAGCGGCCAGCCGCGTCTTCATCGCCGGGATCAGGGTCATCCCCCCGGCCAGGAACTTGCCGTCGCCGGCCTTGACCTTCTTGACGGCGTCCGCGACCGAGGCGGCGCGATGGTAGTTGACGGAATACATTGTGGCGTCCTCCTCAGTGCTTCGTGCCGGCCCGCGCGGCGGCCCAGACCTTGCTGGGGGTGGCCGGCATGGTCAGGTTCTCGTGGCCGAGTGCGTCGGTGATGGCGTTGACCACCGCCGGCGGTGAACCGATGGCGCCGGCCTCGCCGCAGCCCTTCATGCCGAGCGGATTGCCCGGGCAAGGCGTGTTCGAGGTCGAAACCTGGAACGACGGCAGGTCGTCGGCGCGGGGCATGGTGTAGTCCATGTAGCTCGCCGTCAGAAGCTGGCCCGAGCCGTCATAGACGGCACCCTCGAGCAGCGCCTGCCCTATTCCCTGCGCGATGCCGCCATGTACCTGCCCTTCGACGATCATCGGATTGATGATGTTGCCGAAGTCGTCGGCTGCGACGAACTGCACGATGTCGGTCTTGCCCGTCTCGGGATCGATCTCGACTTCGCAGATGTAGCAGCCCGCTGGGAAGGTGAAGTTGGACGGGTCGTAGAAGGCCGTTTCCTTTAGACCCGGCTCCATGCCCGCCGGCAGGTTGTGGGCTGTGTAGGCGGCGAGCGCCATCTGGAACCAGGGCACGTTCTTGTCGGTCCCCGCGACCTTCAGCGCGCCGTTCTCGATGACGATGTCGCCCTCGTCGGCCTCGAGCAGGTGCGCGGCGATCTTCTTGGCCTTTGCCTCGACCTTGTCGAGCGCCTTGACGACCGCTGACATGCCGACCGCGCCCGAGCGCGAGCCGTAGGTACCCATGCCCATCTGCACCTTGTCGGTGTCGCCATGGACGATGGAGACACTGTCGAGCGGCACGCCGAAGCGCTGGTTGACGAGCTGGGCGAAAGTCGTCTCGTGGCCCTGGCCGTGGCTGTGCGAGCCGGTGAGCACCTCGATGGTGCCGACAGCGTTGACACGCACCTCGGCCGACTCCCACAGGCCGACACCCGCTCCCAGACTGCCCACCGCCGCCGACGGCGCGATGCCGCATGCCTCGATGTAGCAGCTCATGCCGATGCCCCGCAGCTTGCCCTTCTTGGCCGCCGCCGCCTTGCGCTTGGCGAAGCCGGCGTAGTCGGCCTGCTTCATCGCTGCGTCGAGCGAGGCCGCATAGTCGCCCGCGTCATAGTTCATGATGACTGGCGTCTGGTGCGGGAACTGGGTGATGAAGTTGCTGCGCCTGAGGTCGGCCGGCGATACGCCGAGTTCGCGCGCGGCTATCTCCATCGTGCGCTCGAGCAGGTAGGTCGCCTCGGGACGCCCTGCCCCGCGATAGGCGTCTACGGGCGCCGTGTTGGTGTAGACCGTGCGCACATTGGCGTGGATCGCGGGTATGTCGTACTGGCCCGAGAGCAGCGTGGCGTAGAGATAGGTCGGCACGCAGGACGAGAACAGCGACATGTAGGCGCCGAGATTGGCGATGGTGTCGACCTTGAGCCCGATGATCCGGTTGTTCTTGTCGAAGGCCATCTCGACTTCCGACACATGGTCGCGGCCATGCGCGTCGGTCAGGAAGCTCTCGGTGCGGTCGGCCACCCACTTGACCGGCACGCCGGCGCGCTTGGATGCCCACAGGCAGACGATTTCTTCCGGATAGATGTAGATCTTCGATCCGAAGCCGCCGCCGACGTCGGGGGCGATCACGCGGAGCTTGTTCTCGGGCGCGACGTTGTAGAACGCGCTCAGCACAAGCCGGGCGACATGCGGGTTCTGCGAAGTGGTCCAGCAGGTGTAATGGTCCTCGGCCTTGTCATAGTGGCCGAGCGCGGCGCGCGGCTCCATCGCGTTGGGCACGAGGCGGTTGTTGTGGATGGTGACCTTCGTCACATGCGCGGCACTCTTGAGCGCGGCGTCGGTCGCCTTGGCGTCGCCGATCTCCCAGTCGAAGATCAGGTTGCCCTCGGCCTCCGGATGAAGCTGCGGCGCTCCCTTCTTGAGCGAATCGACGGCGTCGATGACGGCCTTGCGCTCCTTGTAGGTGACCTCCACCGCCTCCGCGGCGTCACGCGCCTGCCCCTTGGTCTCGGCGACCACGACGACCACCGCATCGCCGACATAGCGGACGCGATCGACCGCCAGCGGTGACCAGGCGCCCATCTTCATCGGCGAGCCGTCCTTCGAGTGGATCATCCAGCCGCAGATCAGGTTGCCGATGCCGTCGGCCTTGAGCTGCTTGCCGGTGAGCACCGCGATCACACCAGGCATGGCTTCCGCCGCCTTGACGTCGATCTTCTTGATGTCGGCGTGGGCGTACGGGCTGCGCACGAACGCCGCGTGCTTCATGCCGGGGACGACCATATCGTCGACATATCGGCCCCCGCCGGTGATGAACCTCTTGTCTTCCTTGCGCGCAACTCGCGCGCCAATGCCTTCCATTCCCATCTGAATTCTCCTCCGGAGGGCAGTACGGGAGTAAGGCAACAAGGCGGTAGGTGAGCTTCCGTTGGCGGCAGCTTCGTCCTACTGCCTCACTGCCCTACTGCCCTACTCCCAATTCTGTTCAAGCAGCCTTTTTCGCCTTGCCCTTCGAAGCCTTCGCCATCGTCTTCGAAGCGGCGAGTATCGCCTTGACGATGTTGTGGTAGCCGGTGCAGCGGCAAATGTTGCCTTCGAGTTCGGCGCGCACCGTCGCCTCGTCGAGACCGTCGGGATGCCGCCGTATCATGTCGGTGGCTGTCATGATCATGCCAGGCGTGCAGAAGCCGCACTGAAGGCCGTGATGTTCCTTGAACGCTGCCTGTACGGGATGGAGATCGGCGCCGTTCGCCAATCCCTCGATGGTGGTCACGGTAGAGCCGGAGGCCTGCACTGCGAGCATGGTGCAGGATTTGACCGCCTTGCCGTCGATATGGACGACGCACGCGCCGCATTGCGATGTGTCACATCCCACATGCGTGCCGGTCAGCCCCAGATTTTCGCGCAGGAATTGAACAAGAAGCGTGCGGTCCTCCACCGCGCCGCTCACCTTTCGGCCATTCACGACCAAAGTAACCTCTGACATGAAACCTCCCACTGTTGCCGCGACCGGCCAGGCAGAACCCCGCACCCGTCAGGTGATCAAATCCTATCCCGGCCAATGCCGGCTGCAAGGCCCTATTTGGTGGACAGACACGCATAGCGTGCAGGCCAGTGCAGAATATCGGTCCTGCGCCATGGCGCGAGTGACAGGGACGGCCGGAACATGCGAAAACGCAGGGAAATCTTTGAGGAGTCGTGCCTTGTCCGCTTTCGTTTTCGCTCCGCCGCAGCCCGCATCGGTCGCCGTCGCCGGATCGTCCGACCGATTCCCCGTGCGGCGCATCCTGTGCGTCGGTCGCAACTATGCGGCCCATGCGCGCGAAATGGGCAACGACCCCGACCGCGATCCGCCGTTCTTCTTCAGCAAGCCCGCCGACGCCGTGGTCGATTCCGGTTCGACGATTCCCTATCCGCCGCTGACGCAGGATCTCCACCACGAGATCGAGTTGGTGGTAGCCATCGGCCGTGGCGGCTTCCGCATCGCGGCCGCCGATGCGCTCTCCCACGTGTGGGGCTATGGCGTGGGCATCGATTTCACCCGACGCGACCTCCAGGACGTTGCCAAGAAGATGGGCCGCCCCTGGGACTGGTCAAAGGGCTTCGACCAGTCCGCGCCGTGCGCCCCGCTGGTGCCGGTCGCGACGAGCGGGCATCCTGCAGCCGGCCGGATATGGCTCGCCGTGAACGGCGAGACCAGGCAGCAGGGCGACCTCAAGGAACTGATCTGGTCGATCCCCGAGGTGATCGCCATCTGCAGCGAGGCGATGGAACTCAGGGCAGGCGACCTGATCTACACCGGAACGCCGGCCGGCGTCGGCGCAGTCAGTGCCGGCGATAGGATCACCGGCGGCGTCGACGGCATCGGCGAGATCGAGATCACGATCGGCGCACCGCGCTAGGCTGCACTCGACGTCAGGCCGTCGCCTTCTTGCGCCGCTCGTAGAGCATCACCAGGCTTTCGGCGACCAGCGCGGGCTTCACCTCGTTCTCAATCTCGATGGTGTTCTCGGCCTTGAGCAGATATTGCCCCGGGCCTTTTTCCTCCATCGACATCAGCACGGTGCGCATGCGCACCCGCGCACCGACCTTGACCGGCGCAAGGAAGCGCGTCTTGTCGAGACCGTAGTTGAAGGCTGCGTGCGTATTCAACGGAACCACGCCCATTTCCTGAATGAACGCGCCGATCAGCGACAGCGTCAGGTAGCCATGGGCGATCGTGGTGCGGAACGGGCTTTGCCGGCGTGCCCTTTCCGGATCGACATGGAGCCACTGGCGATCACCCGTACATTCGGCAAATCCGTCGATGCGCGCCTGATCGACCAGAACCCAGTCGGAAACGCCGATTTCCTCGCCGATCTTCGAGCGCAGTTCCTCGTATGTCTCTATAGGCTTCTCGCGGCTCATGTCCCCTCCTCGACAGGCTGCTGCCATCTGGGGACCATGATGCCGGTGGTTGTCAACCTGCCGAGAGCGCTCGAGCAGTCTATTCCGCGGCCTGGCGCTCCGCGAGATCGTCGGTCCTCTCGGGGTCGCCGGCGGCCGTCTCGCAGCCGAGATCGGGGAACGCCACCGAACGCTTGCCGTGGAAATCGGTACGCACGACGACCAGCCCCTGCTCCTCGAAATAGGTGAGCAGACGCCGCGCGCGGCGTGCCGAGTGGCTGCCGTAGGCCTGCGCGATTGCCGCGTCGGAGGGACAGGGCGCCCCCTTCACCGCCGCCTGGGCGACGATCAGGAAAACCGCCTGCAGATCCTCCGGCAGCGTCGCCGACATCCCCAGCGCCTGCTGCCAGGAATCGCTCGACGCCGTCTCGTCGTCGACGCCGGCGCGCGCAACCGCATATCGCCGGCGGAAAGTCGCCAGCGTCGGCGGTTCGCCCTGCATCCGCTTGATGCGGCAGCGCACCAGGAAGTCCTGGTAGAGCACGGCATCCGTCCGGAAGGCAGCGTCCGGGTCCTCGACCATCTCCCGGACGATCGTATCGATCAGCGCCTCGCGCTCGGCCTCGTCGAACAGCGGGAAGATCGGCTCGGCCACCGGCGCCGAGGCGTCGGCCCGTGCCTGGGTCAGTTGCGCGATGATGTCGGCGGTCGGCGTGGGCGGCGGAGGTGGTGCTGCGCGCCGCACGGTCTGGCGCGCCTCGATCGGCTCCGGCGCGAAGATCAGGTCACGGGCCTCTTCCGTCGCGTCGGGCAGCGGCATCAGCTTCGGGCTCACCGAACGCGCCGAGGTTTCGACCGGGCCGATTGCGACGGGCAGCGGCCGCCGCGACACGGCTGGGCCGAGTGCCACGAAATTGCCGCGCGCCAGGTCACGGAACATCTCCGCCTGCCGGCGCTCCATGCCGAGGAGATCCGCGGCGCGCGCCATGTCGATGTCGAGGAAGGTGCGGCCCATCAGGAAGTTCGAGGCCTCGGCGGCGACGTTCTTGGCAAGCTTGGCGAGGCGCTGGGTGGCGATCACGCCTGCGAGGCCGCGCTTGCGGCCGCGGCACATCAGGTTGGTCATCGCGCCGAGCGAGATCTTGCGCGCCTCATCCGACACCTCGCCGGCCACGGCCGGCGCAAACAGTTGCGCCTCGTCGACGACCACCAGGACCGGATACCAGAAGTCGCGCTCGGCATCGAACATGCCGTTGAGGAAGGCCGCCGCCCCTCGCATCTGCTGTTCGACGTCCAGGCCCTCGAGGTTGAGCACCACCGACACACGGTGCTGGCGGATGCGGCCGGCGATGCGGGTCAGTTCCGCCTCGGTGCGCTGGGCGTCGACCACGACATGCCCGAAGCGGTCAGCGAGCGTGACAAAATCGCCCTCGGGATCGATGACGCATTGCTGGACCCAGGGCGCGCTCTGTTCGAGCAGGCGGCGCAGCAGGTGCGACTTGCCCGACCCCGAATTGCCCTGAACCAGCAAACGGGTCGCAAGCAGTTCCTCGAGATCCATCTGAGCCTTCGTCCCGCCGGACGCAGCTCCCATCTCGATACCTACCTTCATCCCCGCTTCCTCGATCGAATGCCGGTGCCTGCTTCCGAACGCGGGAATCGCCCCCGGAAGGTTACAGGCACGGGTTCTAAGTGCTGCAGCGTCGTTTGCGAGTCCTAAGACGGGCGGCGCCGCAAATGTGACCGGCGTTCCTTACCATCCCGGAGCGGACGGTGCTCGGCCTGTATGGCGATACCCACAGGAGAGGAAGCGGGAATGCGAATCCGCTACTTCTTCTTGTCGTAGCTGTCGCGGATTTCCTCGATCGATTCGTGGATGCGGTTGCGCAGGATATCGACCGATTCTGTTCCCGACTTGCGGACGATCGCCGCCACTTCGCCGGCATTCTTGACCGCCGCCTCGAACGAGCGCCGGGCAAAATCGGCCTGCTTTGTCATCAGCTCCTGCGGATTTCCCGGCACTCTCATGCTTTGTGCCGCATCGGTGATCTCGCGCACCGTGTCCTGCAGCATCTCACGCTGCTTGACCATCAGCGACGACGCGCCGGCAGCCGAAGCCTTGACCGACTTTTCCAGCGCTTCGAGGTTCTTGCGATGATGGCTGACGATGGCCTCGACATCGACCGCGGGCATCTTCAGGTCACGCCCGAACTTGGCAAACATGTCCATGAAGGATTCCGGTTCCGGCTTCTTCGCCATGGCTCGCTCCCGTCTTGCTCCGGGCCTCCCCCGGAGGTCTTGAGGTCAGAATAGACCAGCGACGCAGCCGGTCAATTCGCCAGCAGCAGCAACTCGACGGAATAGAGCGCAAGGCCGGCGAGCCCGCCGATCAGCATGCCGTTGAAACGTATGTATTGCAGGTCGCGCCCGATGTTGATCTCCATCAGGCGGGTCAGTTGCCCGAGGTCCCAGCCCTTGACCTGGTCGGCGACGAAGGTCGACACGCCGCTCTTCTGGTTCTCCACGAAGGAGGTCAGCGCGACGACGAAGCCCTCGTTCATGTCGGCCCTGATCTGCGGATCGCGCGCCAGGTTCTGGCCGATCTCGACGAACAGGTTCGTCAGATGCTTGCGTGTCTTGGAATCGGCCGAAGCGACGTCCTGCTCGACGAAGCCGCGCATGCTCGCCCAGACGTCGCGTGCCAGCCCGCGCAGTTCGGGGCGCGCCAGGAAGTTCCGCTTCAGCTGCTCGGCCCGGCGGGCATACTCCGGCGAATGGCGCAGCTTCTCGACGAAACCGTAGACGAAGGCGTCGAATTCGCCGCGCAGCGGGTGCTCCGGATCGGCCCGCACCTCCTCGAGCAGGGTCGCCGCCGAGGAGACGATGCGCTTGAGCAGGTAGGCGTCGGCGCGGAACAGGTTGAAGACCGAGGGCAGTTCCTCCCTGATCTTCTCGCGAAGCACCGCGAGCGCCTTTTCGTCGCTCAGGAACGCGCCGATCGACTTGATCAGTTCGTCGAAAAGCCGCTGGTGGCGCCGGTCTTCAGTGAACGCCGACAACAGTTCGGCTGCGAGCGGTGCCACCTCGACCTTGCCGACGCGCTCGATCATGCGACGTGTCGCGAATTCCCGCAGTCCGGTGTCCTCTATCGCCTGGAGCATCTTGGGGACGAGACGTCCGACGAAGCGCGACAGGCCCTCGGCCCGGTGACGGTCGGACAGCCAGTCAGCGACGAGCGCGGCGAAATCCACTTCCTTGAGCTTGCGCCGCACCGGCTCGGACGCAAGGAAGTTGCTCTCGATGAAGCGTCCGAGATTGTCGGCAATGCGGTGCTGGTTGGAGGGGATGATGGCGGTGTGCGGGATGGGCAGGCCGAGCGGACGCTTGAACAGGGCGACCACCGCATACCAGTCGGCGATGCCGCCGATCGTTGCGGCCTCCGCGAAAGCGGCAACGAAACCGAGCCAGGGCCAACGCCCCTGCAGCGATTTCGCCAGCGCGAACACAACGACGCAAAGCGCCAGCGCGCCGGTTGCGAGGAATTTTGTCCTCCGCAACGCAGCTATCTTCTCGGCATCGCTAGCCTTGCCCGGTGCGGTCATGGCCGCGGGCAACGCCGGGCTCTGCGGTGAGGACATCGTCCGACTCCCTGTAGGTCACAGGGACAATATCGGCACCGCGCGCCGGCGCTTCAATTCGAAATGCGCCTCAGGCAGCATACGCCTTGGCGACGTTCCGGCCCGCATCGGGGAGGAAGAAACCCCATTCGGCATCCGCAGCACCATCGGCGTCCAGCTCGATCACGCCGTGGGTTTCGCCATGGTCGAAGCTGAGCTTGGCTTTGAAGCGGCGTGCGAGAGCCTTCATGGCGGCGTTGTCGGAGTGCGTGGTGACCTGCAGGCGGCTGTAGGCCAGCCCCCTCGCCTGCGCGATCAAGCGCCGGAACAGTCGTCCGCCAATGCCCCTGTGCTGGAGCGGGCGCTCGACGCTGAATGCGATCTCGGCTGTCGGCTCGCTCTCTTCCGGCAGCTCGTGCAATTCGGCAGCGCCCAAAACCTTGTCGCCCTCCACATAGCCAATCACGGTCACGCCCTCGTGGAAGCAGCGCTCGGCATAGGCGCGCAGGAAGGCGTCGTCCGCCAGTCCGTTGAACCTGTCGCGGCGGCTCTCGTCGTCCAGTCTCAGCAGATGTTCGGCAAATCGGGGCAGATCGGAAGGCCGAAGCTGGCGGATCGTTCCGACCAGCGGGCGTTGAGCAAGTTTGATCTGTTCCATGTCGCAGTCCTCTTGGGTTCCTCCCCAGAGTCTTAGACTCTCGACGCGCGCAATATTGTGCAGTGCAACAACGAAATCAAGCGCCTAGACCGGCCATCTGTGCAAGGCTGACTTGCGCCGGAAGCGGGACTCAACGCAAATTGTTGACAGCGCTTGTCTGGAATAGTTCTAAGGTGTAGGCCATATAAGTAGCCTGTCCGCGCCAAAGCGAGGAATCGTCCATGCGCCTTACCCGCCAGACCAACTATGCCATGCGCATCCTGATGTATTGCGCTGCCAACGAAGGCCGGCTGAGTCGTGTGCCTGAGATCGCCGCTGCCTATTCGGTGTCGGAGCTGTTCCTGTTCAAGATCCTGCAGCCGCTGGTCGAGGCGAAATTGGTCGAGACCGTCCGCGGTCGCAATGGCGGCGTGCGGTTGGGCAAGCCCGCCGACAAGATCTCGCTGTTCGATGTCGTACGCGTGACGGAAGAGAATTTCGCGATGGCCGAGTGCTTCGAAACCGATGCGGCCGAATGCCCGCTGGTCGACAGCTGCGGCCTCAATTCGGCGCTCCGCGAAGCGCTGAACGCATTCTTCGAGGTGCTCGCTCGCTACACGATCGCTGATCTGGTGGCCGCGCGCCCGAACATGCGCGACCTGCTGGGCATAGAACTGCCCGAGCAGCGCGCGCTCGCGGGCTGATCACGCCACGGCGGACTGCGGCAGCACGAACGGGACGTTGGCAGCCGGTACGGCTCCAACCCGAAGGCGGCAGCCGAACACCCTCTCGATCAGCTCGTCATTGAGAACCGACGTCGGCTCACCTGCTGCCGCCAGCTTTCCGCGGTGCATGACGCAGATCTGGTCGGCATACATGGCCGCCAGATTGAGATCATGCAGGATCGCGATCACCCCGCCCCCGCGTCGCGCGAAGTCCCTGGCGATGTCCATGATGATCAACTGGTGCTTGATGTCGAGGCTGGACACCGGCTCGTCCAGGAACAGGTAGCGCGGCTGGCCATCGAGGACGGGCGCCCACACCTGGCAAAGGACGCGCGCGAGCTGGACCCGCTGCTGCTCGCCGCCCGAGAGCTCCTGGTAGAACCGTCCGGCAAAACCCTCGAGGTCGACGCGCGCCAGCGCCATGTCGGGCAGTCGCTCGGCCTCGCCGGCAAGTGCCCCCGATCTGCCGCCAGTCACTCCCAGCTTGACGATCTCGCGCACGGTGAACGGGAAGGCAAGAACGGTCGCCTGCGGCAGCACGGCTCGCATTGCCGCGATCTGCCACGGCTTGAGAGCCGCCACATCCTTGCCGTTGAGTTCGACGCTGCCGGAATAGGTGAGTTCTCCGGTGAGCGCCTTCAGGAAGGTCGTCTTGCCCGAACCGTTGGGGCCGACGATGGCCGCCAGTTCGCCCGGGCGGACAATGAAATCCGCTTCGCTCACGATGCGTCGGCTGCCGATCGAAACGGAAACCTGGCGTGCTTCAAGCATCTCTTGCCTTTCTACGCGATGACGGGGTCAGAGATCGATGACGCCGCGCTTGCGCAGCAGGATCCAGAGGAAGAACGGTCCCCCCACGGCAGCGGTGACGATCCCGATAGGGAGTTCGGCCGGCGCTACGATCGTCCGGCTGACGGCATCTGCAAGCAGGAGCAGGCAGGCCCCCAGAAGCGCCGACGCGGGCAGCAGGTAGCGGTTGTCCGGACCGATCGCGAGCCGCAGCAGGTGCGGCACGACGATACCGATGAAGCCGATGCCGCCGCTGACCGCGACCGACGAGCCGATCGCTGCCGAAACGGCGACGATCGCTACATATTTCAGGCGCTGGACCGGAACGCCGAGATGGGCGGCAGTGGCTTCACCCAGTGCCATCGCGTTGAGACCCTTGGCCAGGAACGGCGTGGCGGCGAGCGCGAGCACGATGATCGGACCGGCCGCGGCGATCTTGACCCAGGTCGCGCCGGCAAGCGAACCCAGCTGCCAGAATGTCAGGTCGCGCAGCTGCCGGTCGTCGGCCATGTAGACAAGTATGCCCGTCAGCGCGATCGCCATGGCGCCCAGGGCGATGCCGGCCAGCAGCATCGTGGCGATGGAGGTGCGCCCCTGCCGTGTCGCGACGTTGTAGAGGATGATGGTGGTGACGAGGCCACCGCCGAAGGCCGCCACCGGCAACGCATAGCTGCCGAAAAGCGACGTGAAAGGCGCAAGCACAGTCCCGCCAAGCACGATCACCGTGACGGCCCCGAGACCCGAACCGGCGGAGACTCCCACGAGCCCGGGATCGGCGAGCGGGTTGCGAAAAAGCCCCTGCATGACCGCACCCGAAACCGCGAGTGCTGCGCCGATCAGGATGCCGAGAATGACGCGCGGCAGCCGGATGTCGTAGACGATGATCGCATCGCGCGCCGACAGCGCCTCATTGCCGGGAGCCGCCCCGAACAGCCATTCGCGGACCAGCCCGATCGCCGAGGCGTCCGAGGCGCCCCATGTCAGACTTGTCAATGCCGTGACCGCGAGCACCCCCGACAGCACCGCGATGAGAAGCATTGCCCGGCCGGAGCGGTCGCCGCTCACGCCGCGACCTTCTCCGCTTGCGCCGGCGACGCCGGCGATCGTTTCGTCCACCACAGGGCTGCCTTACTTCTTGATCGCGTCGCCATAGAGCGATGCTGCCAGGTCCTTGACCGCGCTTGCCGTGCGCGGACCGAACCCGAGCAGATAGGCGCCGTCCATGCGGATGACCCGCCTGGCCTGGCCGGCCGGAGTGGAGGCTATCGCCGGGTGGCCGTAGAGCTCGCTGTCGTCGATGGCGAGCTCGCCTTCCCGGTCCATCATCAGGATGATGTCGGGCCTGGCCGTGATGGCTGCCTCGTCGGTCAGCTGCTTGTAGCCGGAGAAGCCTTCGACCGCATTGACGGCACCGGCGAGATCGATGATCCCGTCAGCCGCAGTGCCGCTCCCCGAAGCGAGAAGCTTGCCGCCCTGAAGGCTCAGGATGAACAGAACCCGCTTCCGGTCGGCCTGCGGAATCCCGGCGGTCAGGGCTTCGGCTTCGTTCAGTTGCTGGTCGACCTGTGTCGCCAGCTCTTCGGCCTTGGCCTCGGCGCCCAGCGCCTTGCCGACGACGCGGACCTTGTCGACGATACCCTGATGGGTGAAGTCTTCGGGAATGCTGACAAAGGGAATGCTCGCCTTCTTCAGGACATCCACGGCCTCCTTCGGGCCGCTGCCCTCCAGCGCCAAAATGCCCGTGGGGCTTACCGACAGGACCCCCTCGGGCGAAAGCGCGCGCATGTAGCCGACATCCGGCAGCTTCAGCGCCGGCTCGGGATAGACGCTGGTCGAATCGCGGGCGACGAGCTTCGCCTCCTCACCCAGCGCATAAACGATCTCCGTGATCGAGCCGCCCACGGAGGCGACCCGCGAGGTGTCCGGCAGCACGCTCGTCCCCTCGGCGGCGTGGCCTGCCGTCGTAATCGACAGCAGTACCGACAGGCCTAGCGCGGCTGAACGAAGCAGCCCTTGGGTAGTCGACATCATCATGCTCCTAGGCCGCTTCCTGCTGCGCGGCAGGCAGGCTTTCGACCAGACCGCGCCAGTCGTCGCGCTCCGTCCTTCCTTCCTTACGGCTGCCGAAGAACTGGATGATCATCTCGCCCTTGGCGTCGTATGCCTCGATCGAGGTGACATGCCCGTCCTTGGTCGGCTTGCGGACAGCCCACAGCTCCTGGACGTGGTCGAGACGCAGGTGCAGGTGGAAGGTCTCGTCCATCACGTTGATCCACGGCCCCATCGGCTTGATGTTGGTCACTGGTCCGGAATGGATCTGGATGCAGCCATGGTTGCCGACGAAGCACATGATCGGCTGGCCGCTCTCGGCTGCCCGATGGAACATCGACGGCAGCGCGTCATTCTCGAGCGTCCAGGCGTAGTCGCGGCCGACCATGCGCATGGCCTGCTGGCGGCCCAGCTTGAGCGAGCGCAGCATGCCGAAGAACTGGTGCGTGTCGGTCAGGCTGCTCCAGCGCTGGCGCAGTTCGTCGACGCTCGCCGCCGCGTCCTGGACAGGCTGCTCGACCGCGGCAGGGATCGTGATGATCGCCGGTTCCTGGCTGTCGGTACCAAGCGATTCCACGAGCTTCTGATAGGCATAGAGGTTGGACGACGGGCGCAGGTGCACTTTGTGAACCGCCGTGCCCGCCGCGTCGAAGAACTGCAGGCTGCGGCGAATGTCGTCGCCATCGCGCTTTTCGACTGCAAAGCCATGCGCCCAGGCATTCGGAAAGATGCGCAGGTCGATCTGCTCGCCGAGGACCATGGCGGCCTGCTTGCCTGGGACGACCTTGTCGTAGACGCCAATCTTCTCGTGCACGGCGCTCTCGTTGCGGGTCAGCGCCATGACCTCGCCGACGGCCTCGAGCCCTGCGAGCAGGTCGTTGACGCGCGGCTCGATACGAACCACGCCCTCGCCGCAATGGGCGGCCACAAGATCGGCCTCCGAGACGCCGAGTTGGCTTGCAAGATCACGTTCCCGCATCTTCGGGTTTTCGGCTCGCGCCCGCCTGATTTCATGCGGGGCGGGTTTCACGCGCTGGTCCATTTTCGAAATACCTACTTGTTGAGAATGAGCTTGCCCTGACGGGTGATTTTTAGGCGGTAGAGCGCGCCGCCATGGTCGATGCCGATCTCGAAGTCGCCGAGGAACAGCGACTCGCTCGTCAGCGTCCTGACCGCCAGCGATCCGGCCATCGGACGCGTCGCAACCTGCCCTTCCGGACGGCGATATCCGTGCCTGTATTGGCCTGAACGGAAATGGTTCAGATTGTGCGAATTCATCTCATTCCACTCCTTTGTCCGTCCGCCGCGCCGGGACCGTCCCGCCGGGCCCAAAAAGTTCAAATCGAATTGTTGACTCGAACATTCATGTTTACTAGTCACTGCATTACCGGAGTAAATGAGTCAACATTTAAGACGTGCCGGGCGAAGGAAAAGTGCAAGCGAGCATCAGCAAGCCAGCATGGGACATTTGGAGTTGGGACATGGGGCTGGTTGCTCGGAACAAGGCTGCTCTGCTGGGCGGAGCGGCGATGATGGTGCTGGTGGGCTTGCAGGCGGCGCAAGCTCAGGAGACGCAAACACAAGAGGTGCAAACCAATGAGCAGGACAAGAAGGGTCGCGTGACAGTCCTGCAGCGCCTGGTCATCGGCGCTGGCCAAGCAAAGGTAGCCATCGACACGCCGCAGGCCGTCACCGTGCTTGACCAGGAGGACATCGACCGCCTTCAGCCCGAGACCATCGGCGACATCATCCGCGCGACGCCGGGCGTCAACCTCACCGGTTCTGACAGGCTGCTCGGCCAGAGCTTCAACATCCGCGGCATCGGCGCCCCCGAAAACACCGGTGACGGCGGTCGTATCGTCGTCAACATCGATGGTGCACAGAAGTTTTACGAGCAGTACCGGCTCGGCTCATTCTTCTCGGAGCCCGAACTCTACAGGCGAGTAGAGGTACTGCGCGGCCCCGCTTCCTCCACCCTCTACGGCTCGGGCGCGCTCGGAGGCGTCATCAATTTCGAGACCAAGGACGCATCCGACTTCATCGCCGACGGGCAGAACGGCGCATTGAGGACGAAGGGCTCCTGGAACAGCAACGGCGACGGCTATCTGGTTTCAACGGTGCTCGCCCAGCGCATGGGCGAAAACGCCGAGTTCCTGCTGACCGGCAACTATCGCGCCTCCGATCCCTACACGTCCGGCGACGGAACGGAAGTGGTCGGCACCAATTTCAAGGCCTGGTCGGGACTCGCCAAGGGAACCTTCAAGGTTGGCGACGAGGGCACACTGCGGGCTTCCTACCAGCAGTGGGATTCCGATCTGGACGACCAGCAGCTGTCGCAGACCAGCACCGCCGCGTTCTTCGGCCTGATTGACCGCCATATCATCGACCAGACGGCCCTGGTCTCCTACGAGAATCCGTTCTCGGACAACGACATGCTCGACGTGAAGGTGTCGGCTTCCTACTCCAACACCTTCAACGAGCAGCGCAACGCCGATCTGCGCAATCCCGGGCCTGGCAATCCGGGCTGCAGCTCCGGTTCCTTTGCCGTCGTCTGCGATTCGAACTACGGCTACGAAACTTGGCAGTTCAACGCCCAGAACACGATGGAGTGGACAGGCGACACCTGGGAAAACCACCTCACCGTCGGTTCGCAGACCACCTATCAGACCCGTACGGCCGAGGCGTTCTTCAACAACGGCACTCAGTTCCCGGTCAAGTTCCATCCGGAAGGCAACGATCTCAAGACCGGCGTCTTCGTACAGAACGAATTCGTCTGGGACGATCGGCTTACGATCATCCCCGGCGCACGTCTGGATTGGCACAAGCTGACCCCGGATTCGGGTGTCATCGACCCATCGACGGGCACGACGGCTGCCGACAGTGACGACACGGCGTTCTCGCCGAAGATCGCCGCGCTCTACAAGTTCAACGACACCATCTCGGTATTCGGATCGATCGCGCACACCGAGCGCTTCCCGACGATCGACGAGGTGTTCTCCACCACGAGTTCGAGCTCGATCTTCTTGCCGAGCCTGGACCTGAAGAAGGAGAAGTCGAACAACTTCGAAGCCGGCTTTGCTCTCTCAGGTTACGACATGCTGCAGGCAGGCGACGCCGGCCAGCTCAAGCTGACGGGCTTCTACAACGACGTGAAGGACCTGATCGCGCTCAATCGGCCCTTCGCTCCCGGCAACAACAACAAGCCCGGCTTCATCAACATCGAAGAGGCCGAACTCTATGGCTTCGAGGTGGAAGCCGCCTATGACGCCGACTACGTGTTCGCAAACGCCGCCTATTCCTATGTCGTCGGCACGAACAAGCAGACCGGCGCCTATCTGACGACGGTAGCCCCGCATGAACTCGCGCTGACGCTCGGCGGCAAGGTGCCCCAATACGACGTCGTTTTCGGCTGGACGGCACGCTTTGTGGCCGCCCCGCAGGATCCGGCGCGCGATCGAGACACTCCGCCTGTCGGCGACCCGAACTCGACCCGCTTCGCCGAGGCATTCGACGTGCACGACATGTTCGTGACCTGGAAGCCGCAGGAAGGCCAGCTTGTCGGCTGGGAGGCGAACTTCGGCGTCGATAACATCTTCAACAAGCAGTACAAGGAGTTCCTGATGAACGACGACGCCAAGGGCCGGACGTTCAAGGTTTCTCTTTCCAAGCAGTTCGGGTGGTAAGGATGCGGTACGGCACGACAACCGTGTCCGCACTGGCCGCCGCGGCGATTTCGATCGCCGCGGTGCCGGTCCGCGCGCAGGAAGCCCCGTCGCCCCCTGCCCTTGTGCTTGAACTCAACGCCGCGCAGCCCTCCGAAAAGGGCTGCCGCTTCACCTTCGTGGTCAACAACGGGCTCGGCGTCGAGATTTCGAAAGCAGCCTTCGAGATCGCCCTGTTCAACGAGGCCGGCGTGGTCGACCGCCTGACCGTGCTCGACTTCAAGGACCTTCCGTCCGGCAAGACGAAGGTGACGCGCTTCGACCTGCCGGGGACCGATTGCGGCAAGGTGAGCCGGGTGCTCGTGAACCAGGCGACCGACTGCGCCGGCCCCGGCGTGGACCCGTCGGCCTGCCTCAAGTCCCTTCGCACCGGCTCAAAGTCCGGCATCGTGTTCGGCATCTGAGGAACGGGCATGGGAGTGGAACCGGCCTTCGCCCAAAGCACCGCAGCCTGGCTTCCGGCCGGCTTGGGGCGATGGCCGCTCGAGCCCGACGATCCCGCATTTGCAATCCCGCTCGGCGCCCTGCGCGTCTGCGCCCGCGACAGGGCGCACAAGAGCTATCTTGCCGACACGAGCCCCGTGCTTGCCGTCCCGGCCAGCGAACCGCTCGCCCCGAAGGCGCAGACAACCCCGCGCAGCCGGAAGTGGCTGGCCGCAGTGCTAGCCTCCGTCACGTTGCACGCGGCTGTGGCGATGTTCTTCATCACCGGCGGCTACCAGGACGAAATCCTCATCGAAGGAAGTGCAGACGCCGGCATCACGATGCTGGGCAGCGCACCGGAAGACCAGTCCGCGGCCGGGGAACTGTCCGAGATCGATCCGGACACGGTCACCAACGTGACGATGATCACGATGCTCGACGCAAAGCCGGTCGAGACCATCGAGGCGCAAGCCGTGTCCGAGCCTGTGCCGGTCGAGGCCGTCGAAACCGCTGCGCAGGAAGCGCCCGTGGCTGAGACCATCCAGCCGGTCGACGATCAGCCCCTGCAGCCGTCGCCGACAGAGCCTCTTCCAGAGATCCTCGCCACGGACACGGTCGAACCCGTGGAAGACGAAAACCTGGTCCAGAAGCCCGCCGAGACGACTGAGGTCGCGCCCGTCGAAGGGGACATTCCGACAATAGCCCCTGCTCCCGAGCAGGTCGTCGCCGAAGCGGAACCGGCGCCCGTGAAGCGGGCGGAACAGCCGATCAAGAAGGCCGAGCCGAAGCCAGCCAAGAAGCCCGAAAAGAAGGTCGAACAGCCGAAAAAGGCAGACAAGCCGGCCGCAGCAAAGCCGAAACCCGCCAACGCCGGCTCCGGAGGCAAGGGGCAGGCCGACGCCCGCAAGGGCGAGGCCGATGGCGCAGCCGACGGCACCACCACCATCAAGGGCAAGAACGGCAGCAGCGCATCGGCCGGCAACGCAGCGGTCTCGAACTACCCTGGCAAGGTGGCCGCAAAACTGCGCCGCGCGCTGCGCGGCATCTCGCGCGGGGCCAGGGCCAAGGCGCGCAGCGACGTGCATGTGACGTTCACCGTCGGGGCATCCGGCGGCGTCAGCGGCATCCGCATCATCCAGAGCTCCGGTTCGCCCGACCTCGACGCTGCCGCTCTCGAAGTCGTGCGCCGCGCCGCGCCCTTCCCGTCCATTCCGCCGGAATCGGGCCGATCCAGCTGGCAGTTCACCTTGCCGCTCGGCCTCGGCCGTTGACCCCGGTCACAAGCATTCTGGAGGTTCGCCCATGAATTTGACTGCTCTCGACCGGCTGGCATCCAGCCGCCATGATGGCCTGATACCGGAAATGCGAGAACTGCTCGGCAGGCTTGCCGCCGCGAGCGGAAGCGGCAAAGTCACCGAACTCGCGAACCATCGTGGCGGAACCCCGATCCAGTCCGGCCCCAATCCGGTCGGTCAGGCCCAATTTCAAGGCACCAACGTCTTGCTGCTCAATCGCAATCGGCCGGTCGTAACCGGCAACAAGGACTGAAAGGAACTGGCATGTACATCGCAATGAACCGCTTCAAGGTGAAGAGCGGCACCGAAGGAGACTTCGAGGCGATCTGGAAGAACCGCGACTCCTCACTCCATGAGATGACGGGCTTCCGCGAGTTCCACCTTCTGCGCGGGCCGGCCAATGCCGAGGAGGGCTACACGCTCTACGCCACGCACACGGTCTGGGCCAGCCAGGAGGATTTCGTCGCCTGGACGAAATCGGAGAACTTCCGCAACGCCCACAAGAACGCGGGCTCGGGCAAGGCTGCCTATGTCGGCCATCCCCAGTTCGAGGGCTTTTCGGTGGTCGAAGGCGCCTGACCGGGTTTCGAAGCGTCCAAAACGCAAAGGGGCAGGCCCGGGCCTGCCCCTTCTTTGTTTGTTGGTGGCCTCAGACGGAGGCCAGCAGGCTGGCGTTGCCGCCCGCCGCGGTCGTATCGACGCAGACGGCACGCTCATGGGCGTAGGCTGCGGGATAGATCACCTCGCTGACCAGCGGGACGATCGGTCCCTTGCGCTCGGCCAGAACCTTGCGGACGATCTGCATGCCTTCCTGCGTGCCCGAATAGGCGACCACGTCGACGGCGAGCGCACGCGCCTCGACCGGGTCGGCGCGCCCGTCGATCGCCGAGATCGGCAATCCCTTGCCGAGCAGCGCCTGAAGCGCCGCCGGAGCCCCCGGGGCCACTGCGAGCACCGAGTTGCCCGCCGCAAGCGCCTGGATAGCCTGTGCCAGTAGCGTGTCGGCATCTGGTCCCAGGCACAGCACGCGGCCGCGCGGATTGAGCGACAGGGTGTTGGCCTCGCCGGTCGGTCCGGGGAGGTCGACCTGGCCGAAGTCGATGCTGGCCGCCGCCGCAATCGCGGTGGCACCCTTGCCGCGCAGGTGCTTGCGCAGGATGGCGATGCGGTCGGGGCGCGTGGCCCACTCTCCGGCGTCGACCAGGTTGTCGACCAGCTCGGTCGCGGTCACCTTGCGGCCTTCGGCCGTGATCTGGCCGCTCTCCGCCGACGTGCGGAACCGGCGCAGATAGTGCGGGCCGCCGGCTTTGGGGCCGGTGCCCGACAGCCCCTCGCCGCCGAACGGCTGCGAGCCGACCACCGCGCCGATCTGGTTGCGGTTGACGTAGATGTTGCCGGCATGGATGCGGTCGACGATGTGCTGAACGCGGCCCTCGATGCGGGTGTGCAGGCCGAAGGTCAGCCCGTAGCCCTTGCGGTTGATCGCACCGATCACCTCATCGAGCTGATCGGCCTCGAAGGTGGCGACGTGCAGGACGGGGCCGAAGACCTCGCGCTCCATCTCCTCGATGCCCTTCACGCTGAACACGTGCGGCGCGACGAAGCGGCCGTCTGCCGGAGCTTCGAGCTTCGCCACTAGCTTGCCCTTGGCTTCCATCTTTTCGACGGTGAGCGCATCCATCGCGCCCTTCAGCATCTCGACCATCTTCTTCTCGACGTCCTTCTGGACGTAGAGCACGCGCAGTGCCGAGCAACGCTGGCCAGCACTCTGGAACGACGAGGCCAGCACGTCGCGGATCGCCTGTTCGGGCAGAGCGGTGGAATCGACGATCATGGCGTTGAGACCACCGGTCTCGGCGATCAGCATCGCGTCGGGCTGGGCAGTGGCGGCCAGCTGCTTTTCGATCAGCTTGGCGACCTCGGTCGAACCGGTGAAGCAGACGCCGGCAATGCGCGGATCGGCGGTCAGCGGCGCGCCGACCGTCGGGCCGTCGCCCGGCAAGAGCTGGATCACGTCTTCAGGCACGCCGGCTTCACGCATCATCTCCACAGCACGCGCGGCGATCAGCGGCGTCTGCTCGGCGGGCTTGGCGATGACTGTGTTGCCAGTCACCAGTGCTGCCGCGATCTGGCCGGTGAAGATGGCGAGCGGGAAGTTCCACGGCGAAATGCAGACGATGGCGCCACGCGCTTCGGTGCCCGCTTCCGCCTTGTCGGCCTCGGCGGCGTAGTAGCGCAGGAAGTCGACCGCCTCGCGCACCTCGGCCACGCCGTCGGCCAACGACTTGCCGGCCTCGCGGGTGGCAAGCGCGAAGAACTCTGCCGCGTTGGCCTCATAGAGGTCGGCGGTGCGGCGCAGGATGGCGGCGCGCTCGGCAACGGGCTTCTTCGCCCAGGCCGGCTGCGCTTCGACGGCGATGCGCACGGCCGTATCCACCTGCTTGGCCGCTGCTTCTGTCACGGTGCCGACGATGTCGGACGGCTTGGCCGGGTTGGTGACCTTGCGCGAGGCGCCATAGCCGGCGGCGCGGGTGATCGGCTTCGCCGTCCAGCGATCCGGTCCCTTGAAGCCAGCCTTGGCGTTGTCGATCGCAGCAAGCGTGGTGATGTCGGTGATGTCCCAGCCCTTGGCGTTGGGGCGGCCAGCGCCGAAGATTGCTGCAGGCGTCGGGATCGACGGATTGGCGGCCGGTCCCTGCGTTTCCACCGTTTCGAGCGGATCGCGGGCGATGTCCTCGGGAGCAACGTCCTCGTCGGTCAGCTGGTGGACGAAGGACGAGTTGGCGCCGTTCTCCAGCAGGCGACGGACCAGATAGGCGAGCAGGTCGGAATGCGCGCCGACGGGCGCGTAGATGCGGCAGCGCGTGCCCTCGGCCTTGCGCACGGTCTCATGCAGTGCCTCCCCCATGCCGTGCAGGCGCTGGAACTCGAACGAGGTGCGATCCTTGGCCATCGACAGGATGGCCGCCACCGTGTGCGCGTTATGGGTCGCGAACTGCGGGTAGATGCGGTCCGTCATCGACAAAAGCTTGCGGGCGCAGGCCATGTAGGAGACGTCGGTGTTGGCCTTGCGGGTGAACACCGGATAGCCCGGCAGGCCCAGCGTCTGGGCGCGCTTGATCTCGGTGTCCCAGTAGGCGCCCTTGACCAGGCGCACCATGATCTTGCGGTCGAGCTTGTTGGCGAGCGCATAGAGCCAGTCGATGGCAAACGCCGTGCGCGGGCCATAGGCCTGAACGACGACGCCGAAGCCGTACCAGTCGGCGAGATCGGGGTGAGCGAGAACGCGCTCGATGACGTCGAGCGACAGGTCGAGACGGTCGGCCTCCTCAGCGTCGATGTTGAGGCCCATGCGGGCGCGCTTGGCGGCCAAGCACAGCGACAAGAGCCGCTCGGCCATCACCGGCAGCATCTCTTCCTTGTGGGACACCTCGTAGCGCGGATGCAGCGCCGACAGCTTGACCGAGATGCCGTGGTTGTAGCGGATGTCGGGGCCGTTGGTGCCGTTGTCGAGCGACGAGATCGCCTCGGCATAGGCGCGATGATAGCGCAGCGCGTCGGTTTCGGTACGGGCCGCCTCGCCCAGCATGTCGAAGGAGTAGAGATAACCCTTCTGGATCATCGAGCGGCCACGCTTGACCGCCTCGGTGATGGTGCGGCCGAGCACGAACTGCTCGCCCATCTCACGCATGGCCGCCGCGACAGCCTTGCGGATGACAGGTTCGCCGAGGCGGCGGACCATGCCGCGCAGCGTGCGCTCGATCGAGCCCTCGCCCTCGTCCAGCACGCGGCCGGTCAGCATCAGCGCCCAGGTCGAGGCATTGACGAAGATCGAGCTCGAACCGCCCGAATGTGCCGACCAGTCATGCGGCGCGATCTTGTCGGCGATGAGGTCGTCCATCGTCTCGGTGTCGGGCACACGCAGCAGCGCCTCGGCCAGGCACATCAGCGCCACGCCTTCCTTGGTCGACAGACCATAGGCCGAGAGAAATACCTCCATCAGCCGCGGATCGGTCGAGCCGCGCACGGCGCGGACGAGATCAGCTGCACGGGCCGAGATCGCCTTGCGGTCGTCGGCGGAAAGATTGGCGAGATCCGCCAGCCGCTTCACGGCTTCGGCTTCGTCGGGAAGGTAGTTTGCGCGGATTTCCTGGCGGATTGCGTCGAGCGCTTGCATGGCGACCCTGTCGAGTGTTCGGAACGGTTGATTTTAGGCGGCAGCGGGGCCGCCAACCTTTCCCGGAAACCTAGCATAGCGCCGTTTCTGCAACCGGTCCAAAGGCATCGACCCGACAGGCCGAATGGTCTATCAATCGGGCATGCAATCGGCCTATCGGGAAGCAAACTCCATGTCGGAAGACCAATTGGACCGCATCGACCGCAACATCATGCTGACCCTCGCGCGCGAGGGGCGGCTTTCCATGGCCGAACTCGCCGCCAAGGTCGGGTTGTCCAAGACGCCCGTGCAGGCGCGCGTGAAGCGGCTGGAGAAGGAAGGCTTCATCAAGGGCTACCAGGCGGTCATCGACAGCGAGCGCATGGGCGAAGGCCATGTCGCCTTCGTCCAGGTCAAGCTCTCCGACACGCGCTCGGCCGCACTCGACGAGTTCAACCGTGCCGTCCATGCCGTGCGCGAGATAGAACAGTGCCACATGATGGCGGCGAGTTTCGACTACCTGCTCAAGGTGCGCACCAAGGACATCGCGGCTTACAGGCGCGTGCTGGGCGAACGCATCTCCGCCCTGCCCCACGTCGCCCAGACCTCGACCTTCGTGGCGATGGAGACGGTCAAGGACCGCTGAGCTACTCCGACAGCGTCTTGAGGAACGCCACGAGCGCGGCCCGCTGGCGATCCGAGAGCGCAACCGGATGGATCTCGCTCTCGCCCTCGACCGCCTTCGGCGCAGTGGCATAGTGACTGACGACCTGCTCCAGCGTCGAGAACTGCCCGGCATGCATGTAAGGCGCCCGGTCGGCCACGCCGCGAAGCGAAGGCGTCTTGTAGGCGCGGACGAGTTCCGGCGAGGTCTTCTGCATGAAGCGAAGCTCCCCGCAGGCTTCCTCGCCGCCATCCCTGAACCTACCGATGCAATTGAAGGGATCGCCGAGAACCTCATCGACCACCGCGACGCGGCCAAGGTCCGCCGGAAGGCCGGGCACGGGCGGCACGCCGGTGTTGTGGAAATGGTTGTCCGTGAAGCGGGGGCCAGTATGGCAGGTCGAGCAGTTCGCCTTGCCGATGAACAGCCGCAGCCCGTGCATTTCCTCGTCGGTCAGCGCGGTCTCGCCGGACGGCTCGCGCCCCTCTGCGATGACATCGGCGAAGCGGTCGAAGCGGGTCTTGCCATGGACCAGCGAGCGTTCGAAGGCAGCAATCGCCTTGCCAACGTCGGCGAACACCTGGTCGACGCCGCTACGCTGTTCCTCCGTCATCGCCTTCCAGGCAGCCTGCTCTGCCGGCGTGCCGAACGGACCTGCACTCGCGGGCAAGGCATCGAGGCCGGCTGGCAAGGGACGGAAGATGCGCTCGTAGCGCTCGCCGAAGCGGCGCTTGATGTAATGGGCGTAGGCCGTGCGCGTGCCTGCATGTTCGACCGGGTTTTCCAGCGGTACAAGCGCCTGCGCCCAGAGGCTGTCGCGCCTGCCGTCCCAGAAGAAGAACGGATCGCGAGCCACGCCCGCCAGCGGCATCGTGCGCCGGTTGGTGACACCGACGCCAACCCCGCGCGGAAGGTCGTCCTGGAACTGGCGGTCGATCTTGTGGCAGGTGCCGCATGCCACGTTTCCGTCGCGGCTCATGCCGGTGTCGAAGAACAGCGTTGCGCCGAGCGCGGCAGCGCCCGGATTCTCGGCGAAGCGGTTGGTCGGATCCGGCGGCAGCGGCGGCAGGGCCGAAAGCGACATCGAGGCCACAGTGCGCCGTTCGGTGTCGGTCAGGCCGGAGTCGCTGCAGCCTGCCAGAAGGACGGCCAGGGCAGCGGCCGCGATCAGGTATTTGGGCAGGCGGCGCGCCATGGTCTCACAGCACCAGGTTGAAAATGGCTTCGTCGGCCCCGGCGGCAGCCGTGATGCCAAACTTCAGCTGCCACCAACCGGGCATCGAGAACTTCACGCCCTCGATGCGGTAGCGGCCTTCGCCGAGATAGGCCGTCGCCTCTGGGTTGGTCGGAAGGCCATGACTGTGCTTGGGCATGCCACCGCCGACAGCGAACCGGACATCTTCCACCGGCGCGCCCTGGCGCGTCTTCACCGTTATCACCCAGGCATGCATCTGCCCTTGCTGCGGCTCGCCCGCCTCGGGCGCGATCGACAGCGAATAGAGCCCCTTGGATGTCGACTTGGAGCGGGCGAGGTCGGGCCCTGGCGCGACGGGCGCCGTCAGGTAGACGGCTGCGAGGAAGCCGATCGCCAGCGCAACCAGCCCGACCGCCCCTACGATCAACCGCAACGTTGAAGCCAACACGCCCTCCTCTGCCCTGCCAACAACGATCTTCCCAGCCCTATTTATCCCGGAACCGTGCCCGTTTCCGGATTAAGGCAACGAGCCGGCGCCTGGCCAGAAACGAAAACGCGCGGTACCAGGAAGATACCGCGCGCCTGATTGTCCGAAAGGTCGGTAGCCCTAGAGCCCGAGCCCGCCAATGCAGACATATTTGGTGTCGAGGTAATCCTCGATGCCCTGATGCCCGCCCTCGCGGCCCAGCCCCGACTCCTTCACGCCGCCGAACGGCGCTTCCGGCGTGGTGATCAAGCCCTCGTTGACGCCGACCATGCCGTACTTCAGCCCTTCCATGACGCGGAAGGCGCGGCCGAGGTCGCCGGTGTAGAAGTAGCTGGCGAGGCCGAATTCGGTGTCGTTGGCGAGCGCGATGGCTTCCTCTTCCGTCTCGAACCTGAAAACGGGAGCGACCGGGCCGAAGATTTCGTCCTTCATGAACATCATTTCAGGCGTGGCGCCGGAAATGACGGTCGGCTCGAAGAACGAGCCACCCAGCGCGTGGCGCTTGCCGCCGGCGACCACCTTGCCGCCCTTTGCGGTTGCGTCGGCGATGAATTCTTCGACCTTCTCGACCGCCTTTTCGTCGATCAGCGGGCCCTGCTGCACGCCGGCGTCCAGGCCGGAACCGACCTTGAGCTTGTTCGAGGCTTCGGCCAACTTGGCGACGAACTTGTCGTAGATGCCCGCCTGGGCGAAGAAGCGGTTGGTGCAGACGCAGGTCTGGCCGGAGTTGCGGAACTTCGCGGTAATGGCACCCTCGACGGCGCGGTCGATGTCGGCGTCGTCGAAGACGAGGAACGGCGCGTTGCCGCCAAGTTCCATCGAGACCTTCTTCACCGTCGACGCCGACTTGGCGATCAGCATCTTGCCGACCTCAGTCGAGCCGGTGAAGGTGATCTTCTTGACCAGCGGATTGGCGCAGATCTCGTCGCCGATCTCACCGGCCGAGCCGGTCAGCACGTTGACCACGCCCTTGGGGAAGCCGACTTCCTCGCACAGCGCGCCCCAGGCAAGGCCCGAATAAGGGGTCTGGGAGGCAGGCTTGACCACGGCGGTGCAGCCCGCGGCGAGTGCCGGCCCGAGCTTGCGCGACAGCATCGAGGACGGGAAGTTCCACGGGGTGATCGCAGCGATGACACCCACCGGCTCCTTGGTGACGAGGACACGGCGGTCGGCCCAGGGCGACGGCACCACGTCGCCGTAGGTGCGCCGCGCTTCCTCGGCGAACCACAGCACATAGGCCGCCGAAGAGCCGATCTCGCCCTTGGCCTCGGTCAGCGACTTGCCCTGCTCGATGGTGAGGAGTTCGGCGAGCACATCCTGGTTGTCCATGATGGCGTCGTGCAGCTTGCGCAGTAGCTTCGAGCGCTCGAGCGCCGATGTCTTGCGGAACGTCTTGAAGGCTTCGTTTGCGGCCTCGATCGCGCGGCGGGTCTCGGCGGCGCCGGAGCGCGGGACGGTTCCGATGGCGAGCCCGGTAGCGGGATTGATGACCTCGATGGTCTTGCCGGAATCGGCCTGTACCCATTCGCCATTGATGAGATTGGCCTGCCGCATGAAATGGCTGGTTTTCTGGAGCATGGTTTCGCCTCCTTGAGTGGCGTCAGTCGGACGCAGGCCTGAAATTGAAAGGCGCCGTGCATGCGTCGCCGCGGAATGTCGGACGCACAGGCAGTTAGACTAGTAGCTTGCCGCAAGGCCCGCGATCAACCGCATTATGGCATAGATACGTTGGTCCAGCTTCATCCGAATACGGCGGTGGCCACGGTGAGCCAGAATGCGGTGGTGACGACCGCGCAGGCCGTGGCGATGGTCATCTGGTTGGAAGCGAGCGCCTGGCCGGTGCCGAACTGCATGGCGATGAGATAGGAATTGACGCCGGACGGAAGCGCGGCCGCGGCCACAGCCACTTTCGCCGGTAGCGGCGGCAGTCCGAACAGCCACGCGAAGAAGAGCGCGACCGCCGGCATCAGCAGCAGTTTCAGCCCCGACAGCACGAGTGCCGGCCGGACGTTGCCCGAAATTCCGAACTTCCTGAGCCCGAGCCCCATCGCAAACAACGCCACCGGGCCCGCGATATCGGCAAGCGCATCCACGAAGCGGTTGGCCAGAGACGGCAGCGGCACTCCGGTCGCCCGCCAGACGAGCCCCGCCAAAATCCCGATGATCAGCGGGTTCTGGAAGATCTTGCGCAGGAAATCGCCAATGATTCGAAGCGGATGCACGGGTTCGCTCCGGCGCGGACCGAACAGCTGGAACAGGACGATCGAGGCCATCATCATGGTCGGCAGGTGCACCGACACGATCAGCGACAGCACCTCGAACCCTTCCTGCCCGAAGACACCGAGCATGAACGGGATACCGAGCAGCACAAGGTTGGAGAAGGCCGACGATACGCCGCCGACCACGCCCGCCTGCCCGTCCCGACCGAAAATCCGCGTAATCACGAGATGTCCGGCGGTCCAGGCGACGGCCACAGCCGCGAAATAGGTGGCCCACAAGGCCCATGGCGCCGCACCCTGGAAATCGGCGCTCAGCATGGTGCGGAACAAAAGCAGCGGCAGCGCCACGCCGACGGCGAACTGGGACAGCGTGTCCCCGGCCTCGGCCTTGAGATAGCCGGTTGCCCCGGCGAGGTAGCCGAGGGCGACGAGACCGAAGACAAACAGCACGGTTTCAAGCAGCGGCGACATCGGCTCTCGGCAGCAGGAGGAATCACCCCAGCATTGCCGCCTATCCCGCCGCGATCAAGCCGGTCGGCGATGCCTGCCACGCGCTGCGATTGCTAGCCGCCTTGCCTTTCAATCGGCTTTGGCATCCCTATATCCGCAACGCGACTTCGGAATGATTCATGCTCAGACTTGCTTTAGCCATCATCGTTTTTCTGAGCGCGTTCCCTGCCCAGGCGACGGAAGCCGGCTGGGCCCTGCTACGCAATGGCGGCCATGTCGTGCTGTTGCGCCACGCTGCCACGACCGGCACCGTCGAGCCGCCGAGCTTCGAACTCGACAAATGCGCGACGCAGCTGAACCTCTCCGACCGCGGCCGGCAGCAGGCCCGCAAGATCGGCGCCCTGTTTGCCGCCCGCGCGGCACCCGTCGAGAAGGTGCTTTCCAGCCGCTACTGCCGCACACTCGAGACCGCCCGCCTCGCCTTCGAGGACAGCATAGTCGAACCGCTGGCCGCCCTGGACAAGCCCACCGAAGCGACCGTCGAGGCCGACATGAGCGCCGTCAAGGACATCATCCGCAACTACTCGGGCTCCGACAACATCGTTCTTGTCACCCATCTGGAGAACATCCAGGCCCTGACGGGAGCGTCGGCGCGCGAAGGCGAAGCCCTGATCGTCGGGCTTCAGGGAGAAAACCTGCATGTGCTCGGCCGCATCGTCTTTTGACGCGCCTTCCCTTGGGTACGCGGCGGGGAGCCGCGCCAAGGCGCAGGATTTGGCCTTTTCCTGTCCTGAAAAACCGATTAGACAGCCCGACAAAACTATGCGCGCAGAATCTGTCCCGGGTTCATGACCGCCCTCATCAAAGGAAAAGCCGTGTCCACGACCTTCG
>MEEF01000016.1 GCA_001724355.1 Mesorhizobium sp. SCN 65-20 | reverse complement strand
AACAGCGCATAGGCCTGGAACACCATGCCGATGTTGCGCTGGTTGGGCTTGAGGCTGGTGACGTCCTTGCCGCCGACGAAGACCTTGCCGGCGGACGGATCCTCGAAGCCGGCGACGATGCGCAGCATGGTGGTCTTGCCGCAGCCAGACGGTCCGAGGAAGGAGACGAACTCGCCGGTGCCGACGTCGAGATTGAAGTCCTTGACGACGGCGACGTTACCGAAGGACTTCTTGACGTTCTGGATGGAGAGGAAGGGATCGGCCATTGGCTTAGCTCTTTTCAGTTCGGGCGGTTTGCCGATTTCGGCGCGAAGCGTGCGAGGACCTGGATCACCGACATGCAGCCCCAGGTGATGATGAAGGCGATGATCGCCAGCGCCGCGGGCTCATAAGCGCGGTTGGCGCCCATAAGCTGCAGGTAGGGACCGAAAGCCGGACGGTTGAGCAGGCTCGCCAGCGTGAATTCGCCGATGACGATCGCAAAGGTCAGGAAGGCGCCTGACAGCACGGCGATCAGCACGTTGGGCAGGATGATGCGGGCGATGATCGTGGTCCATCCCGCGCCAAGGATCTGGGCGGCCTCGGTCAACGTGCGCACGTCGATGGTGCGCAGCCCGGTATCGACGGCTCGGTACATGTAGGGCAGCGCCAGCGTCGCATAACCGATAACCAGCAGCGCATCGGTGCCCCGCGCCGTGCCGAGGAACGGCAGCGGCGAGTTCGAGCCGTACATGCGGATGTATCCGAAGACGATGACGATCGCCGGGATGACCAGCGGCAGCAGCGTGATGAATTCGACGACCGGCCTCAACTGCGGAAGGCGCAGGCGGATCCAGTAGGCCGTCGGCACGACGAGCAGCACACCGAGGATGATCGTGAAGACGGCAACGATCACCGAATAGCCAAAGGTCTCCTGGAAGCGCGGATCGCCGAGGACGACCCGATAGGCTTCGAAGGAATACTCGCCCCGCTTCATGCGCAGCGAGAACTCGAAAGTGGCGATCAGCGGAATGAAGAAATAGGCCATTCCGATGGCGAAGGTCAGCCAGGCCCAGAAGCGACCGGTCTTCATTTGAGCCACCTCTCGCTGCGGGTGCGGAACCAGATGTAGAAGATGTTGGCGAGCCCGGTGACCACGATCATGCCAAAAGCCAGCGCATAGCCGAGATGCGGATTGTGCAGCACGTCGCCGCGGATCTGCGCAAAGAGCTTGATCGGCACGATGCTGAGCGAGGAGCCGGTAAAGGCATAGGCCGTGGCGATCGCGCCGAAGGAATTGGCGAAGAGCAGGATGACAGTGCCGAGGAAGCTTGGCCACAACACCGGGATGACGACCATGCGCCAATATTGCCACGTCGTGGCGCCGAGCGTCGCGGCCGCTTCGCCCCACTCCTTCTTCAGCCCATCGATCGCTGGCGTGATGATGACGATCATCAGCGGGATCTGGAAATAGAGATAGACGAGGATCAGGCCCCAGGAGGTGAGGATGTTGAAGCCCATCGCGTAGATGTTGATGCCGAACACGTCGCGCAAAATGATGGTGACGAGCCCGAGGCGGCCGAGCGTCGCGAGGAACGCGAAAGCCAGCGGCACGCCGGCGAAATTGGACGCCACCCCGGAAAAGGTCATGGTCGACGAGCGTACCCAGCCCGGCAGCCCGCCGCGCACGATGGCGATGGCCATTGCGAGACCGACGAGCGCGCCGATGGTCGCCGACCAGAAACTGATCTTGATCGACACCCAGTAGGAGTTGCGGATCGACTCGTCGAGGTACAACTGCTGAATGTTGTCGAGCGTGTACTGGCCCTGGTCGTTCTGGAACGCGCCGATGACGAGATAGAGCGTCGGCAGGATCAGGAACATCAGGGCGAAGATGAAGAACGGGGCGACGCCGAGCCAATGGGTGGGCAGTCGGAAGCCGCGTTGCGCCTCCGGCGGCGCGGCTTGGGCGGCAGTTGCCGCGGTCGATACACTGGCTTCGTTCATGCAGGCGCCATGGTTCGTGCGCCGCCAACGCCGGGGCTCGGCAGGCTGACGCAGATTCAATAGTTCAGGGCGTGACCGAACGCAAAACCGCAATCGGCGCCAGCGGTCTCGCCCTAGGAAAAAAGGCGGGCGGCGGATCGGCCGCCACCCGCCATCGGAACCTCAATTACTGGACGTTGGCGCCAACCACCGAGTCCCAGTTCTTGGTGATGCCTTCCTTGGCCTTGCCCTGGTCGTCAAGCGTCGGGAACACGGCCTTCTCGTAAGCAGCCGCCGGAGGCAGCTTGTCGAGCAGTTCCTGCGGGATCTTGCCGTTCTTGGCGAGATCGTTGAAGCGGATCGGGTGGCAGTAGCCCTTCAGCCATGCAAGCTGGCCCTCGTCGGAATAGAGGTACTCCATCCACAGCTTCGCCGCGTTCGGGTGCGGCGCGTAGGCGCTGATGGCCTGGACGTAGACACCGGCGACGACGCCCGACTTCGGAACGATGACCTCGACCGGCGGGTTGCCGTTGAGCGTGTCGCGGCCCGAAAGCGCGTTGTAGTCCCAGGTGATCAGGATCGGGGTCTGGCCCTGTGCCAGGGTCGCCGACTTGCCGATGACCGGAACGAAATTGCCCTTGGCGTTCAGCTCCTTGAAGAAGGCCAGGCCCTTTTCGGCAGCCGATGCGGCGTCTGTCGCACCCGATGCGAGGCCAGCGGCGTAGACGCCCTGGATGGCCTGGTTGGAAGCGCGCGGATCGCCAGCCAGCGCGACGCTGTTGGCATATTCCGGCTTCAAGAGGTCGGCCCAGTCCTGGGGGGCGTTCTGCACGAGATCCTTGTTCACTTCGAAGGCCAGCACGCCGTAGTAGTCGCCGTACCAGAAGCCGTCAGCATCCTTGGCGGTGTCGGGGATCGTGTCCCAGGTCGAAACCTTGTAGGGCTGGATCAGGCCGTCGGCCTTGGCCTGCGGACCGTAGGAGAGGCCGACGTCAATGACGTCAGGCGCCTGCGGGCCCTTGTTGTCCTTGTTGGCCTTGATCGCCTCGATCTCGTCGCTCGAACCCGCGTCCGGGTTCAGCTCGTTGATGGTGATCCACGGATACTTCTTCTTGAAGCCTTCGAACACGCCACCGTAGCCGCACCAGTCATGCGGCAATGCGATCGTAGTGAGCTGTCCCTCCGCCTTCGCGGCAGCCTCGAGCGCGGCAAGGTCCTGCTGCGCCGACGCGAAGGCCGTCGTCAGCATGAGCGACGCCGCGCTTAGGGAAAGCACTTTCCCTGTAAACTTGAACATATTGTTCTCTCCGTTGAACTGACGCCATGAGACGCCTGCGTTGCGGTATCGACTTCATGTGACAGTCGCATGAAGGTTACGTGAAGCCGCCTCGGCAGCGCCAAAAAGTTAACTACTTTTAATCGGTTGTCGCAATCGTCGCCGTTGTTTTCCGGCTAAATAATTCGGGCTCCCCCTGCCCTCTCCCCTCCGTCTTTTTGGTGTTGATTGAAAGCAAGTTTCCTCGCCTGCACTTGTCTCAAACCGTCCCCTTGATGGCGTTTTCAAGCAAGCCGAGCGCCGCCTTCTTGGTGAGCTTCACCGGGTTGCCGCCGGCGGTCGGATCGACAACGGCCATGTCGGCGATCAGGGTCTTGCGCTTCTTGTCCATGTCGAGACCCTTGATCAGGCCCGGCAGCGCATGCGGAACCTTGAGTTCCTTGCGCAGCTTGATCACCGCCTTGGCAAATCCGTCGAAGCCGCCCTTGATGCCGCAATAGGCCGACAGGCGGACGATCTTGTCCTCGATGGCGTCGCGGTTGAAAGCGAGCACATAGGGCATGAACACGGCGTTGGTCATGCCGTGATGCGTGTCGTAGAGCGCGCCGATCGGATGCGACAGCGAGTGGATCGCGCCGAGCCCCTTCTGGAAGGCAGCAGCACCCATGGCGGCGGCACTCATCATATGGGCTCGGGCGGTCAGATCCTTGCCGTTGGCAAATACCTTGGGCAGGTTCTCGAACACCAGGCGGACGCCCTCGACCGCGATGCCGTCGGCCATCGGGTGGTAGCCCGGCGCGCAATAGGCCTCGAGGCAGTGCGCGAGTGCGTCCATGCCGGTGCCGGCGGTGATGAAGGGCGGCATGCCGACCGACAGCTCGGGATCGGCAATGACGATCGCCGGCAGCAGCTTGGGATGGAAGATGACCTTCTTGGTGTGGGTCTCTTCATTGGTGATGACGCCGGCGCGGCCAACTTCGGAACCAGTGCCGGCGGTGGTGGGCACGGCGATGATGGGGGCGATGGCGTCGGAATTGGCGCGGGTCCACCAGTCGCCGATGTCCTCGAAGTCCCAGACCGGACGCGTCTGGCCCGCCTGGAAGGCGATCAGTTTGCCGAGGTCGAGAGCCGAGCCGCCGCCGAAGGCGATGACGCCGTCATGCTTTCCCTTCTTGAACACCTCGATGCCGGCGGTCAGGTTCGATTCGACCGGGTTCGGCTTGACGTCGGAGAAGACGCCATAGGGCACCTTGGCGTCGTCGAGGATCTTCAGCGTCGAGGCGACGACCGGCAGCTTGGCAAGGCCAGGGTCGGTGACGAATAGCGGCTTCTTGATGCCGGTGGCGGCCAGCACGTCGGGCAGTTCGGAGATGCGGCCGGCGCCAAAGCGGACGGTGGTCGGGTAGTTCCACTTGGAAACGAGTTTGGACATTTTTGGCTTTCCAACAGTTAGTAGTAGTACCCCCACTCCGTCCCGGCTTCGCCGGTCCACCTCTCCCCCTGCCCGGGGGAGAGGAAGGACGCGAAACCTCGACCGGCGTTTCCTCTACCCCGTCGATCGGGGGAGAGGTGCCGAGCGCAGCGAGGCGGAGTGGGGGTCGAAGACATTGCCGCGAACTAGATCTTCTCGCGCAAGTGATAGGACTTCGGTCGGGTCAGGTTGTCGTAGCCGATCTGTGACAGTGCCGCGCCTTTGCCGGTGTCCTTGACGCCGGTCCAGACGAGCGCCGGATCGAGATAGTCGCAGCGGTTCATGAACACGGTGCCGGTCTCGACGCGGTCGCCGATCGAGACGGCGTGCTCGGTGTCGGACGTCCAGATCGAGGCAGTCAGCCCGTAGGGGCTGTCGTTCATCAGTGCGATCGCCTCCTCGTCGTTGCGTACCTTCATGATGCCGACGATCGGGCCGAAGCTCTCCTCGCGCATCACCGACATCTGGTGGTCGACATTGGTGAGCACCTCGGCCGGCAGGTAGGGCGAGCCTGCCTTGTCCTGCGCGTCCTTGCTGTTCATGTGGGCGACGGCACCCTTGCGCAGGGCTTCTGCCTTCTGCTCGCGGATGAAGTCGGCAAAGCGTGCCTGGGCCATCGGGCCCATGGTGGTCGCCTGCTCCAGCGGATTGCCGAGCGCGTAGTTCCTGGTCTCGGCGATGAAACCTTCGACGAACTGGTCGTAGACCTTCTCGTGCACATAGACCCGCTCGATGCCGCAGCAGCACTGGCCCGAATTGAAGAACGCGCCCTCGACCAGATTGACGATGGCATGGTCGAGCTTGGCGTCCGACAGCACATAGGCCGGATCCTTGCCGCCGAGTTCGAGGCCGAGCGTCATGAAGGTGCCCGCTGCCGCCTTCTCGATAGCGCGGCCGCCGGCGACCGAGCCGGTAAAGTTGACGTGGTCGATCTTGCCCGAGCCGAGCAGCTTCTCGGTCTGGGCGTGGTTGAGCACCAGGTTCTGGAAGACGTATTTCGGCAGGCCGGCAACCTCGAACGCCTTGGCGAAGCGCTCGCCGACGAGCAGCGTCTGGGCGGCATGCTTGAGGATGACGGTCGAGCCGGCGATCAGTGCCGGAACGATGGTGTTGACGGCCGTGAGGTAGGGATAGTTCCACGGCGCAATGACCATGACCACGCCGAGCGGGTCCTTCTTCACATAGCGGCGGAACCCGTCCTTGGGGTTGGACGCCGGCACCGGGGCGAGCGCGCGTTCGGCGATCTCGACCATGTACTGGGTGCGTTCCTTGACGCCGCCGAACTCGCCGCCATAGCGGATCGGGCGCCCCATCTGCCAGGCGAGTTCCGGCACGATCTCGTCGCTCATGCCGACGAGCGCCTCGAGCATCTTCAGCATGCAGGCCGCGCGCTCGGCAACCGGCACGCGCGCCCAATCTGCCTGAGCCGTGCGGGCACGCTCGACGGCGGCGGCGATCGCCTTGTCCTCGGCCACGGGGCGCTCGATGTAGATCGAGCCATCGACGGGGGATTTGAGTTTGACCGTTTCGGTCATGTTTTTGTCCTTCCAATAATCATCCCCTCGGGCTTTTCCGCCGGAGGAGAGTCGCAATTTGCGGGGGTGAGCTTAGTAGCGTTCGAAGCCGCGGTGCAATTCCCAGTCGGTGATGCGGCGGTCGTATTCGAACTGCTCCCAGCGGGCGTTGTGGACGTAGTGATCGATCACGTCCTCGCCGAAGGCAGCCTTCAGCATCGCCGAACTCTCAAGCGTGTCGGCCGCGTCGCGCAGGGTCTTGGGAATTTCGGGCAGGTTGGCCGCCTGGTAGGCGTCGCCGACGAACGGCTTCTGCAGCTCGAGCTTCTCGTCGATGCCGGCGAGGCCGGCCGCGATCAGCGCCGCGAAGGCGAGATACGGGTTGAGGTCGGCGCCGCCGATGCGGCACTCCATGCGGATGCCCTTGGTCCCTTCGCCGCACAGGCGGAAGCCCGCGGTGCGGTTGTCCTCGCTCCACATGATCTTGGTCGGCGCAAACGTGCCAGCCTGGAAGCGCTTGTAGGAATTGATGTAGGGCGCCAGGAACCAGGTGAACTCGCTGGCGTATTTGAGCTGCCCCGCCGCCCACTGCTGCCCGAGCTTGGACAGTGTCCATTCGCTGCCCTTGTCATAGAACAGCGGGGTCTTGCCGTCGGCGCTCCACAGCGAATTGTGGATGTGGCTGGAGTTGCCGGCGAGGCCGTAATTGTACTTGGCCATAAAGCTGATCGCCTTGCCTTCGCTGGCGGCGATTTCCTTGGCGCCGTTCTTCAGGATGACGTGACGGTCCGCCATCTCCAGCACTTCGGCGTAGCGGACGTTGATCTCTTCCTGGCCCGGGCCCCACTCGCCCTTGGAGTTCTCGATCGGCACGCCCGCGGCCTCCATCTCGTTGCGCAGGCGGCGCATCACGCCTTCTTCCTTGGTGGTGATGCCGATCAGGTAGTCACCGATATAGGGCGAGGCGGTGTCGAGGTTCTGCCAGTGTTTTGCGCGCGCGGAATCGTAGGTCTCGGAAAACAGGTAGAACTCCAGCTCGGACGCGAAATAGGCGAGATAGCCGCGCTCCTGCAGCCGCTTGACCTGTTTCTTCAGGATGCCGCGCGGCGAGTGCGGCAGGTCGGAGTGGGTGTGATGGTCGAGCACGTCGACCAGGCAGAGCGCCGTCTTTTCGAGCCACGGAATGCGGCGCAGCGTGCCTAGGTCGGGCTTCATGACGAAGTCGCCATAGCCCTTGTCCCAGCTTGCCGCCTTGTAGCCGGGCACCGGCTCCATATCGATGTCGTTGGCCAGGAGGTAGTTGCAGCCATGTGTCTCGTCATAGGCGGATTCGACGAAATATTTGGCCAGAAACCGCTTGCCGATCAGCCGTCCCTGCATGTCGACGGCGCAGGCCAAGACCGTGTCGATCTCGCCCGCAGCGACTGCACTTTTCAACTGATCGAATGAGAGATTTCCAGCCATTTTACTTCCGATCCGGGCGATGCCACTTCAGTTTGGTTGATGGTTCCGAAGAGTGAAACGGACGTGGCCGGCGCATGGCCGGCCACGGCCATATTGGGAGCGATCAGCGTTCGCCGACCGCGCGTTCCGCCGCCGCGATGACGGCCGCGCGCTTGGCGACCTCGTCGCCGATCGGCGGGCCCTGGAAGCGGCTGCGTTCGAAGCCGAACCAGATGATCGCCGTCAGCACGAGGAAGCCGACCGTGATGTAGAGCGCCCAGTCGTTTGGCGGTTGGATACCGATCACGAAGATCAGCACCATGGCGATGATCGACAGCACCGCGAACAGCTTGAAGGTGCCCTCGCCCAGGTCCCACGGACCCATCTTGTCCCACTTCGAAGTCCCCCACGCCTTGAGCCCGAGGGTGATCGGGATGACGAAGGAGAAGAACAGGAAGATGACCGTGCAGGACACGACGATGGTGTAGACAGGCGTCTCGCCGATCGAGACCAGCGACGATCCCCAGACGAAGAGGACGGCCAGGATCGAGCCGGTCCAGATCGCAGCTACCGGTGTGCGATAGGTCGGGCTGACCTTGGCCAGCGCCCCCGAAGCCGGCAGGCCACCATCGCGCGAGAAGGCGAAGATCATGCGTGACACCGACGTCACCGTCGCCAAGCCGCACAGCCACTGGCTGACGAAGATGGCGAGGTAGAGCAGGTCCTTGACCACCGGATTGACCTGCACCTCCATGGCCCAGAAGAACACGTTCCAGCCCTGCGCCGCCGCGTCGTCCATGTTGGGCAGCATCAGCACGAACGAAGCCAGCATGATGTAGCCGAACAGCGCCGACCACAGCACCGAGCTGACCATGGCGCGTGGCACCGAATGCGCTGCCTTCAGCGTTTCCTCCGAGGTGTGGGCGGAAGCGTCGTAGCCGGTGATGGTGTAGATGGGCAGCAGAAGACCCAGCAGGAACACCCAGCCCGATGACGTTTCCGGCCAGACGTTGCCGCCTGCTTCACCGGAGTAGTTGGCAAAGGTGAAGAGCCGGCTGAACTCGTAGCTGTCGGCAGCGATCAGGCAGACGATGGCCAGCACGATCGAGGTCGCGAAGATCAGGTAGCCGGAGAAGTCGGTGAGCTTGGCGGTCAGGCCGATGCCCATGTGGTTCACCAGCGCCTGCAGTCCGGTGATGATCGCCAGGAAGATAATGCGGGTGGTGGTGGTGTCTTCCAGGCCGAGATAGGTGCTGCCGAAGGCACCCATGAAGAAGTAGTAGGTGCCGACATTGATGGCGCCCAGCACGGTGACCAGACCGAGCAGGTTGAACCAGGCGGTCAGCCAACCGGTGAAGCGGTTGCCGAGGATCGAGCCCCAGTGATAGAGGCCGCCCGCTGTCGGATAGGCCGAACTGATCTGGGCCATGGCGACGGCGAAGACGAGGCTGACGAAGCAGCCGATGAGCCAGCCGATGCCGATGGCGGCACCACCGGCGCCGGAGGTGGCCTGTGCCAGCGAGTTGATGCCGCCGGAGAGAATGCAGATGATCGAGAAGGAAACGGCGAAGTTCGAGAACTGGCTCATGCGCCGTTCGAGTTCCTGGGCATAGCCCATGGAGTGGAGGACTTTGACGTCCTCGTGCTTGTCATGCTCGGAATAACCAGGTGATGCCATTTCAGTGTCCCCTTGTCGTTATGCCTTTCATTGAGCCGCGCGTCCGATGCCCGGCCGGTAAGGGACAGCGTCCCCCGCCTCCGGCTCGAGATCGGCAAAGATGCCCGTGAGCACATCCGCCCATTTCCGCTGCCCGGCCTGCGCCGATATTTCGTCGTTGCGGATTTCGATCATCGCGCACGGCAGGCCGCGCGACCTGCCGTGGTGTTCCAGGGTGAAGTAGACCCGGTCGGCCGGGGAATACGGTTCGTTGACGCCGACGACGGGGCCGTCGACGCCACGCAACGCTACAATCAGCGGCGCGGCGAGCCGCTCGTCCTCGTCATGGATGATGCCGATGTGCCAGGGGCGCGAAACGCCTTTGTAGATCGGCGTGAAAGAATGGACGGACACCAGCCTCGTCTCCCGTCCCGCGCGCAGCCGGTCGGAAACGATCTCGCCGATCGCGTCGTGGAACGGGCGCCATGATAGAGCGATTCTCTCCTCGCGCTGAGCCGCGCCCAGCCCGATATTGCCGGGAACGACCGTGGTTTCGCTGATTTCGGGGATGAGATCAGATGCACCCAGCGGCCGGTTGCAGTCGATGGCGAGCCGCGAAACGCAGGATTCGACCAACGTCGCATCGAGGCCTTCGGCGAGGCGCTGGGCGACCGGCAGCGCGCCCGGATCCCAGGCGATATGGCGCAGCATCTCGCCGGCGTCGAGCCCGAGCGTGCCGTAGGCGGCGGGGAGCCGGTTGGAGGCGTGGTCGCAGAGAATCACGTAGGGGCTGCGGCCGTCGCGATTTGTCACGCGGACAGCATTCGACATGGCAAGATTTGCCTGGCCCGTTCCCATTCATTCATCCCCGGGGCCGTATCGTATGTTACGTATTTTTGTTCATTGCGCCCCTATGAATGATTTCTTACACATAATCGGACTTTGTCAAATGCCATTTGAAGGGCATGCACCGGTCTAAGCGCTGGGCCAAAAAAGAGCGCGCCGGTGGGCGGCCGGAACGGGGAGACGGATGGCTTCGAGCGTTGCCGAACTGATCAGCGAAAAGATCGATGCGATGCCTGCCGGCGAGCGCCGCGCAGCACAGACGCTGATCGCCGCCTACCCCGTGGTCGGGCTCAAGACGGTGGCCGAATTCTCGCAGCAGGCCGGCGTCTCGTCGCCGACCATCCTGCGCTTCGTCGCCCGGTTGGGTTTCCAGAACTACCCCGAATTCCAGTCGGCATTGCAGGACGAACTCGCCGAACAGCTTCAGTCGCCCGCCTCGCGCACGACCGCCCCGCCATCGCAGCTGCCCGCTTCGACCGCGCCTATCCTGGAGGCTGTGCTCGAGAACATCCGCGAGACGTTCCGGCACCTGTCGGACCGGCAGCTGGCGGATATCGTCGGCCACCTCGCCAACCCGCGCGCCCATGTTTTCCTCGTCGGCGGCCGCTTCACCGACCCGCTGGCGCGCTACATGACGGCCCACCTCAACCTGATTCGGCCGAACGTCACCCATCTCTACGGCCAGGAAAGCCTCTGGAACGACCGGCTGATCGACATCGGAAAGCGCGACACGCTGCTGATCTTCGACATCCGCCGCTACCAGGAGAGCCTCGTGCGCTTCGCCGAAAAGGCCCACAGGCGCGGCGCCACCATCATCCTCTTCACCGACCAGTGGCTCTCGCCGATCGCCCGCTTCGCCCGCCACGTCATCGCCGGCCGGACGGCGGTGCCCTCGGCCTGGGATTCCTCGGCCGCGCTCTTCGTCGCCGCCGAGACCCTGATCGGCGCACTCACCCGCAAGCTCGATGCGGATGGCGCAAGGCGCATCCGCGCGATCGAGGAGCTGCGCTGAGCCGCCGGCGCCAATCCGCCAAATGTTACGCAGATTTAATGTGCGGCATGTCGAGAATTGCCATAAGGCTCGGTTATCTAACTGGGCTATAATGCGGCTGCTCGAGCGGGCTGGCTTCTGTTCATCGCAAGACATCGCGCAATGAACGGCCAATAGCCGCATGGCAGCGCCGACGTCCTGGTTGGACTGCCGTATCGGGGAATTGCAGCAGGACTGGAGTGCAGATGGCCGCCTGGAAACAGATAGTCTTGGCAATAGCCATCCTGCTCGCGGCAGCGGCAAGCCGGGTGCTCTTCGTTCCCGGTTCGCGCGAGGTTCTGGCGCGCTGGGGCATAGAATGGGCGCAAGCCTCGGCAGGCCGGAGCGACCAGGTGCAGGCCGGCGGAAATGCCGGCAACCGTCAGGGCGGCGGGCGCAACGTCGCCCAGACGCCCGTCGTCACGCAACCGGTGGCGAGCGGCACCATCAACGACCGGCTCTCGGCGATCGGCACCGGCCGGGCGCTCAATTCCGTGATCATCAATCCCTACGCCGCCGGCAGGCTGACCGAAATCGCGGTTGAGGCGGGCCAGAAGGTCCAGGCCGGCGCGGTGATCGCCAAGATGGACTCCGACTCCGAAGAGATCGCGCTCGAACGCGCCCGCATCGCGCAGGGCGACGCAGAGGCCTCGCTGGAGCGCATCAAGGCGCTGCGTGCGACCAACACCGCCACCGCCGTGCAGCAGCGCGAGGCCGAGCTGGCCGTGGACAATGCGCGGCTCGCGGTACGTGACGCGGCGCTGGCACTCGACCGCCGCACCATCGTCTCGCCGATCTCTGGTATCGTCGGCATCCTGCCGGTCGAGAACGGCAACTACGTCACCAGCCAGACCACGATCGCCACGGTCGACGACCGCTCGCGGATCATCGTCGATTTCTGGGTTCCGGAGCGCTTCACCGGCCTGCTCGCAGTCGGCCAGCCCCTCACCGCCAATTCCGTAGTCCGCCCCGGCCAGGTCTTCGACGGCGTGGTCAGCGCCGTGGACAATCGCCTCGACGAACAGAGCCGGACGCTGCGCGTGCAGGCTCGCCTCGACAATGACGGCGACGTGCTGCGCGCGGGGATGTCGTTCCAGGTGGCGATGCGCTTCCCCGGCGACACCTATCCGTCCGTCGATCCGCTGGCGATCCAGTGGGGCGGCGACGGCGCCTTCGTCTGGGCTCTCGCCGACGGCAAGGCCAAGCGCGTTCCGGTCCGCATCGTCCAGCGCAACACCGACAGCGTGCTCGTCGAGGCAGCTCTCGTGCCCGGCGACCAGGTCGTGACCGAGGGCATCCACACCGTGCGCGAGGGCGCGCAACTGCTCGTCGCCGGCAGCGATGCCGCCGGCCGCAGCGGCTCCTGAACTGGGGGGGGGCCCAGAGATGAGCGCCGGTCAGAACGAACACGCCGAACAGGGCATCACTGCACTCTTCGTGCGCAGGCCCGTGCTGGCCTTTGTCATCAACACGCTGATCGCGGTGGCCGGCCTCGCTGCGTTCTATGGCGTCGAGATCCGCGAACTGCCCGACGTCGACCGGCCGGTCATCAGCGTCTCGACGACCTATTCCGACGCCGCCGCGGAGATCGTCGACCGCGAGGTGACGGCGGTGGTCGAAGGTGCCGTCGCCCGCGTCACCGGCGTGAAGTCGATCTCGTCGAGCTCGTCCTACGGCAACAGCCGGGTGACGGTGGAGTTCAACGACGGCGTCGACCTCAACGTCGCCGCATCCGACATGCGCGACGCCGTTGGCCGGGTGACCAACACCCTGCCCGACGACGCGGATGCGCCGCGCATCGTCAAGGCCGACGCCAATGCCGACGCCGTGATGCGGCTCGCCGTCACGTCTGACACCATGCCGGTGGAAGACATGACGATCCTGGTCGAGGACCAGATCGTCGACACCCTCGCCGCCGTCGACGGCGTTGCCGACGTGCAGGTCTATGGCGACCGCGCCAAGGTCTTCCGCGTCGACATCGACCAGGCCAAGGTCTCCAGCCTCGGGCTGACGCTTGGCGACATCTCCACTGCGCTGGAGAGCGTCTCCTTCGACGCCCCGGCCGGTTCGCTCCAGGTCGGCAACCAGGACATCATCGTCCGCGCCAGCGCTGCGGTGACGACGCCGGAAGCGTTCGAGAGCATCATCATCAACGGCCGCACACGCCTGGGCGACGTGGCGAAGGTCACCCTCGGCGGAGACCCCGGCTCCACCTCGCTGCGCTCCGACGGCAAGACCGGCATCGGCATCGGCATCATCCGCCAGGCGCAGTCGAGCACGCTCGACATCTCCAAGGGCGTGCGCGAGGCGGCCGAAAAGATCCAGCGCACCCTGCCCGAGGGCATGAGCATCCGGGTGACGAGCGACGATGCGATCTTCGTCAACGGCGCCATCCACGAGGTAGAGCTCGCGCTGCTGCTGGCGGTGACGATCGTCCTGCTCGTCATCTTCCTGTTCCTGCAGGACTGGCGGGCCACCCTGATACCCGGCTTCGCCATGCCGGTCGCGATGATCGGCACGATCGCAGGGATCTATCTTGCCGGCTTCTCGGTCAACATCCTGACGCTGCTGGCGATGGTGCTGGCGACGGGCCTCGTCGTCGACGACGCCATCGTGGTGCTGGAAAACATCGTGCGCCGCCGCAACGAAGGCATGGGACCGCGCGCCGCAGCCGTGCTCGGCACGCAGGAAGTGTTCTTCGCCGTGATCGCGACGACGGCGACGCTTGCCGCCGTGTTCATCCCGATCTCCTTCCTCCCTGGCCAGACCGGCGGCCTGTTCCGCGAGTTCGGCTTCGTGCTGGCGATCTCGGTGCTGCTGTCGTCGGTGGTCGCGTTGTCGCTCTGCCCGATGCTCGCCTCGCGCATGCTGACGGCATCCAGCATCGAGCATACCAATTCTGGCTTTGCCGCAAGGATCGGCGGCGGGCTGCTGCGTCTCTACAAGCGCTGCCTGCGCGCCTGCCTCGACGCGCCGGTGATCGTCATCCTGGTGTCGGTGCTGTTCGCCGACGCGGCTTACGTCGCCTTCGGCACCGTGCGGCAGGAACTGACCCCGAGCGAGGATCGCTCGCTGGTGATGCTCCGCGTCAGCGCGCCGCAGGGCGTCAGCCTCGACTATACAACCTCGCAGTTGCGGCTGATCGAGGGGCTGATCGAGCCGCTGCGCAAATCGGGCGAAATCGAAAGCACCTTCGTCAGCGCCGGCATGGGCAACAATAACAATAGCGGCTTCATGGTGCTGTCGCTGGCCCCCTGGGACCAGCGCACCCGCACCCAGCAGCAGATCGCAGCCGACATCACCGCGCGCACCGCCAACGTGCCCGGCGTGCGCACCACGCTGGCACAGTCCAACAGCCTCGGCATCCGCGGCGCCGGCAATGGCCTGCAGTTCGCCCTGATCGGCAACAGCTATGCCGAACTCGGCGACGCCGCCACCAAGGTACTTGCCGAGATGGACAAGGACCCGCGGTTCAGGCAGCCGCGCCTCAGCACCGACGCAACCCAGCCGCAGCTGTTCGTCACCGTCGACCGGGACAGGGCGTCCGACCTCGGCATCGATATCAAGGGGCTGTCGCCTGCCCTGCAGGCGATGCTCGACGGCCGCAAGATCGCAAGCGTGTTCATCGAGGACCGCAGCTACGACGTGAAGTTGGTGTCGACCACCAACCCGATCAACGACTCCACCGACCTCGAGAACATCTTCGTCAGGACCGGCGACGGGCGTTTCGTACCCGTTTCGACCATCGCCTCGCTGACCGAGCGCGCGGTACCGCCGTCGCTGTCGCGCGAACAGCAGCAGCGGTCGGTGGCGATCACCTCGGGCCTCGCCGACGACTTCGCCCTCGGCGACGCGCTGAAGCGGGCCGAGGAAATCGCAGGTCCCCTGTTGCCTGCGGGCAGCCGTCTCCTGCCGTTGGCCGAGGCGGCCACGCTGGACGAGACCAGCGGCGCCATGCTGACCATCTTCGGCTTCGCCATCGTCATCATCCTTCTGGTGCTGGCCGCCCAGTTCGAGAGCTTCGTCAGCGCGATCATCATCATGGCGACGGTGCCGCTGGGCCTTGCCTGCGCCGTCTTTGCGCTGATCCTGACGGGCACGTCGCTCAACGCCTACAGCCAGATCGGCCTTGTGCTGCTGGTCGGTGTCATGGCCAAGAACGGCATCCTCGTCGTCGAGTTCGCCAATCAGCTCCGCGACCGCGGCATGGGCGTGCGGCAGGCGATCGAGGAAGCCGCGGTCATCCGTCTGCGCCCTGTCATGATGACGATGATCTGCACGGTGCTCGGCGGCGTGCCGCTGGTGCTGGCGCAAGGCGCCGGCGCCGAGGCGCGTATCGCGCTCGGCTGGGTGATCGTCGGAGGTCTCGGCCTGGCAACCCTGTCGACGCTGTTCCTGACGCCGGTCGCCTATCTGCTGCTCGGCCGTTTCGTCACGCCCAAGGTAGCCGAGGAGTCGCGCCTCAAGCGGGAACTCGAGGAAGCGGCCTATACGGGCGTGGAACCGGCCGAATAGTCACAACTTATGTTAGCCTGGATGCGACAGATTTGGCGTCGCGAGCGATGACATCGGCGATGTGATTCTGTATCAGTCCTCGATCTCAGCGCGGGGCGTTACTTATTCCTATGCAGGACCGGATGATATGAGCCTGAAACCGATCACCCTCGACGACCTTCAGGCGAGCGTGGGCAAGGAGGTCGGCGTTTCGCCTTGGCGGACCGTCACGCAGTTGATGATCGACCAGTTCGCCGACGCTACCGACGACCACCAGTTCATTCATTGCGACCCCGAGCGGGCTGCCGCCGAGACCCCTTTTGGCGGGACCATCGCGCACGGCTTCCTGACCCTGTCGCTGCTGTCGGCCATGACCTTCGACACGCTGCCTCCGGTCGAAGGCGGAAGCATGGGCATCAACCAGGGCTTCGAGGAGATCAAGTTCGTCGCCCCGGTGAAGACCGGCTCGCGCATCCGCACCCGCTTCGTGCTCGCCAACCTGAAGATACGCCCCTCGGGCTGGATCCAGGCGACGCACGAAGTGACCATCGAGATCGAGGATTCGAAGAAGCCTGCGCTGACCGCGCGCTGGCTGACGATGACCTTCGTCGAGCCGGAGCGGGAAACCGCGTAAGCTGAAGGGCTCAACGCACGCGTGCAAGTGCCCGCACTAATCCCATGAGCTAGGCCCCCTTGCCTTGTCGGTCTCCCGGCCCGCGTATAGAGTCGCCGGCTTCGAGCGCGTAAAGTCATCAGGGCGTATCCTTGTCCAGCATTGCCGCAAACCGTCGTGAACTCCAGAAGGCTGAACTGCGGGCCGAACTGGTGGCGGCTGCCCATGCGCTGGTGCGCGAGGAAGGGTACGAGGGCCTGACGATCCGCAAGCTCGCCACCAGGGTCGGCTATGCGCCGATGTCGGTCTATTCCTATTTCGCCGACAAGCATGAGATCCTGATGGCGCTCGCCGAGGACGCCTTCGTCGATCTGGCGCGAAGGATGCGCCGGAACCGACCGGACGATCCGCTCGAAGCGGTCCGTGCAGCACTCACCGAATATGCGGAATTCGGCCTGGGCAATCCGAACGAATACCGGACCGTGTTCATGACCGAGAAGCAGAAGCCGCCGGTCGGAAAGACCTTCGCCGAGATGGAAAGGGGCAACCCCGCCTTCCAGGTGATCATGGAACGCGTGGAAGCCTGCATCGCGGCGGGCAGGATGAAGGGTGACGCACGCGCCTTAGCCACGGTCCTGTGGACCATGGCCCATGGCGCGATCTCGCTGCTGATCACCTTCCCCTTCTATCCGTTCGGCGACCAGAAGGCCTATGTGATGCGCATCGGGGACGTCGCCCTCGCCGGGCTCGCGGCCGGGGTGATGCCTCCCCTTACGGACGAGCCGGCAAGCTACTGAAGCTCCCTGCTCGGATTACCAGTGCCTGAAAATAAACCGTTCCGTACGCGTACGGCGATATCGCTTGCAATGCGCGATGTGCGGCCGTATCTGTAAGTTACTCCGTACATGTACGGAAACTAAACGGAGATGGACGATGAGACGGACAGTTCTCGCGCTCGCGGCGATCGTCGCCGCGACCGGCCTTGCAATGGGGAAGGAAGCGCAGACGACCAAGCCGCACGCTCCCGCCGCGTGCGGAATAACGAAGTCCGGAGAGAGGCTCGATTGCGCCGACACCGGCGCGCCCGCGCCCACAAAGAGCACGAAGCCGAGGCTCGGGATCGACATAGATCCATGGTGGGTGCCGCCATTCAACTGAGCAACCCCAACAGCAAACGCGAAAGCCGCCCGACCGGGCGGCTTTTTCGCGTCCAGCTCCCGTTCTTGGCCGTTTCTGACCGACAACTACGCTTCAGTTTCATGTCCCGGCTGCAACAGGACGGTGTCCGCAGGGTGAGACGAGCGTCGTCAGGCCGCTACGCGGTCATGTGCATATAGCGACGTCCGCTGGCTTTGGCCGCGATCGCGGCATGCAGGGCACCCACATGGAGAGGGACGATGGGACGAACGGTTCTGGTGATCGCTGCAATCCTTGTAACTACGGGCTTTGCCGCGGCAAAGGCTCCGCCGGTACAGGAGCCCAACGAACTCGCGGCATGCGCCAACACCCATGCAGGCGAGAAGTTAGATTGCGCGCTGACGGGTTCGATCGAGTTGCATGAGGGCGATGAAGCGACCCGCTCGAACGAGCGCGAGCCGCGCATGGGCATAGACATCAGCCCCTGGATTGTGCCGTCGTTCAATTGACGCCAGCCAAGGTCCGGGAAAGGACGCTTAGCCCGCGTCGCGGGCTGCCTCCGACAGGAAACCCCAGACATAGTCCGAGAACGAGCGCCAGCACTCGACGCGGAAGGTGTCTTCGCCAGTACGCAGGACCACGATCTCAACCTTGCCGAGGATGGTGCGCGAGGCAGCACCCACCGGGAAGGCTGCGAGCGACAGGTCCTGCGGGCAGCCGGAGCTGATCGTGGCGGCGGCATTCGGGCCGGTCACCGCGATGGCGACATTGCGGTGGGAGACGTCGACCGCCGAGTGCAGGCCCTTGACCCCAGCGCAGTCGGCGACGGGATCGCCGCCGGCCTCGTCGATGACAAGCCATTCGTCCGGGCCGAGCCAGAGCGCGGTGCGGCCGGCCTTGGCGGCAGACGACTTGGGCTTCTGCGGCAGCGTCACGCCGAGCGCCTTGGACAGGGCGGCGATGGTGTCCGGCCGGGCACGTAGCGACATGCGGCTCGCCGGCTCCAGCACCTTGAGAGCGACGCCCTCTCCGCCGACGTTCTTGCCGGCGTGAGCGGGGTTCCTGGCGGCTGTTGCGATCTTAGCCATTGAGGCGCTCTCCCTTCTCGTCGAAGAACACGGTGCCGGTGACTTCCACCTCGATCACCTTGTCGGGCATGGGTACGTAGAGCGTCTCGCCGATGCGGTCGCGGCCGCCGGCGACCAGCGCCATGGCGATCGAGCGGCCGCAATTTTCCGACCAGTAGCTCGACGTCACGTGGCCGATCATCTTCATCGGGATCGCCTGCTTGGGGTTCTCGACGATCTGCGCACCCTCTTCGAGCACGACATGCGGATCCCTGGTCTTGAGGCCGACGAGCTGGCGGCGGCCCTTGGCGACGAGGTCAGGACGCGTCAGGCCACGGATGCCGACGAAGTCGGTCTTCTTCTTGCCAACGGCCCAGTCGAGGCCGGCGTCATTGGGCGTGACGGTGCCGTCGGTGTCCTGGCCGACGATGATGTAGCCCTTCTCGGCCCGCAGCACGTGCATCGCCTCGGTGCCGTAGGCGCAAGCACCATGCTTCTGGCCCTCGGCCCACAGGGCCTCCCATACGGCGCGGCCGTAGTCGGCCGGCACGTTGACCTCGAAGCCCCGGTCGCCGGTGAACGACATGCGGAACAGCCGGGTCGGCACACCGCAGATCTTGCCCTCGCGCACCGACATATGCGGCATCGCCTCGTCGGACATGTCGATGCCCTCGATCAGCGGCTCGATGATGTCACGCGAGTTCGGCCCCTGGACGGCGATGACTGCCCATTGCTCGGACACGGAGGTCAGCCAGACGTTGAGTTCAGGGAACTCGGTCTGGAGGTAATCCTCCATATGGTTCATGACGCGGGCCGCACCGCCCGTCGTCGTCGTCACGTGGAAGCGGTCCTGCGCAAGACGCCCGACCACGCCGTCGTCATAGATGAAGCCGTCCTCGCGCAGCATGATGCCATAGCGGCAGCGGCCGACCTCGAGCTTCTCCCACGGATTGGTGTAGAGCAGTTCCATGAACTTGGCCGCATCCGGACCGACCACCTCGATCTTGCCGAGGGTGGACGCATCGAACAGGCCGGCCGTCTTGCGCACCGCCACGCATTCGCGGTTGACGGCGGCATGCATGTCCTCGCCGGCGCGCGGGAAATACCAGGCGCGCTTCCACTGGCCGACATCCTCGAACACCGCGCCATGGCCTTCCGCCCAGGCGTGGGTCGGGGTCTTGCGGGTCGGATCGAACAGCGCGTGGCGCGAGTGGTTGACGATGGCGCCGAAGGTCACCGGCGTGTAGGGCGCGCGGAAGGTGGTGAGGCCAACCTCGGGGATTTCCTTGTTCAGCGCCTCGGCGGCGATGGCGAGACCGTGCATGTTGGACGTCTTGCCCTGGTCGGTCGCCATGCCGTTGGTGGTGAAGCGCTTGACGTGCTCGATCGAGCGCATGCCCTCGCGCACGGCCTGGCGGATGTCCTTGGCGGTGACGTCGTTCTGGAAGTCGATGAACGCCTTCACCGTGGTATCGGCGCCGGCGCCAGGTCCGGAGCCCAGCATGCCGCCGTTCCAGCCTTCGGAGCCCTCGACCGTGATCGAAACACCCTTGCCGGGCTTGGCGCCGGCATCGCGGGCAGCATTGGCACCGGCCTCGAGCGCCTGCGAGATGCTGTCTTCGAGCGAGTCGGAACCGCTGCAGGCGCCGACCGAGACACAGTCCTGGGCGTAGGTGCCGGGCAGGAAACGCTTGGTGGCATCGTCGAAGGCGACCTTGCCACGCGACTGCGAGAACATGTGCACCGACGGCGTCCAGCCGGCGGACACCAAGAGAGCATCGACGGCGATGGTGCGCTCGGCGCCGCCGGCCTTGGCCTGCACGGTCATCGACTTGATGCGCTGGCTGCCATTGGCGCTGGTGACGGCGCGGCCGTGATTGACCTCGATGCCGAGCGAACGCGCCTCGTCGACCAGCGGGCCGGACGGGTTGTCGCGCAGGTCGACGATCGCGGCGATGCCGATGCCGGCTTTCTTGAGGTCGATGGCCGCGGCATAGGCGCTGTCGTTGGCGGTGTAGACGCCGACATTGCGGCCCACGGTGACGCCATAATGGTTGAGATAGGTGCGCGCGGCCGACGCCAGCATGACGCCCGGACGGTCGTTGTTGGCGAACACCATGTGGCGCTCGATGGCGCCGGTGGCGATGACCACGCGCTTGGCACGGACCTGCCACAGCCGCTCGCGCGGGGCCTCGCGGCCGGGACTGGCGAGATGGTCGGTGACACGCTCGGTCAGGCCTACGAAGTTCTGGGCGTAATAGCCGAACGCCGTGGTGCGCGAAAGCAGCGTGACGTTGTCCATCGCCGTGAGCTTGGCTGCGACGCCTTGCGCCCACGCCCAGCCGTCCTGGCCGTCGATGATCGCCCCCTTCTCGAAGCGCAGCGCGCCGCCGAACTCGGCCTGCTCGTCGCAGATGATGACGCGCACACCGGTCTCGGCCGCGGCAAGCGCTGCAGCAAGGCCGGACGCTCCGCCGCCGAGCACCAGCACCTCGCAATGGGCGTAGCGCGACGAATAGTGGTCGGGATCTGGCTGGTCGGGCGCTATGCCGAGGCCAGCGGCCGAGCGGATGTTGGGCTCGTAGAAGTTCTTCCACGCGGCCTTCGGCCACATGAAGGTCTTGTAGTAAAAGCCGGCCGAGAAGAACGGCGAGGCGAGATCGTTGACCGCACCAACGTCGAAGCTGAGCGACGGCCAACGGTTCTGCGAGGCGACGTCGAGCCCGTCGTAGAGCTCCTGCACCGTGGCGCGCACGTTCGGCGTCTTGCGCGCGGCGTCGCGGCTGACGGTGACCAGCGCGTTCGGCTCCTCGGCACCGGCCGAAAGGATGCCGCGCGGGCGGTGATACTTGAACGAGCGGCCGACGAGATGGACGCCGTTGGCGAGCAGCGCCGAGGCGACGGTGTCGCCAGCGAGTCCGGTCATCGCCTTGCCGTCGAAGGTGAAGCGCGCGGTCTTCGCCGGCGTCAGGCGGCCCTGGCCGGAAATGCGGTAGGACCCGGCCATCATGCCTCTCCCTTGGTCGAGCGCTTGGATTTCGGTTTTTCGTTGAGCTGGTCCGGCGGGCGGTTGGCCCAGGCGGCGGGGCCGCCCTCGGCGGTCAGCGTCGAGACATCAGGCTTTGGCTCGCCGGCCTTGTAGGTCAGAAGGAACTTGTCCGAGACCGAGTCGCGCACCGCGTTGAAGAAGCGGGCGCAGCCATGGACATGCCGCCAGCGTTCGAACACCAGCCCCTTCTTGTTGGAGCGGATGAAGAAGAACTTCTCGAAGTCCTCGTCGCTGATCGAAGCGATGTCGGTCGGACGGGCGATATGCGCCTCGCCGGCATTGCGGAACTCGAGCTCGGGGCGCTCTTCCTCGCAATAGGGGCAACGAATGAGAAGCATCTGGATAATCCCTAGAGTTCAGCGGGGCCGATTGTGGTGCCCCGCGGCTGGTCGCAGAGCCGTTCGCCAAGCGCCGCGAACGGCGCGACGCGCTTGATCAGCGTCTCCACCGTATCTGCTGGCACGAAAAGGTCGCGGTTGGCGATGTTCAGGAAGACGAGGTCGAAAGGATTGACGGAGACGATGACATAACGCCCGGGCGGAGCCTCGTGCTCGTCGTCTGGCGCCTCCACTTCCTCGAGGAAGGTGACAACCTTCTTGCCAGCGCTCCACACGCAGGCGATCGTACCCGTATCGATAGAGAACGGCCATTCAACCTCGTTGCCGCTACGGCTGATCTTCTGCAGCCGGATATCGCCGAGATCGGGCCGCTGGTACGGGCTGCCGTCCTCGACAAGCGCCAGATGGATGGCAGCGGCAGCTACCTTGGCTGCAAGCGGCATCATCGGCCGGCCTCCGCCTGGCGCGCGCCAACCTTGCCGGACGGAAGAGTCCGGTTCGCCAAGCGCTCGAAGGTTGAGGACACCAGAGGCACGATGGGCTTCCTAGATCCGATTCTTGACGGCGGCGGTGGCCGGGTCGCCGGTGTTCGGGACCCCGGCTGGCTCGATCAGCAGGAGATGCGTCTCCTCCTCCGCGAGCGGGCAATGTTCAACACCCTTGGGCACGACGTAGAGTTCGCCCGGCCCAAGCACGACGTCGCCGTCCCTGAGTTGGATGCGCAGGCGGCCGCTCAGAACCATGAAAAAGTCGTCCGTGTCGGGGTGCGAATGCCAGTTGAACTCGCCCTCGACCTTCACGACCATGATGTCGTTGCCGTTGAAACCGGCGACGATCTTGGGCGACCAGCGCTCCGAGAACAGCGACAGCTTTTCAGCCAAGTTGACGGGCTCGTTGGCCATCGTTCGCCTCAGTGCGCCACGGCTGCTGCTGCCGCCTCGTCGATCAGGCGGCCGGTGCGGAAGCGCTCCAGCGTGAACGGCGCGTTGATCGGGTGCGGCTCGTCGCGGGCGATGGTGTGGGCGAAGACATGGCCCGAGCCGGGCGTCGCCTTGAAGCCGCCCGTACCCCAGCCGCAATTGACGTAGAGGCCCTGCACCGGCGTCTTGGCCAGGATCGGCGAGCGGTCCGGCGTGACGTCGACGATGCCGCCCCAGGAACGCAGCATCTTCATGCGCGTGAACATCGGGAACATCTCGCAGATGGCGTCGAGCGTGTGGTTAATGATGTGCAGGCCGCCGGTCTGCGAATAGGAGGTGTACTGGTCGGTGCCGGCGCCGATGACCAGCTCGCCCTTGTCCGACTGCGAGATGTAGGCATGCACGGTGTTGGACATGACCACGCAGGGGAACACCGGCTTGACCGGCTCCGACACCAGCGCCTGCAGCGGATAGCTCTCGAGCGGCATGCGCACGCCGGCCATGTCCATCAGCACCGAGGTGTGGCCGGCGGCAACGACGCCGACCTTCTTGGCGCCGATGAAGCCTTTCGAGGTCTCGACCCCCGAGACCCGGCCGTCGGCCGTGCGGCGGATGCCCTTCACCTCGCAGTTCTGGATGATGTGGACGCCACGGTCGGAGGCGCCGCGGGCATACCCCCAGGCGACCGCATCGTGGCGCGCGGTGCCGCCGCGGCGCTGCAGCGTGGCGCCGACGACGGGATAGCGGGCGTTGGCCGAAATGTTCAGCGGCGGGCAGTAGGCCTTGGCCTCCTCCGGCGTCAGCCATTCGTTGTCGATGCCGTTCAGGCGGTTGGCATGCACATGGCGCTTCAGCACCTGCACGTCATGCACGTTGTGCGCCAGCATCATCACGCCGCGCGCCGAATACATGACGTTGTAGTTGAGGTCCTGGCTGAGCCCGTCCCACAGCTTCACGGCGTGGTCGTAGATCCCCGCCGATTCGTCATAGAGGTAGTTGGAGCGGATGATGGTGGTGTTGCGGCCGGTGTTGCCGCCGCCGAGCCAGCCCTTTTCCAGCACCGCCACGTTGGTGATGCCGTGCTCCTTGGCCAGATAATAGGCCGTGGCAAGGCCGTGGCCGCCGGCGCCGACGATGATGACGTCGTATTCGCTCTTCGGTTCGGGCGAGGTCCACTGTTCCTCCCAGCCCTTGTGTCCGCGCATCGCCTCCCGGGCTATGGCAAAAACCGAATATTTCCGCATTTTTTCAGGGCCTCGCAGATGCCGGAAGCGTCAGAGCGCGAGGTGTAGCACTAGCGAAAAGGCGCTGTCACCCTTGCCCTGTTTGCGACGGTGTCTGCCGTTTTGCGCCGTCCCTTTTTGCCGCAGGTATCGGGTGGCCGGTCGAGTGCCGAATTGCGACCTGTACGCCAGTGCCGGACACCCCGGCCGAACTGCACAGGAGCGCAATGATGTTTGAACTGAACGGAAAAGTCGCAATCGTGACCGGAGCGAGTTCCGGCATCGGCCGCGAGACGGCGAGGCTGTTTGCCCAGCAAGGTGCGCGCCTGGTTCTTGCCGCGCGTGGTGCCGCCGCACTGGAAGCGCTGGCCAAGGAAATCCGCGCCGACGGCGGCAATGCGGTCGCGGTTGCCGGCGACGTCAGGGACGAAGACTTTGCCCGCTCCCTGGTCGAGAAGGCGGAGACATTGTTCGGCGGTCTCGACATCGCCTTCAACAATGTTGGCCTGGTCGGCGAGATGGGTCCGATCACCGAGTTGGAACTGGCAAGCTGGACCGAGGTGATGGAGACCAACCTGACCAGCGCCTATCTCGGCGCCAAGCACCAGATCCCGGCGATGCTGGAGCGCGGCGGCGGCTCGCTGATCTTCACCTCGACCTTCGTCGGCTACACCGCCGGCATGCCCGGCATGGCAGCCTATGCGGCAAGCAAGGCAGGCCTCATCGGCCTGACCCAGGTTCTGGCGGCGGAGTATGGTTCGCAAGGAATCCGCGTGAACGCGCTGCTGCCTGGTGGCACCGACACGCCGATGGCGACCTTCAAGACCGCTGACGAACGCGCCTTCGTCGAGGGCCTGCACGCGCTCAAGCGCATCGCCCGCCCCGAGGAGATCGCCCGCTCGGCGCTCTACCTCGCCTCCGATGCTTCGAGCTTCACCACGGGCGCCGCCTTGCTTGCCGACGGCGGGGTGTCGATCAACCGGCTCTGAGCCCGGTCAGGCGACGCGCACGGCCTTCATGTTCGGCAGGAAGATGGTCAGCAGGCCGAGCATAGGCAGATACGAGCAGATCACGAAGACGAACTCGATGCCGCGCGCGTCGGCCAGTACCCCGAGCACGGCGGCAGCGATGCCGCCGATGCCGAAGGCGAAACCGAAGAAGATGCCGGCGATCATACCGACGCGCCCCGGCACCAGCTCTTGCGCAAAGACGACGATGGCCGAGAAGGCGGACGCCAGGATCAGGCCGATCACGACCGTCAGCACCTTGGTCCAGAACAGGTCGGCATAGGGCAAGGCCAGAGTGAACGGCAGCACGCCGAGGATCGAGAACCAGATCACCGTCTTGGCGCCGAAGCGGTCGCCGATGGGGCCGCCGAGGAAGGTGCCAAGCGCTGCCGCGCCCAGAAACAAGAAGAGCAGGTACTGCGATTCCTGCACCGAAACGCCGAACTTCTCGATGACATAGAAGGTGTAGAAGCTCGACAGGCTCGCCGTATAGGCCTGCTTGGAGAGGACGAGGATGGCGAGAACGATGAGCGCCGACTGCACCTTGCGGCGCGGCAAGGGCGGAAACAGCGTGTGCGCCGCCCGCTTGGCCGAACTGGCGATGTGGCGGCTGTACCAGAAGCTGACGCGAATGAGCACGACAATGCCGACCATAGCGGCGATCGAGAACCAGGCGATGCCGCCCTGCCCCAGAGGCACGACGATGAAGGCGGCGAGCAGCGGTCCGAGCGCAGAGCCGAAATTGCCGCCAACCTGGAACAGCGACTGCGCGAGACCGAAGCGCCCGCCGGAAGCCAGCCGCGCCACGCGCGAGGATTCCGGATGGAAGATCGCGGAACCGAGCCCGACGAAGGCCGAGCCGACCAGCAGCATCTCGTAGCTGTGCGCAAAGGCCAGGGCGAGCAGGCCGATCAGCGTCAGGCACATGCCGAACGGCAGCGAAAACGGCAGCGGCTTCTTGTCGGTGTACATGCCGATCACCGGCTGCAGCAGCGATGCGGTGACCTGGAAGGTCGTGGTGAGCAAGCCGATCTGCCAGAAGTCGAGTTTGTAGTCGTTCTTCAGCATCGGATAGAGCGACGAGATCAGCGACTGCATGACGTCGTTGAGGAAATGGCTGAAGCTGACCGCGAGAAGGATCGCGAACACCGTTCCCTGGGCGGCACTGGACGAGCGGGCGGGCAAGGCGGTGTCTGTCACGGTATGGCTCCGGGGCGGCATTCGCGGGGGACAGGCTGGAATAGACCGGCCCGGCGCTGCTTTCATGGTGCACGCCGCGGTACTGTGCGGTCCAGTTGTCAGGGTTGGGACGCACTCGCCAAGGCTGCGAACCGCCCCGGCGTGATGCCGAAGCGGGCACGGAAGTGCCGGGTCATGTGGCTCTGGTCGGCAAAGCCCGAGGCCGCTGCGGCCTCCGCCAGCCCCTCGCCCGCTGTCATGCGCGAGCGCGCATGAGCCAGCCTGCGGCCGACGAGATAGCGGTGCGGCGAGGTGCAGAGAAGACAGCGGAAGGCACGGGAAAGTTCGAACCGGTCGAGGCCCGTGACGCGCTCGAGATCGCCCGATGTCACCTGCCGGTCGAATTCCTCGGCAAGGAAAGAACGGGCTGCGGCAACCTCGTCGACGGGAAGCGGTGCTGTGCGCTGCGGTCCGGCGTCGTCGCTGCGGCGGGCCAGATGCATGGCCACGTCGGCGATCAAGGCATCGGCCTGCAACGTCTCCATAGGAACGGGGAAATCGGCGAAGGCGTCGTCGATCAGGGCCGCCAGCTCCGCGTCGCGCTCGACCACGCCCGGCACGAAAGGCAGGAGGCTGTCGCGGCCGAGCGCGCGGCACATGAGCCACGGCTCGATATAGAGCATCCGGTAGGAAAAGCCTTCTGGCGCACCCGCATGGCCGTCATGCACCTCGTCCGGGTGGATGACCATGCACTCGTCCTGGACACTGACCCTTTCGCTGCCGCGATAGCGGAAGGCCTGTGCACCCGAGAGCGTGTGGCCGACGGCATAGGTCTCATGGCGGTGTGGGTCGTAGGCGTGGCCGCCGAAGCGCGCGACCAGTCGCTGAAGCCCCTGGGCCGGTTCGTCGGTGGCGATGAAGTCCCTGGACATCGAAGGGGCGGCCCACGCTGGCTGAAGCCGCAATGTCGTGGGCCTTGCACAAACGTTCAAGACCCGAGCGGCGCACCTCGGCTAGCCTCTGGCCATGATGTACCCGACCAAGACCACCCTGATCCTTCTCGACGACCTCGCCGCCTGGCAGAAGGTCAATGTCTCGGCCTTCCTGACCGGCGGGCTGATGCACCGCTTTCCCGAAATGGCCGGCGAAGCCTACCGCGACGGCGACGACAACTACTACCTCGCCATGATCCGCGAGCCGGTTTTCGTCTACGGCGCGGACGCCCAGACGATGCGGCACACCTTCGAGCGGGCCCGTTCGCGCGGCCTCCCCTTCTCGATCTACACACGGCCGCTGTTCGTCACGAGCAACGATGCCGACAACCGCGCCTCGGTGGCGGCGACGCCCATGGCCGAACTTGATCTCGTAGGCCTCGGCCTGCATGGCGAGCGCAAGCTGGTCGACAAGATCGTCAACGGCCTGAAGTTCCTGGCTTGATGGCTATTGCTTGCCCGCGGCCAGGCGCCTGGAGATCGGTTCGAACTCCGGCGTCGCCTTGCGCTTGACCGGATCCGGCTCGTTCTTCTCCATCGCCTCCCAGTACTTCCAGTTCACCTTGCCGGCGCCGAGTTCGTAGTCCATGCCGTCCCAGGCATCCTCGCGGAAGCTGTAGAAGGCCCAGTGCAACTTGCCGGCGTCGAGGTTGGTCAGCACATCCTCGAGATACTGCTTGCAGAACGGCAGGCGGCGCATGCAGCCGAACTCGCCGGCGACCACGCGATTGCGGGCGATGCCGCGGCTGTCGGCCCAGTCGATCGGCTGGTCGAGATAGGCCTTGACGCGCTCGGCATCCCATTTTTCCCGACCTTCGCCAAAGGGCACCTTGCCCGGATAGGCATAGGGCTTGTCGCGCTTCATGTTGGGCGCGCTGGTGGCGGCATAGGGCTCGTACATGTGGAAGGAATAGAGCACGCGCTGGTCGGTGAGGCCCGCCGGCCAGTAGGAGAAGGCGTCGGCGGCCGCGTACCAGCCGGCATCGGCCATGACGGGCGTCACCGGATCGACTTCGCGGATCGCTGATATCACGGTCTCGTAGAATGCCCTGAGGTCGCGCGAGCTGTCGGCGTTCCTGGTGTACCAGGAGCGCATCTCAGCGATCGAAGCGTGCTCGGCGAGCCCGCCTTCCTTTTCCGGCGCCGGCTCGTTGACGATGTTGTAGGCGGCGACTGCCGGATGGTCCTTGAGTTCGCGCGCCAGGTCACGCCAGAAGTCGGCAGCCTGGGTCCAGTACGCCTTGTCGGCCCACAGGCGGCCGTCGAACTTCTTGTCGTTGTTCTGCGCCCAGCGCATGCCCGGCAGCGACAGCGGCGCGACCACCACCTTGAGCCCGGCCTTGTGGGCGCGGTCGAGTACTTGCTTCAGTGTCTTCGCATCTGAAGCAACCAGTCCTTCATACTTGTCGGCAGTGCCGATGAGGAAATCGCGCTTCTCCGGCTTCCACTTGTCATAGGACAGCCGCACCCAGGTGGCGCCGTAGCCGCGCAGCGCATCGAAATAGGCCTGATCAGGCGGCAGCCGGTTGAAGCTGTTGCCCCCATGCTGTGGCTGGTCCCAGAAGCCGATGAGGTCGGCGGCGTGCGCCTGCGGAATGGCGGCAGCGAGCGCCAGGGCAAAAATCATTGAACGCATAAAGGCTTGCCTATCGGATTCGAAAATGTAAGTCGCGTCCTCGACAAGGAATGCGGCGGAAGTGGGCATGGTCCCAAGCCACTTTTCGCACAGACCGCAGGAACTGTGGCCTTTGGAGTGGACAAGCAGGGCTGATTCTGCTATCTGCCGCCGACAATTCCCGGTGGAACCCATCGTGGAGGCGTTGGCGCTATGGCCGGGCCTCCAGATTTCGAACCCGAAAGACAGGATCACACGTGCAGGTACTCGTCCGCGATAACAATGTTGACCAGGCGCTTCGCGCGCTGAAGAAGAAAATGCAGCGCGAAGGCATCTTCCGTGAAATGAAGATGCGCGGTCACTACGAGAAGCCTTCCGAGAAGCGCGCCCGCGAAAAGGCTGAAGCCGTTCGCCGCGCCCGCAAGCTGGCCCGCAAGCGCGCTCAGCGCGAAGGCCTGCTGCCCAGCACGCCGCGCCCGGCAGCCGCTGCTGGCGCACGCCCGGCGCGTTGATACGCCAAGCTTTGGTCCTTTTCGAAGGATAACGACGAGGTGGGGCGACTAATCATCGCCGCCACCTTTTTGTTTTGTCCGGACCCCTTCCGGACGCCGCGCCTACCCCCGGGGCGCCAGTGAGGGACACAGCGATGAATGCAGTCATGAGCAACCGCAGGTCTTCCATTGGCGGGGGCGCAGTGACGGCTCTCATGTTCCTGGGACTGGCTGTGGCAGGCTGCCAGTCCGCGGGTCCCGCCGGCGAGCTGACCAAAATCGACACCATGCAGGGATCGACCGAGAACATCGCCTCCCTCAGCGCCGTGATCTCGACCAATCCCAACGACCCCGAGGCCTACAACGTGCGCGGCTCGGCCTATGGCCGGGGCGGCAAGTACCGCGAGGCCCTGCAGGACTTCGACCGGGCACTGCAGCTCAACCCGAACTTCTACCAGGCCTATTCCAACCGCGCCCTGATCTATCGCCTGATGGGCAACCAGCCAGCGGCGCTCGCCGACTACAACAAGGCGATCCAGCTCAACGCCTCCTATGACGCGGCTTACATCGGCCGTGGCAATCTCTACCGGAAGGCCGGCCGCACGCAGGACGCGTTCAACGACTTCCAGAAGGCGATCGAGCTCGACACCACTGACCCGCGCGCATACCACAACCGCGGCCTGATCTATCAGCAGCAGGGCCAGCACGCCTACGCCATCGAGGACTTCTCAAAGGCGATCTCGCTGTCGCCCGATGCCGCCGAACCCTACAACGGCCGCGGCCTGTCCTATCTCGCCACCGGCGACGACGAAAACGCCTTCGCCGACTTCAACATGGCCATCAAGCTCGACGGCAAGATCGCCGAGAGCTGGGCCAACCAGGCGCTGATCTACGAGCGTCGCGGCGACAAGGCGAAGGCCGCGAAATCCTACGCTGAAGCGGTGCGCCTCGACCCGAACTACAAGCCGGCCGTCGATGGCCTGGCCCGCACCCGCGGCGTCTGATTCTCAAAGCGGCGGGACAATGCCTTGAACTGCCTCGTCGTCCTGGCCCATCCCCTGCCCGAGAGCCTGAACCGCCATTTCGCCGACATCGTCGAGATCGAGCTCGCCCGCGCCGGACATGGCGTCACCGTGCTCGACCTCTACAAGGCCGAATTCGATCCCCGCCTGACGACTGCCGAACGTGGTTCCTATTATGGCGAGCGCTTCGAGGCGTCGGGGTTGAAGGCGCATGCATCCGCCCTTCGCGACGCGGAAGTGCTGGTGCTGGTCTTTCCGACCTGGTGGTTCGGTCTGCCGGCCATGCTCAAGGGATGGGTGGATCGCGTCTTCGCGCCCGGCATCGCCTTCGATCACGGCAGCGACTTCGGCCCCATCAGGCCGCTGCTCTACAAGCTTCGCCACGTGGTCGCCATCACCACGCTGGGCAGCCCCTGGTGGGTCGACAGGCTGGTCATGCGGCGCCCCGTCCGGCGCATCCTCAAGCGCGGCGTGTTCGCCGCTTGCGCACCGACGGCGAGCTTCGCGATGCTGCCCTTCTACGCCGCCGAAAAGCCCAAGCCCGACCGCGTCGAGCGCTTCGGGGAGAAAATTCGTCGTCAAATGCGGAAGATAGGCTAGCCCCTCCGGAACCTTTCAGTCACAGGCAGGTTTTTGCAGCTGGAAGATGAAAGGAGACGGCCATGAAAAAACTCCTGCTTGCTGCAATCGCCCTGCTGCCACTCACGCTGCCGGCGCAGGCCCAGTTCGGGGTAAAACTGGGGCTGCTGACTTGTACGATCGCCGGAGGCTCCGGCTTCATCGTCGGATCGAGCAAGGACATGGCATGCACGTTCTACCCAGCATTCGCCAACCTGCCGCAGGAGTCCTACTCCGGCCGGATCAACAAGTATGGAATTGACGTCGGCGCGACATCGGGGGCGGTGCTGCAGTGGTACGTCATGGCACCAAGCCAGGAGGTCTTGGCGCCACACATCTTGGCCGGCTCCTATTTCGGCGCAAGCGCGGAGGCGACGGTGGCTGTCGGCCTCGGCGCGAATGTCCTGGTGGGCGGAGGCCCCCAGTCGATCGCGCTCCAGCCGCTCAGCGTGCAGGCTCAGACCGGCATCAACATGGCGCTGGCGATCGGGGCCCTGCAACTGGTGAGCGCAGGCCAATAAACCATAGGGCGAGGGCGCCGCTTGCAATCGGCGCCCAAAACCGCGAAAATCGCTCCACTCAGATGTACGTGGGCCCCGGTAAGGGTGGGGCAGTTCATCCGGCCTGAGGCGACGTGCCGAGTCCAACTCGGCGCGGTTTGCTAGCGCGCAACGGGTGGACAGGCATTCATGAGATATCGGGAAGTTCAGGACCAGCTTCGCGTCATCGGGATCCTGATGAGCAAACGCGGCAATCAGATTCGCGTCAATCACTTCGGCGGCGAGGAAAACACCGCCTACTACACCCACACTCTCGACGACGCGCTGGCAGCAGGGATCAAGATGGCACGTCCCGACCGGCTGCCTAGGAGCTGGTGCTCGCATCGCCGGTAACGCAGACAGCCGCTCGGTCTGCCGCAACAACCGCCGCGCAACTGGCCCCTATTCGTACGCCCTGCCCGCGAGCAATCTCCCGTCCTTCGATATCCGAAAACCTGATCTGGATGAGAGAGGTCGCATGCCCGACACGGCCAACCTGATCGCCTTTGCCGCCATCGCGCTCGGCATGGTGCTGACGCCCGGCCCCAACATGATCTACCTGGTGTCGCGCTCGATCAGCCAGGGTCCGAAGGCCGGCCTGATCTCGCTGGCAGGCGTGGCGCTCGGCTTCGTCATCTACATGCTGTGCGCGGCACTCGGCATCACAGCCCTCCTGCTCGCCGTTCCCTTCGCCTACGACGCGATCCGCTTCGCCGGCGCAGCCTATCTGCTCTGGCTCGCCTGGCAGGCCATCCGCCCCGGCGGACGTTCACCTTTCCATGTACGCGAGTTGCCCCGGGACCGGCCGCGCAAGCTCTTCGCCATGGGCTTCCTCACCAACCTGCTCAATCCCAAGGTTGCAGTGCTCTACCTGTCGCTGCTGCCGCAGTTCATCGACCCGACAGCCGGAAACGTGCTGACGCAGCTGCTCGTGCTTGGCACGATCCAGATTTCCATCAGCGTCGCCGTCAACGCAATCATCGCCATTTCGGCCGGCTCGATCTCGAACTTCCTCGCCGGCAATCCCGGCTGGATGGTCGTTCAGCGCTGGCTGATGGGTACGGTTCTGGCGGGGCTGGCCGTGAAGATGGCGACAGAAGCGCAGCGGTGACAGTCCCCCTCCCCCTTGTGGGGAGGGTGTAGGCGACGTGGCTTCCTTCGCCCCCCTCTGGCCTGCCGGCCATCTCCCCCTCAAGGGGGGAGATTAGCAGTGGCGCCGCACCAGCCAACCTCCAACCCCTTTGGAAGGGCAAGCGAAACGTTGAAGCTGCCGATCTCTCCCCTTGAGGGGGAGATGGCCGGCAGGCCAGAGGGGGGGCGCTTCACATCTACCCAACCCAAGCGACCTGCCCAACGCAAAAAGCCCGGCGCGATGCCGGGCTTTTCGTTGTCGTTGGTATCGATGGAATTGGCCGAGCGCTCCGGCTCAGTGATCCATGGCCTTGACGATTTCCTCGGTCATCTTCTTGGCGTCGCCGAGCAGCATCATGGTGCCGTCCTTGTAGAACAGCGTGTTGTCGATGCCGGCGTAGCCTGAGCCGAGGCTGCGCTTGACGAACAGGCAGGTGCGGGCCTTGTCGACGTCGAGGATCGGCATGCCGTAGATCGGCGAGTTCTTGTCGTCGCGCGCCGACGGGTTGGTGACGTCGTTGGCGCCGATGACATAGGCGACGTCGGCCTGCGCGAACTCGCTGTTGATGTCCTCGAGCTCGAAGACCTCGTCATAAGGCACATTGGCCTCGGCCAAGAGCACGTTCATGTGGCCGGGCATGCGGCCGGCGACCGGGTGGATGGCGTATTTGACTTCCACGCCGTTGGCCTTGAGCTTGTCGGCCATTTCGCGCAGCGCATGCTGGGCCTGCGCCACCGCCATGCCGTAGCCCGGCACGATGATGACCTTCTGGGCATTCATCATCAGGTAGGCGGCGTCATCGGCTGCACCGGTCTTGACCGTGCGCTGGATGCCGTCGTCGGTTGCCGCGGCAGTCTCGCCGCCGAAGCCGCCGAGGATGACCGAGATGAACGAGCGGTTCATGCCCTTGCACATGATGTAGCTGAGGATCGCACCGGACGAGCCCACCAGCGCGCCGGTGATGATCAGCGCCAGATTGCCCAGCGTGAAGCCGAGTGCCGCCGCAGCCCAGCCCGAATAGGAGTTGAGCATGGAGACGACCACCGGCATGTCGGCGCCGCCGATCGGGATGATCAGCAGCACGCCGAGCACCAGGGACAGCGCCACGATCAGCCAGAAGATGGTGGTCGACTGGGTGGTGACGAGCAGCACGATCAGCACGACGAGGCCGATGCCGAGGGCGGCGTTGATGGCGTGGCGGGCCGGCAGCATGATCGGCTTACCCGACATGCGGCCGTCAAGCTTGAGGAAGGCGATGACCGAGCCGGTAAAGGTGATCGCGCCGATGGCGACGCCGAGGCTCATCTCGACCAGCGCCTGGCCGTGGATGGCGCCGACCGAACCGATGCCGAAGCTTTCGGGCGCATAGATCGCGGCAGCCGCCACCATGACGGCGGCCATGCCGACGAGGCTGTGGAAGGCAGCGACAAGCTGCGGCATCGAGGTCATGGCGATGCGGCGGGCGATGACGGCACCGGCACCGCCACCGATGGCGAGGCCGAGCACGATCAGGCCGAGGCCGCCGGCCGTGGGCTTGGCCAGAGCCAGCGTAGTCAGGATGGCGATGCCCATGCCGACCATGCCGTAGGTGTTGCCCTTGCGGCTGGTGGTCGGGTGCGACAGGCCGCGCAGCGCCAGGATGAACAGGATGCCCGAGACCAGGTAGAGGAAGGAAGCGAGATTGGCGTTCACGTCACTTGTCCTTCTTCTTGTACATGGCCAGCATGCGCTGGGTGACGAGGAAGCCGCCGAAGATGTTGACGGCGGCCAGCACCATGGCGACGAAGCCGAAGCCGGTGGCAAGGCCCGACGCTGCGATGCCGACGGCAAGCAGCGCACCCACCACGATCACCGAGGAGATGGCGTTGGTGACCGCCATCAGCGGCGTGTGCAGCGCCGGCGTCACCGACCAGACCACGTAGTAGCCGACGAAGATCGCCAAGACGAAGATGGCGAAGCGGAACACGAACGGATCGATCGCGCCGCCCGAGACGGCGTGCGCCACCCCGCCCGCGGCTTCCGCAGCACCCTGCGCAGTGCCCAGTTCCTGGACGCCGAGCCGGACCGCGGCCACCGCCTGGTCGAGCTGGTCGAGGGCTTTTTCGAGAGCAGTCTGTTCCATCACGCGTCTCCCCCGGAAATCGACTTGGCCGGCTTCTTGGCAGCGGCCGGTTTCTTGGCGGCGGCCGGCTTGTCGGACTTGGCGGCGGCCTTCTTCGCCGCGGGCTTGGCTGCGGCGTCACCGTCAGTCGCCACCACTGCCGGCTTGGGCGTCGCAGCGGCGGCCGCGTTGGCGAAGTTCGGATGCACGACCTTGCCGCCGTCGGTCAGCATGGTCGCCTTGACCAGTTCGTCGTCGCGATTGATGGCGATCTGCTTCGCCCCCTTGTCGATCAGCGTCTCGAGGAAGGCGAACAGGTTCTTGGCATAAAGCAGCGAGGCGGAGGCGGCGACACGCCCCGGCACGTTGAGATGGCCGACGATCTTCACGCCATTGTCGGTGCTGACCACCTTGCCCGGGACCGCCCCCTCGACATTGCCGCCGCGCTCGACCGCAAGGTCGACCAGCACGGAACCCGGCTTCATCGAGGCGACCATCTTGGCCGACACCAGCTTCGGCGCCGGCCGGCCAGGGATCAAGGCCGTGGTGATGACGATATCCTGCTTGGCGATGTGCTCGGCGGTCAGTGCCGCCTGCTTCGCCTGGTACTCCTTGGACATCTCCTTGGCGTAGCCGCCGGCGGTTTCCGCCTGCTTGAACTCCTCGTCCTCGACGGCGATGAACTTGGCGCCCAGCGAGGCGACCTGTTCCTTGACCGCCGGACGCACGTCGGTGGCAGTGACGATGGCGCCCATGCGGCGCGCGGTGGCGATCGCCTGCAGGCCGGCGACGCCGACGCCCATGACGAACACCTTGGCCGCCGGAACCGTACCTGCCGCCGTCATCATCATCGGCAGCGCCCGGTCATATTCGGAGGCACCGTCGATGACCGCCTGGTAACCGGCGAGGTTGGCCTGCGAGGACAAGACGTCCATCACCTGGGCGCGCGTGATGCGCGGCATGAATTCCATGGCGAATGCCGTGACACCTGCCTTGGCCATCGCCGCCACAGCAGCATCGTTGCCATAGGGATCCATGGTGGCAAGCACCGCAGCGCCTTGCTTGTAGCCCTTGACCTCGGCCTCGCCCGGGCGGCGCACCTTCAGCACCACATCGGCTTTCGCGGCATCGCCCGCCTTGCCGATCTTGGCACCCGCCGCCGCATAATCCGCGTCGGTGATGCGCGACAAAGTCCCGGCGCCCGCCTCGACGATCACGTCGAAGCCGAAGCCGACGAGGCGTTTCACCGTATCCGGCGAACCGCCCACGCGGCCCTCCACAGGGTCAATCTCTTTTGGTATGAAAACTGTCTGGCCCACCGCTACGTCCTTTCGGCTGGAACCTTACCAAACGTAAAGTGCCGGGCGCGCAAAAAAGCGCCGGCGCCCTACCAACGAAGTCCAGGTCGGACGGCGCCACAAGCGGGCGCACTCGTCCCCTCAATCACATAGAGATCATGCCCTGCCGGGCATGCAAGCAGCAAGGCAGCGCGAGGCTGGTCCGTGTTCAAGTCTCTCGAACGGAAGACTGCCTGTTCCAACCCAACCCCTTCTCGCGGGAATTTGAGCGGACGCGGACAAGCCCGCGGCTGCGCAGGAATATATGCCGGGAAATCAGCTAATGTGCGTCGGCACGTCGCGCAGCAGGTAGCCGCCGACTGCGCAGATGATCAGGAACAACACCGTCGACGAAAAGAAGCCCGCCGGGGTGAAGAAGCCGAAAGCCATGGCGATGATCAGCGCGACGCAAACCATCGTGCCGTACTTGGCCAGCGTGATGAAGGTATTGTAGGTCTTCTCGTGTTCGGCGTAGTCCATGTCGGCGCCAAGTTCGATCGGGCCGGTCGGCTGGTTTGCCATGAATGTCCCCTCCGGAAAGCGAGTTCAAGGGCACATACCTAAATGCGCGCGGCAGGGCAATGGAAGATTGCCTTTCGCCATGCGACAAGTTTATCAACGGATTGTCGGGAAATCACTGTGCGGATCGACGCAGCGCTCAGGCAAGCCACCGCTTGCGCCGCTTGTAGTGCTTGACGTCGCGGAATGATTTTCGCCCTTCGCCACCCACCCCGAGATAGAATTCCTTCACATCCTCGTTCTGGCGCAACGCCTGTGCCTCGCCATCGAGGACCACGCGGCCGGACTCCAGAATGTAGCCGTATTTCGCATAGCGCAGCGCCACGCCCGCGTTCTGCTCGGCGAGCAGGAAAGAGACGCCCTGCTCCTCGTTGAGCTTCTTCACGATGCCGAAGATTTCCTCGACCAATTGCGGCGCGAGCCCCATCGACGGCTCGTCGAGGAGAATCATCTTCGGCCGCGACATCAGCGCCCTGCCGATCGCCACCATCTGCTGCTCGCCTCCTGACGTATAGCCGGCCTGGCTGGTGCGACGCACCTTGAGGCGCGGGAAATACTCGTAGACGAGTTCGAGGTCGGCACGCACCGCAGCCTTGCCGTCACGCCTGGTGAAGGCGCCGGACAAGAGGTTGTCCTCGACCGTCAGGTGGCCGAAGCAATGGCGCCCTTCCATCACCTGGATGCAGCCGCGGCGGACGAGCTGGTTCGGCGACAGCGCCTGGACCTGTTCGCCGTCGAAGACGATGGTACCCTTGGTGACCTCGCCGCGCTCGGCGAGCAGCAGGTTGGAGATAGCCTTCAGCGTGGTCGTCTTGCCCGCCCCGTTGGCGCCGAGCAGCGCGGTGATGCCGCCGGCCGGCACCGACAGCGAAACGCCCTTCAGCACCAGGATGACGTGGTCGTAGATCACCTCGATGTTGTTGACCGTGAGGATCGGCGAGGCGGGTGCGGCGGCCGTTTCGGTGGTGTCGGTCATCGAGGCTGGTTCTCCGGGGAAGCCCTCCCCTCGACGAGGAGGGAGTATGTTGGGGCGGACGCAGGGCCCGCCCCGACACGTTCGATGCACTGTTACTTGCACTCTTCGTTGACCGGCCAGGGCGCGTTGGCCTCGGCGTATTTCTTGGCCTCAGCCTCGACCAGCGGCGCAATCATGTCCTGGTCGGCCGACAGCAGGTCGGAAACCTTCGCGAACTTGCCGCCATCCCACTGCATCATCCATGCGCCGGCATGGCCGGCGTGGTTGTTGCAGGCGGTGGAGAACGGACCGATCATGCCGGACATGCCGATGGAGGCCAGTTTCGCCTCGTCGAGCTTGAGGTTCTCGAGGCCCCAGCGCAACTGCTCGGGATTGACCACCTTGGTGCCGAAATGCTCCTGGGCTGCCTTGATGCCCTCGACGGTGAACATCGAGATCAGCACGCCGCGCTGGTAGAACACCCAGTCGAACTCGCCCTCGCCGATCTGCGACTTGCCGGCGTCGACGACGTATTTCTTGATGTCCTGCATCACCTGCGAGTTGGAGTCGGGCAGGCTCCACGAAAGCGAGCGATAGCCCTTGCCCGCCTCGCCGACCGACTTCATGTCGCCGTCATGGCCGGACCACCAGATGCCGACGAACTTGTCCATCGGGAACTTGGTCTTCACCGCCTCGGTGACCGCGCCGACATTCATCGCGCCCCAGCCCCACATCAGTACGAAATCCGGACGCTCGCGCCGGATCTGCAGCCACTGCGCCGACTGGTTCTGCATCTCCTTCACGCCGACGGGGATCGGCAGGAAGGTGAAGCCGTATTTGTCCGCATAGGCCTGGATCAGCGGTATCGGCTCCTTGCCGTAGGGCGCGTCGAGGTGCAGCAGCACGATCTTCTTGCCCTTGAGGTTCTCGACATTGCCGTCCGAGATAGCCTTCAGGATCATCGAGGCGCCGTCCCAATAAGTGGCCGGCGGGTTGAAGGCCCACTGGAACACCTTGCCGTCCGTCATCGGCGAGAAGCCGTAGCCGGGGGCGAGGATCGGCACCTTGTCGACGTTCGACTTGGGCAGCACCTGCAATGTGATGCCTGTCGACCAGGGCTGGGTGACGATGCTCGTCGCCTTGGTCTTCTCGTAGCACTCCGCACCCTTCTCGGTGTTGTAGCCGGTCTCGCACTCGTCGTAGTTCAGCTTGACGCCGTTGACGCCGCCGTCGCGCTCGTTGAGCATCAGCATGTAGTCGCGCTGGCCGTTCATCAGCGGCGTGCCCGTCGCCGCGAACGGCCCGGTGCGGTAGGACAGGTTGGTGACGTTGATCGCGTCCTCCGCGGCGATCGCCGGCACCGAAAGCACGGTGCCGACAAGCAGCGCCGCCGGCAGCAGGGTCTTCTTCAGAAACGTCTTCATTCTGCACTCCTCCACTTGGTCGATTTCTCCGTTCGGATCGGGCTGACCGGCCCATTTCGAATACCGCCCGGCCTCAGTGCGGGAACGGCCACATGATGAGTTTCTCGCGGATGATCGCCCAGAAGCGGGCGAGCCCATGCGGTTCGATGATCAGGAAGGCGATGATGAGCGCGCCGATGATCATGGTGTTGAGGTGCTCGACCGTCGCCGAGCTCACTGGTAATCCGAGCGCCGACGGCAAGGCGCTGATGACGACCGGCAGCGCCACGATCAGGATGGCACCCAGGTAATTGCCGAGGATCGAGCCGAGGCCGCCGATGATGGCGATGAACAGCACGCGGAACGACAGCGGGATGTCGAACAGCACCGGTTCGGCAGCACCCCGCCACAGGAACACGAACAGCGCGCCGGCGATGCCGACGATGTAGGACGACACCGCGAATGCCGAGAGCTTCGCCTTCATCAGGTTGATGCCGACCAATTCGGCGGCGATGTCCATATCGCGCACCGACTTCCAGATACGCCCGATCCGCCCGCGCGTGATGTTGATGGACAGGAGGGTGATCAGCGAGACCACGCAGAGCACGAAATAGTACTGCACCACCGCGCTGGCATTCGGGCCAGCGACGGTGACGCCGAACATGTCGATGTTGGGCACCTGGATCGCGCCCGAAGAGTTGTAGTTGTAGAGCCAGGCCCACTTCTCGAACAGCCAGACCAGGAAGAACTGGGCGGCCAGGGTGGCGATGGCGAGATAGAAGCCCTTGATCCTGAGCGACGGCAGTCCGAAGGCCACCCCGACGGCGGCCGAGAAGAAGCCCGACAGCGCGATCGCCACGACGATGTTCATCTCGGGGAAGATGCTGACGAGCTTGTAGCAGGCATAGGCGCCGACCCCCATGAAGGCGCCGGTGCCCAATGACAGCTGCCCGGCGAAGCCTGTGAGGATGTTTAGCCCGAGTGCGGCCAGCGCATAGATCAGCACCGGCACCAGCAGCGCCTTGAACACGAACTCGTCGGCCGTCATCGGGAAGACGACGAAGGCGAGCAGCAGGATGAAGCCGAGCAGCATCGCATCCTGCCGGACCGGAAACAGCGCGTGGTCGGCATAGTAAGAAGTCTTGAACTGGCCGGCAGTGCGGTAGAGCATGGTCTCACACCCTCTCGATTATGCGTTCACCGAACAGGCCCTGCGGCCTGAACAGGAGAACGATGAGGGCGAAGACGAAGGCGAACCAGGTCTCGGTGTTACCGCCGAGCAGCGGCTGGCCCCAGTAGATCTCGAACAGCTTCTCGAGCACGCCGATGGCGATGCCGCCGACGATGGCACCGAGAACCGATTCGAGCCCGCCGAGCATCAGCACCGGCAGTGCTTTGAAGGCGATGACCTCGAGCGCGAAAGACACCCCTGCCCGCGCGCCCCAGACGATGCCGGTGGCGAGCGCGATGACGCCGGCGATGAACCAGACCAGCACCCAGATAGTCGACAGCGAGATGCCGACGGAGAGCGCAGCCTGGTGGTCGTCGCCGAGCGCGCGGATGGCGCGGCCCATCTTCGACCGGTTGAGGAAAAGGATCAGCCCGCCGACGAGCAGCACGGCGCCGATCACTGCCGTTACGTCCTTCTGCTCGATGGAGACGAAGCCGCCGAAGGGCTCGAACTCGAAGCTGCCGGTCGGGATATGGAGCTGCTCCGTGATCATCACCTTGTTCTCGCCGCCGAAGATCAGTTCGCCGAAGCCGACGAGGAACAGCGTGATGCCGATCGTCGCCATGAACAGGATGATGTCGGGCTGGTTGACGAGTGGCCTGAGCACGACGCGCTCGATGGCGACCGCGAGCAGGAACATCACTCCGAGCGTCATCGGCACCGCGAGCAGGGCCGGCACGCCTTTTTCGTGCAGCCCCACCAGCGTGAGTGCCGCGAACACGACCATGATGCCCTGGGCGAAGTTGAAGATGCGCGACGACTTGTAGATGAGCACGAAGCCGAGCGCGATCAGCGCATAGAGCACCCCTGCCACCAGCCCCTCCCACAGGACCTGGATCAGGAAGTCGGGTGCCGCGAACATGTCGCTGAACGGCTTCACGAGGATGGAGTTGAGGAATTCCATGACGATCCAGCCTCCTAGCCGGCTATGAGCGAGATCAGCGGGGTCAGGGGCAGGCTCGCCGGGTCCATTGCATCTCTCCTGTCAGTGGGCGACGCCGAGATAGGCGTCGATGACCTGCTGGTTCGACTTGACTTCGTCGGGCGGCCCGTCGGCGATCTTCTTGCCGTAGTCGAGCACGACCACCCGATCGGAAAGGTCCATGACGACGCCCATGTCGTGCTCGATCAGCGCGATCGTGGTGCCGCGCTGCCGGTTCACGTCGAGGATGAAGCGGCTCATGTCCTCCTTCTCCTCGAGGTTCATCCCGGCCATCGGCTCGTCGAGGAGCAGCAGAGACGGCTCCATGGCGAGCGCCCGGCCAAGCTCGACGCGCTTCTGCAGGCCGTAGGGCAGCTTGCCGACAGGCACCCGCCTGATGTGCTGGATTTCGAGGAAGTCGATGATCTCCTCGACGACGCGGCGGTGTGCGATCTCCTCGGCCAGCGCCGGACCGTGCCAGAGCATCTGCCAGAACAGCTTGCGCCGCATCAGCACCGAGCGGCCCGCCATGATGTTGTCGAGCGTCGACATGCCCTTGAACAGCGCGACGTTCTGGAAGGTGCGGGCGATGCCCTGGCGGACGGCGTGGTGCGGCTTCATGGCCCGGCGCTCGCGGCCGCGGAACACGATGGTGCCCTGCTGCGGCGTGTAGAAGCCATTGATGACGTTGAGCATGGACGTCTTGCCGGCACCGTTGGGCCCGATGATGGCGCGGATCTCGCCCTTGCGCACGTCGAAGGAGATGTCGGTGATCGCCTTCACGCCGCCGAAGGACAGCGAGACGTTCCTGACCTCCATCAGCACGCCGCCGGGGGCAATGCCGTCGTCGGCCGTGTCGGTCGGCTGCGGGCTCACGTGGATGTTCATTCCGCAGCCTCCCGCGCGGGGGCGCTCTCGGCGGCGAAGGTCCTGACGTCCATGATCTTGACGGTCGCCTTGATGCGGCCCTTACGGCCGTCCTCGTAGGTCACCTCGGTGTCGACGAATTTCTCCGTCGAGCCGTCGTAGAGCGCCTCGATCAATGGGGCGTAGCGGTCGGCGACGAAGGCACGGCGCACCTTCATGGTCCGCGTCAGCTCGCCGTCGTCGGCATCGAGTTCCTTGTGCAGGATGAGGAAGCGCTTGATCTGGGCGCCCGCCATCATCGGCTCGCGCGACAGGCGCCGGTTGGTTTCCTCGACGTTGCCGGCGATCATCCGGTAGACCTCGGGATGGCCGGCAAGTTCCTGGTAGGAGGCATAGGCGATGTTGCTGCGTTCTGCCCAGTTGCCCACCGCCTGCAGGTCGATGTTGATGAAGGCGGAAGCAAAATCCCGGCCGTCGCCATAAGCGACCGCTTCCTTGATGTTGGGGAAGAATTTCAGCGTGTTCTCGATGTATTTCGGTGCAAACAGCGCGCCGGTTGCGAGTTTGCCCACGTCCTTGGCACGGTCGATGATCCGAAGCTGGCCGTCCTTGTCGAAGAAGCCGGCATCGCCGGTCTTGACGTAGCCGTCCTCGGTCATCGTCTCCGCAGTCTTGTCGTCCTGGTTGTAGTAGCCCGAGAACTGGCCGGGCGAGCGGAACTGCACCTCGCCCGCGTCGGTGATGCGGATGTCGACATTGGGCGCCGCCGGCCCGACCGTGTCGGCGCGCACCTCGCCATCCTTCTGCACCGTCACATAGAGGAAGGCCTCGGTCTGGCCGTAGAGCTGCTTGAGGTTGATTCCGAGCGAACGGAAGAACGAGAACAAGTCCTGGCCGATCGCCTCGCCGGCGGTGTAGGCGACGCGGATGTTGGAAAGGCCGAGCACGTTCTTGAGCGGACCGTAGACGAGGAACTCGCCGATGGCGTAGGCGATACGCCCGCCGAGCGGCACGGGGCGGCCCTCGAGGATCGCCTCGCCATGTTTCTTCGCCACGCCGATATAGTGGGCGAACATCTTGCGCTTCAGCCAGCCGGCATCCTCCATGCGGATGGTGACGCTGGTAAGCAGTCCCTCGAAGATGCGCGGCGGCGCGAAATAGAAGGTCGGGCCGATCTCGCGCAGGTCCTGCGGAACTGTCTCGCTGCTCTCGGGACAGTTCATCGAGAAGCCGGCGACATAGCCCTGCGCATAGTTGAGATAGTGGTCCCCGACCCAGGCAAGCGGCAGATAGGCGAGCACGCTGTCCCGTTCGGAGAGTTTGTCGAAGGCAGCCGTGTCGCGCGCAGCACTGACCGCATTGATGGCCTTGATCATCACGCCTTTCGACCGCCCGGTCGTGCCGGACGTGTAGAGCATGACCGAAATCTCGTCGCCGGACGCGTTCCGGACCGCCGCCTCCCAGGCGTCGCCCAGTTCGGGACTGGCGGCGAGCAGCGCCGCGCCCTGGTGCTGCACCTTCTCGAAGTCGTGCAGCCCGTTGTGATCGTAGTCGCGCAGGCCGCGCGGCTCGTCATAGATGACGTCGGTCAGGGCATGGATCTCGCCGGCGAAGGAACGGATCTTGTCGACCTGCTCCTGGTCCTGGACGATGGCAAAGCGCACCCCGGCATTGTCGAGCACATAGGCGAGTTCCTCGGCCACCGCGTCGGCATAGACCGGCACGGGCACGGCGCCGATGGACTGGGCGGCAGCAAAACTCCAGTAGAGCCGCGGCCGGTTGGCGCCGATGATTGCAACGCGGTCGCCGCGCTTGAGGCCAAGCGCCTGCAGTCCCATCGCGAAGGCACGGATTTCGGCCAGTTGCTCCTTCCACGTCCAGCTCTGCCAGATGCCGAAGTCCTTGTGACGCATGGCCGGGCGGTCGCCGAAACGTTCGGCGTTGAGCAGCAGGAATTTCGGGAACGTATCCATGCCGTCGGCATACGCCGATGCACCCATGCGCCGGTTCCTCCCGCTAGCCGCATCCTTCGCGGTCGTTCGGGCCATTCTGGCAGGATGCGTCGGGGCGGCAAGCCCGTCCTTAGCATAACGGCCAGCGGGGCCGTCTGCATGAAGGGCGTCCGCGCGCGCGGCAATGCCGGCATCGTTCAATGCGCTGTCCTCCCGTTCTGGTGCGGAGCTTCTCTCCGTCTTGCCGGTGCTGGCACCGGTCGTTCCATTGCGGCGAGGCTATTCGCGAATGCCGCCGACGATCAACGCGCCGCTTGACAGACAGGACGCCAGATTGTCTTTTAAATGCGCGGTCCCCGCGCCACGTCGTCCGACGCTTCCCCCGACCACTTGCGAGAGTTGCCCCCGATGTTCGGCTACGCGCCGTAATCGCCCAGCTTTTCGGCGTCGATGACATAGATGCGGCCGTGTTCGGCGCGCAGAAGACCTTCCTGCTCGAGTTCCTGCAGGCTGCGGTTGGCGACGGGCCGCGACACGCCTGCGAGCAGCGCGATCTCTTCCTGGGTGATCTCGACGAGGCTTTTCACATGCGGGTTCAGCACGGGATTGCACAGCCAGGACAGGTTGCGCGCCACCTTGGCCTTGGGGTCGAGCAGCCGTTCGTATTCGGTTGAGGCGATGAATTGCGCGAGCCGCTCGTTGAGCTGGCGGACGAGAAACCGGTTGAAGCCGACGCTGTTCTCGGTGAGCCAGAAGAATGTGGCGCGGTTCATCAGCAAGAGATGCGTGTCGCGCAGCGCGACGAGGTCGTACTTTCGTTGCTCGTCCTTGAGCACCGAGCCCTCGCCGAACCATCCTCCGGCGCCCAGGCCGGCAAAGGTGATCGCCTTGCCGCTGCGGGCAATGGAGCTCATCTTGACCAGCCCGGTGACGATGCCGCCCCAATAGTCCCAGCGGTCGCCGCGGTGGCAGATGTAGTTGCCCTTGGCGAAGTGCTTCTCGGTGATGCCGCGCGACGCACGCTCGAGTTCGTCCTCGGCCAGGTCGCGCGCCCACACGGTGCTTCGGACGAGTTCGCTGCGGGATGCCATCGGCCCTCTAAACCGCCGGTCGACGCTTCCGGCAAGCCCGTTATGGGCGTGCCGGGCCGCCAGGGCAAGCGCTCCGCGGAACGGTTCCGCTCACGCCGCTTCGCGGTAATACTTCGCGGTGGGAAGGATGGTCAGCGGCGCCAGTTCGCCCGAAGCCGGCTTGCCGAACATCATCCGCTGTTCCATGGGCGTCGACATGAAGAACGGAAAGCGCTGGAACGAACGCTCGCGGATGGCGCTCACGTCGGCACGGTAGAGCACCACCTTGTAATTGAGGCCCGGATACTCCCGCAACTCACCGATCTGCTCGGACTTGTAGATGCGGCGGTAGAAGCCCGAGTGCTCCGGGCGAATGGTCGACAGGCAGAATGGCGACTTGAAATAGAAACAGGCCATGCCCGCCAGGCGCAGGGTCAGGTACGGGATCTGCGGGTAGATTCGCGACCAGTCCGGGTCGGCCGCGAAGCGGCTCGGATCCACGAACGTGGTTCCCTTTGCCAACAGTGGATGCAGGATATCACCATAGACGGTGGTCGACGGCGACATCGGGGTCTCGCGGCTGGCGTGATGGATGCGCAGGGTGCTGACGAGATGGCCGTCGATGTAGATGCCGAACTTGGAGCAGTTCTCGACATCGTCGAGGCTGTCGTGGATGGTATGGTCCACATTCTCGTCGACCATGTCGCTGAGACGGTAGGACTTGTACCTGAGCCTGTAGATGTCTTCGAGGTCTTCACCCTTGTCGCAACGGCGGTATTCGGTTCGCTCAAGCAGGCTGAAAACGTGCTGCGCGAACGACCCGGCGTCTGAAGCACCGAGTTTCGTGATGTCGGCGTCGCCGCCAACCGTTGCGTGGTGGATTGTCATTGGTGTCCCCGTACTTCCGCCCTGGCCGAAAAGTATCGGAGGCCGGGGTGATGTAAAGATGAAAATCGGAACATTAGTGTTTACGTTCCATTAAGGTTAACAATTAACGGAAAATTAACCACAACTGTTGCGACCGGATGACACTTTGTCGATCAGCCTCGAAGGGATTTGCGCACGAGATTGAGGTCTTGAGCGAACGGCCAGACAGTGTTCGACATCGTCTCGATGCCTGAGGACGACAGCGCCGAACCGAACAGGAAGCCCTGAACCAGATCCGGCTGGACCGTAACTGCG
>MEEF01000015.1 GCA_001724355.1 Mesorhizobium sp. SCN 65-20 | reverse complement strand
AAGAGGGGCTCTTACAGGCTGCGCGTGCCTCTACCGACGTTCGCAGGGAGTATCTCGCAAGGTGCGTTGCGCAAGGCGTTAGTGCAGACGATGCCAACAAACTACAAGAACTGCGCATCCTTCAGATACTAGGCTCGTTGGGAGATGACGATATTCTTTTGCTTGATGCGATGAATGAGCGCGGTAATTGGAGGAAATTGAGGGCCCTCCAACCAGACCGGCTTAGCGTGCGTGCCTCCGATAGTGATCGGGCAAAAGGCGAGCTTTTTCGCGCTATGTTCCCTAGATTGGTTGCGCTCGGTGTTCTTAGTCGGAGCATCTATTCTGACGAGCGGGTGCCGCCAAACTATCATACAGGCGTGGAGCTTGAAGACACCCACTTCGTCAGCGCTCTTGGGCGCCTTATTCTGCGTAGGGTCGGCCTAGATGATACGCCCGCAAGCCTGTGATCCCGTTTGAGCCTTAGATGCGATAGTCGTCCTGCATTGGGCATCTTGGTGCGCTTGGCGATCAGCGGCAAGCGCAATTGCCAAGCAGCCGCCTGCCCGAAGCGATTCGCTCCGGGCAAGGGCGAAAGTCCTAGCTGCCGCGCCAGGCCAGCAGGCGCATCGCGTTGGCCGTCACCAGGACGGTGGCGCCGGTATCCGCAAGGATCGCAGGCCACAGGCCGGTGATGCCGGCAATGGTGGTGACCAGGAACACGGCCTTGAGGCCGAGCGCGATGCTGATGTTCTGGGCGATGTTGCCCATCACCGTCTTCGACAGCGCGATCATGTCCGGTATGTCGCTGACGCGACCATGGAGGATGGCGGCATCGGCGGTTTCGAGCGCGACGTCGGTGCCGCCGCCCATGGCGACGCCGAAATCGGCAGCCGCAAGCGCCGGCGCGTCGTTGATGCCGTCGCCGACCTTGGCGACCACTTGCCCCTGCTGCTGCAATTCGCGGACGATCCGCTGCTTTTCGTCGGGCAGCAGGCCGGCGCGGACCGAAATGCCAAGGCCCTTGCCGATGGCGCGCGCCGTTGCCTCGTTGTCGCCGGTGAGCATGACGGTTGCGATGCCTTCGTCCTTGAGCCGGGCGAGGGCGGAGATGGCGTCGGCGCGCGGCTCGTCCCGCATGGCGATCAGGCCGGCTGGCTGGCTGTCGACCAGGAGCACCGAGACCGTCTTACCGTCGGCGTTGAAACCCGCGATCTGCTCCTTGAGCGCAGCGGACAGGGAAGCCAGTTCGTCGGCGGCCTTGGGCGAGGCAAGGAAGACTTCCTCGCCGCCGACCTTGCCGGTCACACCCTTGCCTGCGACTGCCCTGGCGGCCGCAGCCGGCGGGACGGGGACACCGTCGGCCTTGGCGCGGCCGAGGATGGCCAGCGCCAGCGGGTGGCTGGATCCGGTCTCGAGTGCTGCTGCCAGCGACAGGACCCTTGCCTCCGGACGGCCGACTGCAACGATGTCGGTCACCCTGGGCCTACCTTCGGTCAGGGTTCCGGTCTTGTCGAGCGCCACCGTCGTCACGTTGCGCATGCCTTCCAGCACTGCGCCACCCTTGAGCAGCAGGCCACGCCGGGCGCCGGCCGACAGGCCGGAGGCAATTGCCGCAGGCGTCGAGATGACGAGCGCACAGGGGCAGCCGATCAGCAGGATGGCGAGGCCCTTGTAGATCCACTCCGACCAGTCGCCACCCGCGAACAGCGGCGGCAGCGTCGCGACCAGCGCGCCGACGAGGAGGACGGCAGGCGTGTAGTAGCGCGAGAAACGGTCGATGAAGCGCTCGGTCGGCGCCTTGCTCTCCTGGGCTTCCTCGACCAGTTGGATGACGCGGGCAATGGTGTTATCGGCCGATGTCGCCGTGACGCGCACCTTGAGCACGGCGTCGGTATTGATCGTGCCGGCAAAGACCTGATCGCCGGCGCTCTTGAGCTTTGGAACGCTTTCGCCGGTGACGGGGGCCTCGTCGAGCGTGCTCGCTCCCTCGACCACGATGCCGTCGGCGGCGACGCGATCGCCGGGGCGGATCAGGATCACCGAGCCAAGCGCGAGCGATTCGGCCGGTGCCTCGCGTGTTGCCCCACCTTCCTCGACCAGGGCGGTCTTGGGGACGAGGTCGGCGAGACCGCGGATGCTGGCGCGGGCACGACGGGCGGCGACACCTTCGAGCAGTTCCCCGATGAGGAACAGCAACACCACCATCGCCGCTTCCTCGGTGGCGCCGATGAAGACGGCGCCAACGGCGGCAATCGTCATCAGCGTTTCGATGGAGAAGGGCGTGCCGGTGACGGCACCGGCATAGGCGCGCCGGGCGACGGGGATCAGGCCCACGGCAAGTGCCACCAGGAAGGCCCAATGCCCGACTTGCGGCATCAACTGGCCGACCGCGTAGGCGGCGACCAGCGCCACACCGCAGGCAATGGTCATTTTTGCCTTGCGGGTCTTCCACCATGGGCCGTCGTCGAGGTCGAAGTGGTTATGGCCTGCTTCGGCCTCACTGGCTGCCGGACCGTGGTGATGGCCAGCATGGTCATGTCCCGCATGATCGTGCTTGTGGTCATGGCCGGCATGATCGTGATCATGGCTGCAGTTCGGGCCATGCTCGTGGGCATGCGCCTTCGGCTCCGCTGTCCGGGCCGCGCCAAGTGACGCAACCGAGTAGCCGAGCGCCTTGACCTGCCGGGAAATCTCGGCGGTCGGGGCCGGCCCCTCGTGCGATACCGTCATCGTTCCAGCGGAGACCGAGATGCCGACCTCCGTGATGCCCGGCAGGCGGCTCACCGCGTTCTCGATCTTGGTGGCGCATGACGCGCAGTCCATGCCGCCGACGCGGAAGCGCGTCCTGCCTGTGCTGGCATCGTTCATAGTCGGTCCTTTCATTCCTATATGAAGCGATGCTAGAATCTCTAGCCACTATAGGATCAAGAGGATTTTCGAGATGAATTTGCCGATCGGCGAATTGGCGCGGCGCACGGGCGTGAAGGTGCCGACCATCCGCTTCTACGAGCAGATCGGGCTGATTGCCGCGCCGCCGCGCACGGAGGGCAACCAGCGCCGCTACGGCAAGGCCGAGGTCGACCGCCTGAACTTCATCCGCCATGCGCGGGAGCTTGGTTTCGAGGTGGATCACATCCGCGAACTGCTCGCGATGTCGCAGGAGCCGCAGGCGTCATGCCACCAAGCCGACAGCATCGCCAAGGCGCATCTTCGCGAGGTGGACCGGCGCATCGAACGGCTCCAGGCGTTGCGGGTGGAACTGTCGCGCATGATCGACGAATGCGGCCACGGACGCATCTGCGACTGCCGCATCATCGAGGTTCTGGCCGATCACGGGCAGTGTTCGGGCGAGCATGTGTCCTGATGGAGACAGGGGCCGGGCCGGCAACTGCTGCCGGCTGGGGCGAGGCGCATTTCATTTGATATTCCGGCCCTTTGCGGTCTAGGGATAACCCACCTCGAATCCCGAAAATCCGCAAACGGGAAGCGCCGATGGAAGCCCAGCAAGACCACATCCACGGCCCGAAGGCCGATGGCACCGGCGCCGAGATCTACGGCGAGGACGGGGTTATCCTTGCCTCGTTCCTCGCGCATATCGGCGCGGCGATCGCCGACCGGGACACGCTGACGCTGAAGCGCGACGTCGCAGGGCTTCACCAGTCCGAACTGGGCGATCTGCTCGAAGCGCTGCTGCCCGAGCAGCGCCTTGCGCTCGTTGAACTGATGGGGTCGGATTTCGACTTCTCGGCCCTGACCGAGGTCGACGAGGCGATTCGCCTCGACATCGTCGACAACCTGCCCAACGAGCAGATCGCGCAAGCGGTGCAGGAGCTCGATTCCGACGACGCGGTCTACATCCTCGAGGACCTCGACGCCGAAGACCAGAACGAGATCCTGGCACAACTGCCGTTCACCGAGCGCATCAGGCTGCGCCGCTCGCTCGACTATCCGGAGGAATCGGCCGGCCGGCGCATGCAGACGGAATTCGTCGCCGTCCCGCCGTTCTGGACCATCGGCCAGACCATCGACTATCTGCGCGACGACAAGGACCTGCCTGACCGCTTCAGCCAGGTGTTCGTCATCGACCCGACCTTCAAGCTGCTCGGCGCCGTCGACCTCGACCAGATTCTGCGCACCAAACGCGTGGTGAAGATCGAAGAGGTGATGCACGAGACGCGCCACGCCATCCCGGCAACGATGGACCAGGAAGAGGCGGCCCGCGAATTCGAGCAATACGATCTTCTCTCTGCGGCCGTCGTCGACGAGAACGAACGGCTGGTCGGCGTGCTGACCATCGACGACGTCGTCGACGTCATCCAGCAGGAGGCCGAGGAAGATCTCTTGCGCATGGGTGGCGTCGGCGACGAGGAGCTTTCCGATACGGTCGCCGCGACCTCGCGCTCGCGCGTGCCCTGGCTCCTGGTCAATCTCGGCACGGCCTTCATCTCGGCATCGGTGATCAGCCAGTTCGGAGCGACGATCGAGGAGATGGTGGCGTTGGCCGCCCTGATGCCGATCGTCGCCTCGCTCGGCGGCAATGCCGGCACCCAGACGATGACGGTGACGGTGCGCGCGCTGGCCACCCGCGATCTCGACATCTACAATGCCGGCCGCGTCATCCGTCGCGAGGTCATGGTGGGCCTGCTCAACGGCGCCGTCATAGCGACAATTCTTGGCCTGGTCGCCGGCTTGTGGTTCCACAATCCCGACCTCGGCTTCGTTATTGCCGCAGCGATGGTTCTCAACATGCTGGCTGCGGCGCTCGGCGGTATCCTGATTCCGCTGTTGCTCGACAAGTTCGGCGCCGACCCGGCGATATCGTCGTCGATCTTCACAACGATGATCACCGACGTTATCGGATTCCTCGCCTTCCTCAGTCTCGCTACCTGGTGGCTGCATCTCGGTGCGGCTGCAGGGTAGGGCGCTGTCGCGCTCAATTGACTTTTACGTAAATCGCGTGCCAGACTCTCTTTCTTGTTTCTAAGACTTATGTTGGCTGAGCGGCGGTCGCGCCGCGTGGCGCTGTCGCATCGGCGGGCGCGGTATTGTTGAGCGCGGCGCGCATGCCGCCGGGTGGAGCGAGATGCGGGAATATTATTCGATTACCGAACTGACCCGCGAATTCGATATTTCGACGCGGACGCTGCGCTTTTATGAGGACGAGGGACTGATACAGCCGGTTCGGCGAGGGCGGACCCGGCTGTTCCGGCCTTCCGACCGTCACCTCATCCGCCAGATCATGCGCGGCAAGCGGCTCGGCTTCTCGATCAACGAGATTCGCGAGATCATCCAGATGTACAGGGAGCCGCCTGGCGAAGTCGGGCAGCTCAAGCTGATGATCAAGCGCATCGAGGAGAAGCGCGAGGACCTGCGCCAGAAGCGCCGCGATCTGGAGGAGACCCTCGGCGAACTCGATCAGCTCGAGGAATCCTGTGTCGAGCGCCTGGTCGAACTTGGCGTGACCACCTGACACGAACCGTCAAGGCGCCCAGCATCGGGCAGCTCTTTGTGATATCCTTGGCTGTCCGTTGGGAGCAGCCACATGTCCAAACTCATCGGAACGGTTCGCGACTGGCCGGTCGTGAGCTTCGTGGTGCTGGCATTCGCGATCACCTGGATCGCCTTCATCCCGTTTTACCGCGCTGGTGGCGAGGACATCGCCTGGTTCACCTTCGGTCCATTCGTTTCCGCAGTTGTCATCTCGGCCATCCAGGGTGGCTGGCCGAAGGTCCGCGCGCTCCTGGCCTCGATCGTTGCATGGCGCGTGCCGCCGGTGTGGTATCTCGTGGCGATCGGCATGCCGGTGGCGGTGCAACTGCTGGCAATCTGGCTCAACCCGCTGTTCGGCTCCGCTGCGCCAAACTGGGCGAATGTGCCTGCCATTCCGGAAATCGCGGTCATGGTCGCCCTGCTGCTGGTCTTTAGCGGTCCGCTTGGCGAGGAACCTGGCTGGCGGGGATTTGCGCTGCCTGCCTTCCTGCGCGAACGCGGAGCGCTGAGTGCAAGCCTGGTGCTCGGCGTGATCTGGGCTGCCTGGCATTTGCCGCTGATGCTCTTGAACGACTACAGCATTTCCAGCGCCATCAACGTCATGGCCGCGGCTGTGGTGTTCACGTGGCTGTACCAGAATTCGGCGGGTAGCGTGCTGCCGGCGATCCTCATGCACGCATCGCACCAGAACAGCGTCCGGTTCCTGGGTCGTGTTTTCGAAGGCGGCGATGCGGTCCAGCACCAATGGATAGGCCTGGTGCTCTGGCTGGCGGCCGCCATTGCTATCGTTGCCATTTACGGGACGGACAGCTTCCGCCATCGCGACGCGACGGCAGTTGCGGGCTAGATCCAGCGCCGGACCCTTTTGGTGTAATCGATGTACTTCTTGCCGAAGCGCGCCTGGAGGTGCTTTTCCTCGCGCTCGATGGCCAGCTTCTGGGTGGCGAAGGCGGCGACCACCGCAAGTCCGATGAACCACAGGCTGCCGGCGATCAGGCCGATGCCGATCATCAGAAGCGTGTTGCCGAAATAGATCGGGTTGCGCGTAAACGAGAAGGCGCCGTCGGTGACCAGATGGTCGGACGGCTTGTCGGGCCTGATGGTCGTCTTGGCGCGGTTCAGCGCGCGCACTGCCGAGAATTCCATGGCCGCGAAACCCGCCACGGCGAGCCAGCCCGCCGCAAACAGGAGGTCGGACAAAGGCTCCGTGATCCAGGGCAAGGGGTAAAGAAGGCCGAGCACGATCGCCGCCGCGATCGCCGCGAGATAGATGATCGGCGGCCATGGCACCCTGTTTGGGGCTGCGTTGCGGTCGTTCATTGCACTTCTCCATTCAGCATGCCGCTGTCCGCGCTGGCCGAGCACATTTCGGTCGAAGTGCCGACACGTGCCTTCAGCGCCGGGCTCTGCTCGCCGGCATAGACGCGGTCGAAGGCGTCGTCCTTCTGTAGGTCGTCCAACACGCATGCACAGTAGCGCGCGCAGAATTCTGTGTCTCGGCTCTGCTCGCAGGAGCGTTGGCAGGAACTCAGGAAAGTGACTTCCCGCGTCTCGACCTGGGCCGGGAAGAACTGCGCGAAGACCCAGACCAGCGAGATCAGTACGGGCTGATGGATGAGGTAGAAGGCAAGGCTGTGCCGCCCGAAGAAGATCAGCGGTCGGGACCAGGCGCCGGCCTGTACCGTCGCGAGCCTGTCGAAAAGGCCGGCCTTGAGCGCGAGCCCTGCGGTCCCGATACCGACAAGGACGGCGCCAAACCAGGGGAACAGCGGGACGAAGTCGTTCGACCGGGGGATGACGGTAGACAGGCCGATCCACCAGAGCGCCGGGTGGTTGAATGCGTCGGAACGCAGGAACTGTGGCGCCGCGATGACGAGCACCGCGATCGCGAGCGTCAGCAGCGGCGGCAGGCGCAAGAAGGCGAGGCCGAGCACGCTGGCGAGCGTTATCTGATGCAGGATGCCGAAGAAGATGAAGGTATCCGGCATCGCGAACCAGGTCGCCACGGTGATGACGGCCGCGGCCACGGCGACCATCGCCAGACGCCGCCAGTACCTGTTCCATCTGATGCCGTTGGCCTGGGCGAGCACCAGGCTGACGCCCACGAGGAAGAGGAAGCTCGACGCTATGGATCGCGCAAACAGCTTCCAGTAGCCAAAGGCCGTGGTGCCGGGCGGCGAGTATCCGAAGAACTCGAGGTCCCAGGCCAGGTGGTAGATGGCCATGGCGACGAGGGCTACGCCGCGCGCGATGTCGATCACCGAAACGCGCTTGAGTCGAGCTTGAACGGCGGCGGCGGACAATTGCATCGTCATGGATGATCACTTCACGAGTCTGGAGCGTTCTTGCGCCATTGCAGTAGTATAATGGTCGAAACGCGGCGGAGGAGAGTAGAGGTTCGGATCATGCACAGAGTTTCCGCGAACGGCGCTTCGATTCCGGCGATTGGACTGGGCACATGGACCCTGAACGGCGATGCTTGCGTCGGGATGGTGTCGGAGGCGCTTTCGCTGGGGTATCGGCATGTCGATACCGCAGCCGCCTACGGGAACGAGAGCGCCGTCGGGGAGGGCCTGAGCGCCTCCGGGCTTCCGCGCGACCAGGTGTTCGTCACGACCAAGGTCTGGTGGACGGATCTCGCGCCGGGCGACCTCGAGCGCTCCGCCGAGGCGAGCCTGAAGCGGCTCGGGCTGGACAGCGTGGACCTGCTCTTGATCCACTGGCCAAATCCCAAAGTTCCGCTCGAGGGTTCCATGAAGAGCCTGAATGCCGTTCGTCGGGCAGGACTGGCGAGGCATATCGGCGTGTCGAACTTTCCGAGCGCCCTGCTCAGGCAGGCAATCGCACTTTCCGAAGCGCCGCTGGTGGCCGAGCAGGCGGAGCATCATCCCTATCTCGACCAGTCGCTGATCCGAGGCATCTGCCGCGAGGCGGGCATGGCCTTCGTGTCCTATTGTCCGCTCCATCGCGGCGCAACGCTGTTCGGCGAGCCTGTGGTGCGCGCGGCGGCCGAGCGCCACGGCCGCACGCCTGCCCAGATCGTATTGCGCTGGCACGTCCAGCAGGATGGCGTGGTCGCCATTCCGCGCACCAGCCGCAGGGAGCGGCTGGGCGAAAATCTGGATGTGTTTAATTTCTCCTTGTTGGATGATGAAATGGCGGCCATCTCGGCGCTGTCGGTCAGGCATCATCGATTGTGCAATTTCGATTTCTCGCCGAAGTGGGACTGATCCCAACGGACTGGAGCAGAGGGCCATGAGCGGGCGCGTCATGTCGCTGACGGAAGAACTTGTGGCGCGCTGCCATCGCGAAGTTACCGACCCGGGCCCCGATCCGGACGCGCTGCACCTTAGCGATGCCGACTACGCGCAGATGGTGGAGGAGACGATCGCGGCCTGTCCCGACGACGGGCCGATCTGGTTGTTCGCCTATGGCTCGCTGATCTGGAAGCCGGAGATCGAGCATACGGAGGAAAAAGTGGCGCTGGTTCGCGGTTGGCACCGCTCGTTCTGCATCAACATGACACGCTGGCGCGCGACCAAGGCGCAGCCGGGCCTGATGATGGCCATGGACCTCGGCGGCCAGTGCAAGGGCGTGGCCCTTAAGCTGACCGACGGCGACCGGCGCCAGCAACTGGACAAGCTGTTCCGGCGCGAAATGACCCTCAAGCCGTCGACCTACAAGCCGCGCTGGCTCAACCTCTCCACCGCCAACGGCCCGCTCACGGCCTTGGGGTTCGTGGTCAATCGCAAGGGCAGGGCCTATGCTGGGATGATCTCGGAGGGCGAGGTGGTGGAGCGGCTCGCGACGAGCTGCGGCCATTGGGGCTCGGCTGCCGACTACCTGTACAATCTGGTGAAGAACCTCGAGCAGCGGGCCATTCACGACCGGCACCTGTGGCGTCTTCAGCATCTGGTCGCCGAGCGAATCGCGGCGCAGCACTGACCTTCCGGCGACGCATTCGGACCCGGCCGCGTCGGAATTTGGTTTGCCGCTCCCGGCTTTTGTTTCTATAGTCTCCGGCGTCGTCGGTTCCGTATGGAATCAAGAGGGAATGCGGTGAGGGCTTTTCGCGCCCGAAGCCGCGGCTGCCCCCGCAACTGTGTGCGGCTAGCTCTCCCCAAATGCCACTGAAGCTTGCTTCGGGAAGGCGGGGAAGGGTGTCGATCCGCAAGCCAGGAGACCTGCCGGCGACGGAACATGAACTCTGTGCCCTCGGGTGGAGGGCGAAAGGACATTGAAATGACCACGGTTTCTTCCGCGATCGGCGCCGGCGTTTCCACGCAGTCGCGCAACCTCCAGCTCGCAATGGCTGCACTGCTCGGCCTGTTCGTCGTCGGCTTCCTCGGGTTCTCGCAGATGGAAGTGGTGCACAACGCTGCCCACGACTATCGCCACTCGATGGCCTTCCCCTGCCACTGACGGAAGATCCCTCGACATGTCCGTATTTCGCAACGTCGTGTTCATCGCGGCGATCAGCGGCCTATTGGCCGGCGTGATCCTTGCCGCGCTTCAGACCTATGCAACCGATCCGCTGATCTTCAAGGCCGAGACCTACGAGAATGCCGGCGGGCACGACCATATGGCGGCGCCCGCACCTGCAGCCGAAGCGACGGCACCTGCCGACATGCAGGCGGCTGCGCCGGCCGAACAAGAGGAAGCCTGGGCTCCCACTGACGGTTTCGAGCGCTTCGCCTATTCGGCGCTCGCCAACATCGTGAGCGGGGTTGCCTTCGCTCTCATCCTGGTCGCCGTGTCGGAACTCGCCGGCGGCATCGCCAATTGGCGCCAGGGCGTGTTCTGGGGTTTTGCTGGATTTGCCGTGTTCACCCTGGCGCCCGGCCTCGGCCTGCCGCCCGAACTGCCGGCGATGCCGGCGGCCGATCTCGCCGCCCGGCAGGTCTGGTGGACGTTCACGGTGCTCGGGACCGCAGCCGGTCTCGCGCTGATTGCGTTCCGCAAGTCGCTGCCGCTCGCGGTCCTCGGTCTCGTGCTGATCGTCGCGCCGCATGTCGTCGGGGCGCCGCAGCCGGCAAGCCACGAGACGCCGATCCCGCCGGATCTGCACCGCAACTTCATCGTCGCGGTCACGCTCACGAACCTCGTGTTCTGGGTCGTGCTCGGCGCGGTCGCGGGTTTCGTCCGCGGCCGTTTCATGGGCGAGCAGGGCGCATTGCGCAGCAGCCTTGCCTGAGAAGCTGACATTCCTGCTCGGTGGTGCGCGCTCCGGCAAGAGCGCCCACGCCGAGCAGCTCATCACCCAATTTCCCGCGCCGTGGACATACATTGCCACGGCGCAGGCCTATGACGACGAGATGCGCGAGCGCATCGACATCCATCGCAGCAGGCGCGGCGAAGGCTGGCACACGCTCGATGCGCCGCTCGATCTCGTTGGAGCGCTCGGCAGCGTTCCGGACGGGGTACCCGTACTGGTCGATTGCCTGACGCTGTGGCTCACCAATCACATGCTGGCCGAGCACGACGTCGGAGCCGAGAGCGGGAGCCTGGCCGAACTTCTTGCGCGGCCGCGCGGTCCCTGGTTCGTCGTTGCCAACGAGGTCGGCCTGGGCATTGTGCCCGACAACGCGCTCGCTCGCCGCTTCCGCGATGCGGCGGGGCGGCTCAATCAACAGGTGGCGGCAGTGGCCGATGAAGTGCTGTTCATGGTCGCCGGCCTGCCGATGAAAGTGAAGTGACATGAAGACGATCGACGAACAGGAAGCCGAGCGCCATCGCGCCAAGATGGCCAAGCGCAAGGCGGTGCAGGACGCCGAGGTGGCGAGCAAGACCATCGAGAAGGGATTGCTCATCGTCAACACCGGTCCCGGCAAGGGCAAGTCGACGGCCGCCTTCGGGCTGGCACTGCGCATGCTGGGCTACGGCCACCGCGTCGGCGTCGTCCAGTTCATCAAGGGGGCGTGGCATTCGGGCGAGCAGGACGCCTTCGCGGCCTTCGGCGACCGCGTCGTCTGGCACACGATGGGCGAAGGCTTCACCTGGGAGACCCAGGACATCAACCGCGACATCGCCGCCGCGCGAGCCGCATGGGTCAAGGCCCAGGAATTGCTGGCCGATCCGTCGATCGCGCTGGTCGTGCTCGACGAACTCAATATCGCACTGCGCTACGACTATCTCGACCTCGAAGCGGTGGTCGCCACGCTGGCTGGCCGGCGTGAAGGGCTGCACGTCGTGGTCACCGGCCGCAACGCCAAGCCGGCGCTGGTCGAGGCGGCCGATCTCGTCACCGAGATGGGCGCGACCAAGCATCACTTCGCCGCTGGAGTGAAGGCGCAGAAGGGGATCGAGTTCTAGAGCGCAAAGACAGTTGCGGCGATCAGGCCCAGGCAGCCGACCAGCAGCGCGTCCGCCGTCCAGTAGAGCCGGAGCGCTGCCCGGATATCGGCAGCCGTCGCCTCGCGGCGCCCGCCGTCACCCATGAAGGCATCATGTACGATCACTCCGCCGTAGACGCGCGGCCCGGCAAGCGCCAGGCCAAGCGCGCCGGCCATGGCCGCCTCGGGCCACCCGGCATTGGGGGAGCGGTGCTCCTTCGCGTCCTGCCGCACGGCAGTCCAGGCAGCGCGCGGATCGGCTTCCGGTACGATCCAGGCGGCAAGGATGAGCAACAGCGCGGTCAGCCGCGAAGCGGGCAGGTTGATCAGGTCGTCGAAACGTGCCGCAGCCCATCCGAACGCCTTGTGGCGCGGCGTGCGGTGTCCGATCATGGAATCGGCGGTGTTTGCAGCCTTGTAGGCCGCACCCCCGGCAAGGCCGCCCGCGGCAAGCCAGAAGGCAGGGGCGACGATGCCGTCGGAGAAGTTCTCCGCCAGGCTCTCGATCGCGGCACGGCTGACGCCGGCCTCGTCCAGGCGTTCGGGGTCGCGGCCGACGATCTGGGACACGGCCTTGCGTCCGGCCTCGATGCCGCCGGTGTCGAGCGCGTCGGCGACGGCGCGGACGTGCTTGCCCAGGCTGCGCTGCGCGACCAGACTGCTGCCGGCGATGGCCGTGAGCACGATGCCGAACGGCACGAGCCCGAACGCTCTTTCGGCGGCATAGGCGATCGCTCCCGGCACGAGCACGATCAGGACGAGGGCTACGACGCCCAGAATGCGGCGCCTGGCGTCGGAGTCGGTGGCGCGGTTGAGGCCCTTGTCGAGAAAGGATATCAGCTTGCCGATCCAGATCACCGGGTGGCCGATGGCCCGCACAAGCCGGTCGGGATAGCCGACGCCCAGCTCGATCAGAAGCGACAGGAAGGACAGTGGAACGAACATGACGCTTCTTGCAGGACGTAGGACTGGGACGGTCGAACACGGCGGGAGCCTGGAACGGGCGAGGGCGCTGTTCCCTGGAGCGCCGCAACCCTTCGTCGACCTTTCGACCGGGATCAGCCCACACTCCTATCCGCTTTTCGAATTGCCTGCCACAGCCTTGTCGCGGCTGCCCGAGCCGGGCCGCGCGCGCGACCTCGCCGCGGTGGCCGCCGCCGCCTATGGCGCGCCTGCGGCCGACAACGTCGTGCCGGCGCCAGGCACGCAGATCCTCTTGCCGCGCATCGCCTCGCTGGTGCCGCCGGGACGCGCTTTCGTGCTGGGGCCGACCTACCAGGAACATGCGCGCGCAGCCGCGATCGCCGGCCACGAGGTCGCCGAAGTCCGCTCCTTCGAGCGCCTGGCGGAAGCGGACCTTGCGGTGCTGGTCAATCCGAACAATCCGGACGGCAGGGTCGTGTCGCGCGTTCAACTGCTGGAACTCGCAGCGAAACAGCGCGCGAAGGGCGGCCTGCTGGTGGTCGACGAAGCCTTCATGGATGTCGGCCCCCGTTCCGAAAGCCTGGCCGGCGACGTCGACCTCGGGGGCATCGTCGTCCTTCGCTCGTTCGGAAAGTTCTTCGGGCTGGCGGGTATCAGGCTCGGTTTCGCAATCGCGCACGCATCGGTCGCCGAGCGGCTCGAGGAAGAGCTCGGGCCCTGGTCGGTGGCGGTGCCTGCGCTGGAATACGGCATAAAGGCGCTGTCGGACGTGGCATGGCAGGCGGAGATGCGCGAAACCCTGGCGAAGGCGGCGGGCCGCCTCGACCAGGCATTTGCGCGGGCGGGCGTGGTGACCACCGGCGGCACTTCGCTGTTCCGCCACGTCGACATTCATGACGCGGCCGACCTGTTCCGGGCGCTGGGCAGGCAGGGTATCCTGGTGCGCAGCTTCGCCGACCGGCCGACGCAACTGCGCTGCGGCGTTCCCGGAACCGAGGTCGAGTGGCGAAGGCTGGACGTGGCGCTGGGCGACTGGGCCCAGGACAGGCGACCCGGATGAGCGTGGCGACGATCCATGTCTGTCCGCTGTCCAAGGTGGACGAAACAGTTAGGCGCATCGGAGCGCAGCGCCTGATCTCGCTGCTTACTGTCGGCACTGAAATGACGCGCCCGGCATCGATCCGGGCCGAGCATCACCTGCTCATGAACATGCACGACATCGCCGTCGAGCAGGAGGGCATGACGATGCCCGGCGAGGCGCATGTCCGGCGTGTTCTTGAGTTCGCCGAGCGCTGGGACCGCACGCGCCCGCTTGCGATCAACTGCTATGCGGGCGTGAGCCGCTCGACCGCCACCGCCTACATCGTTGCCGCAGCACTTTCCCCGTCACGCGACGAGGCGGAACTCGCGACAAGCCTGCGCCGCCTGTCGCCCACTGCGACGCCCAACCCGCGGCTGATCGCCGTCGCCGACCACATTCTGGGTCGCCACGGCCGCATGGTCGAGGCAATCGCCGCCATCGGGCGCGGGGCCGAGTGCTTCGAGGGTGTTCCCTTCGGGCTCGAAATCTAGGCCAGCCAGTCGGAAAGCTTTGCCTTACGGATGTCGTGCATCAGCCGGACGAAGCCTTCGGCTTGGTGCTCAGCCGTCAGGCGGCCTTTCTCGGCTGTCGCGATCGCGGCATTGCCGACCACGCCGTGCGGGTTGAGATCGGAGGCGACCCAGGCATAGGCGTGCGTGCCCGTCTGGCGGAGCAATTCGAAAGCTTCTTCGGCGCGCGCGACGTTGGAGATGAAATTCTCGGCCTTGCCCATGTCGACCAGGTCGGGGCGGAAATGCAGCATCAGCGAGGTCTCGACGTCACCGCCATGGATGCCGTGCCGGTCTTCCAACTCGGGATACATTCCGGCCGGCCGGCCGAAGCGCTGCCAACTCGTCTTGACCGCGAGCATGTCGAAACGCACGCGAAGCTCGCGCGTGACGATGCCCATGATCTCCTCGTTGCCGCCATGCGAATTGACGACCACGAACTTGCGGATGCCCGCGCGCGCTACCGAGACGCCTAGTTCCGTCCAGGCCTCGATCAGCGTCGACGGCGGCAGAGTGAGGGTGCCCGGCGCGTGAACGTGCTCATTGGACTTGCCAATCGCCTGGACGGGCAGGAAGCGGACGTCGAGGTCGTCAGGCAGGCGCGCGATCACCTCCTCGAGCATGCCCGCCATGATGGTGGTGTCGGTCGAAACGGGCAAATGCGGCCCATGCTGCTCGATAGCCGCAACGGGAAGCACCGCGATGGTTTCCTCCGGATCGATCGCCGCATATTCGGTGGTCCTGTAGTCGCCCCACCATCTTCTCCTAGTCATTGCGCCTCTTCCTTCGTCTTTGCCACGTGACGGTCTATGCCGTCGGGAGGGGCGGTGCAATCAGCCTGCCGCCATCACCTCGACTTCCACCTTGAACTCCGGCCGCGTGAAGCCGGACACGATCATCAGCGTGGAGGCGGGGGCAGGGTCAAAGAACAGCCTGTCGCGGATATCCATATAGGGCCGCATATGCGCGCGGTCGGTGACATAAGCGTTGATGCGCACGACATCGTTGAGCGTCAGGCTCGCCTCACTGAGAATTGCGGAGATGTTGCGGAAGCAGAGTTCGGCCTGCGCGCCGGCGTCCTCGGGCACCGAATCGTCCGCTCCGATTCCGAGTTGGCCCGAACAGAGGACCAGCCGTTTGCCGGCAGGAACCTCGACCCCGTGACTGTAGCGGGCGAAAGGCGGCCTGATCGATTTGGGTTGCAGAAATCTGAACATAGGGCTCTCCCTTCATGTGGAGCCTAAGGCCGCGAAGCCACCAGATTCAAGCAGTCTCGCACGGCTTGCGCGTCATGGACATGCGCCGGAAAAATAGGCACTGTGCCATTCCGAAGGCATGATCCATCCGGCCTTTCCGCACCCATCGGGGTTCAAACCCCGACAGCCGGCGCGGAGCGACATTGGCACGTGCCTTGCTTGAAGCAACGTTACGGTCATGACCCCTGTCCAGCGACAGGGGCTAGCGGAGGGTGGTGCTTATGAGCGAATTCTGGAAGGTCCCGGCAAGCGCGGTAGCGGCCCTGTTGGCCTCGTCGCTAGGGGCGACGGCAGCCGAAAAAGTGACCTTCATGACCAACTGGCTCGCCCAGGCCGAGCATGGGGGCTACTATCAGGCGGTCGCCGACGGCACCTATGCGGCCTGCGGTCTCGACGTGACGATCGCCCAGGGCGGGCCGCAGGTCAGCGGGCGGCCGCTGCTGCTCGCCGGCAAGATCGATTTCTACATGGGCGGCAACGTGCTGCAGGCGTTCGATGCCGTGCAGCAGGATATCCCGCTTCGCATCGTCGCGGCGTCGTTCCAGAAGGACCCGCAGATGGTGATGTCCCATCCGGGCCAGGGCCTGGACAAGTGGGAAGACCTGCCCAAGGCCGAGCAGTACATCATTGGCGACGAAGCGGCGCAGAGCTTCCTGCTTTGGATGGCGACCGACTACGGCTTCGACGTCTCCAAGCGCGTTCCGTACACGTTCAATCCAGCTCCGTTCATCGCCAACCCGAAGTCGATCCAGCAGGGCTACGTGACGTCCGAACCCTTTGCGGTTGAGAAGGAAGGCGGCTTCAAGCCCAACGTCTTCCTCCTGGCCGACTACGGTTTCGACGCCTACGCCACGACCATCGAAGCGATGCAGAAGACGATCGACGAGCGCCCGCAAGTGGTGCAGTGCTTCGTCGATGGCTCGGCCAAGGGCTGGTACAATTACATCTACGGCGACAACAAGGCCGCCAACGAGATGATCAAGAAGGACAACCCGGACATCACGGACGAGCAGATTAGCTTCTCCATCGAGCAGATGAAGAAGTACGGCATCGTCGATTCGGGTGACACGGCGAAGCTCGGCATCGGCGCCATGACCGGCGAGCGCATCAAGAGCTTCTACGACAAGATGGTGAGGGCCAAGGTTCTTCCCGACGGGATCGACGTCACGAAGGCCTATACGCTCGACTTCGTCAACAAGGGGGTGGGCCTCGACCTCAAGAAGTGAGGCCATCCGAACATGATGCCCCAGCAGGCAAGCATTGTGAGAACCGGGGCAGTGGAGAGCGGCAATCCGCTGCTTGTGCTCCGCGGCGTCGGCAAGAGCTTCTCCAACGGTGTGGTGGCGCTGAAGGACGTCGACCTGACCATCAAGGAAGGGGACTTCGTCAGCCTGCTCGGGCCGTCAGGCTGCGGCAAGTCGACGGCCCTGCGCATCATCGCTGGCTTATCGTCGCCGAGTGCGGGCACGCTCGGCTGGCACAAGACACTCGGGAGCGACGGCGTGGGTTTCGTCTTCCAGGAGCCGACGTTGCTGCCATGGGCGACAGTGTTCGACAATGTCTGGCTGCCGCTGCGGCTGCGCGGTGTGTCGCGGGAGGCAGCAAGGCCGGCGGTCATGGAGTTGCTGGAGCGGGTCCATCTCGCCGGCTTCGAGGCGGCGGTGCCGCGCGAACTCTCGGGTGGCATGAAGATGCGTGTCTCGATCGCGCGTGGCCTGGTCACCAAACCGCGGCTGTTGCTCATGGACGAGCCGTTCGCCGCGCTCGACGAAATCACCCGCTTCCGCCTCAACAACGACCTGCTGGAATTGTGGCAGGACGAGCGCTTCACCGTGGTCTTCGTTACCCACAGCGTGTTCGAGAGCGTGTTCCTGTCGAACCGGATCGTGGTGATGGCGGCGCGACCCGGGCGGGTGTTCGAGGAGTTCGCCGTCGATGCGCCCTATCCGCGCGACGAAGCCTTCCGCACCTCCACGTGCTACGCCGCGCTTTGCCGGCGCGCGTCGGCTGTTCTTTCGTCGGCTATCCATTCCACGGGCGGGGCGAGCCATGACGACGATTGAACAGGCCAACGCCGCGCTCGACCCGGAGGAAACGCGCCGCGTTCGCGCCGAGCGGCTGGAGCGTCTTGGCAGGTGGCTGCTGCCTCTGGCGATCATGCTGTTCGCCATCTGGCTGTGGGACCGCGTCTGCGTCTGGAACGAGATCCCCCAATATATCCTGCCGCGCCCGGGTGTCGTGCTGGCAACACTGTTCAAGGACGCGCCGCTCCTGTTCTCGTCGCTGCTGGTGACGCTTAGGATCACTTTTCTCAGCCTGCTGCTCGCAGTAGTCGGCGGAGTGGGACTGGCGGTGCTGTTCGCCCAGTCGAAATGGGTCGAGATGTCGTTCTTCCCCTTCGCGGTCATCCTGCAGGTGACGCCGATCGTGGCGGTCTTTCCGCTGATCAACATCTATGTCGACAACCAGACCGCCAAGCTGCTCCTCTGCGCCTGGATCGTCGCGTTTTTCCCGATCCTGTCGAACACGACGCTCGGTCTCAATTCCGTCGACCGCAATCTCAGGGACCTGTTCAAGATGAACGGGGCGACGCGCTGGCAACAGCTGTGGCACCTGCGCCTGCCCGCGGCGATGCCCTACTTCCTCGGCGGCCTGAAGATCGCCGGCGGCCTGTCGCTGATCGGTGCCGTGGTGGCGGAATTCGTCGCCGGAGCTTCCGGGCAGTCGTCTGGGCTCGCCTCGCGCATCATCGAGGCCGGCTACCGGCTCAACGCGCCACGCCTGTTTGCAGCCCTTATCCTCATCTCGGTGACCGGCATCCTGATCTTCCTCGTGCTGTCGCTGATTTCCCACCTCATCCTGCGGCGCTGGCACGAAAGCGCGCTCAAGCAGGAGCACTAGCCGTGACGTTTCCGAATTCCGGCTCCTATCGCCTGTCCAATGCGCGCATCCATTCGTCGCTCGCGCCGGGCCTGTCCCTTGCGGTCGATGCCGACGGCTTTTCGCTGGTCGACATCGAGGTCGCGGGGGACAGCATCGCCCGCATCGGAGCGGCGGCGAAGGCCCCGGACGGCTTCGACCTGAAGGGACGGATCGTCCTGCCCTGCTTCGTCGACTGCCACACCCACATCGACAAGGGGCACATCTGGCCACGCCGGCCCAACCCCGACGGCACCTTCACGGGTGCGCTCGCAGCGGCCGGGGCGGATCGCGCGGCACATTGGAGTGCCGCCGACGTGGCGCGGCGCATGGATTTCTCACTGCGCACCGCCTATGCGCACGGAACCAGGGCGATACGCACCCATCTCGACAGCGAGGCGCCGCAGGAGAGCATCTCCTGGCCGGTATTCGAAGAGATGCGCGAACGCTGGCGCGGTCGCATCGAACTGCAGGCCGCCTGTCTGTTCAGCATCCAGGCGGTGCGTGACGGCGGCTGGTTCGCGGGCGTGGCGCAGCGCGTCGCCCGGGCGCGGGGCGTGCTGGGCGCAGTGGTCTACATGATGCCCGACCTCGACCAACTGCTGGACGTCATGTTCCGGGCTGCCTCCGAACATGGGCTGGATCTCGATTTCCACGCGGACGAGACCGATGACGCCAATGCCGTGTCGCTGCGCAAGATCGCCGAAGCCGCCTTGCGGCATCGCTTCGAGGGCAAGATCCTGGTCGGCCATTGCTGCTCGCTTGCGCGCCAGCCGAACGAGGAGGTGCTCGAAACGCTGGACAAGGTCTCAAGGGCGGGGATCGCCGCCGTCTCGCTGCCGATGTGCAATCTCTACCTGCAGGACCGGCGGCAGGACGCGACGACCCCGCGCTGGCGCGGCGTGACGCTGTTGCACGAAATGAAGGCGCGCGGCATCCCGGTCAGCGTCGCCTCCGACAATGTGCGCGATCCCTTCTACGCCTATGGCGATCTCGACATGCTCGAGGTCTATCGCATGGCGACGCGCATCCTGCATTTTGACCATCCGGTGGCCGACTGGCCGCGGGCGGTTGCGGCCACGCCAGCTGAAGTGATGCGGCTCGATGGCATGGGCGTGCTGGCGGCAGGCGGCTCCGCCGATTTCATCGTCTTCAAGGGCCGCAACTGGACCGAACTCCTGTCGCGGCCTGAGGCCGACCGGATCGTCGTCCGAAATGGACGTCCGATCGATGCCGCAACGCCCGACTATGCCGAACTCGACGATCTGATGGGGTGAGACGATGGACCTTGCCGGGCTGAAGCGCGATCTCGAGGGGCTCAAGATCGAGGACAACGAGAAGATCGTGCAGCAGAAGAGCCGCGACTTCTACTGGTACAGCCCGGTGCTCAAACGCCAGCTCGACCATGTCACCGGCGACCTGATCGTATCGCCGAAGAACGAAGCAGAGGTGATCCGCACGCTCGCCGCCTGCTACAGGCACGGCGTTCCGGTCACGCCGCGGGGCACCGGCACCGGCAATTACGGGCAGGCGATGCCGCTGTCCGGTGGTGTCGTGCTCAGCCTCGCCGAGATGAACGAGGTGACGGCGATCTCGCCGGGCCGCGTCGTCTGTGGGCCGGGAACGGTGCTGGCCGACATCGATCGCGCAACGCGCGCCCATTCCGGCCAGGAACTGAGGATCCACCCCTCGACCTACAACACCGCCTCCGTCGGCGGCTTCATCGCCGGCGGCTCTGGCGGTGTGGGCTCGATCAATTTCGGCGGCCTGCGCGATTTCGGCAATGTGATCAGGCTGCGCGTCGTCACCATGGAGGCCGAACCAAAGGTCCTCGACCTCACCGGCGAAGCGCTGCACAAGGTCACGCACGCCTACGGCACCAACGGCATCATCACCGAAGTCGAGATGCCGCTGACGGCTTCCTACGACTGGGTCGACGTGATCGTCGGCTTCGACAGCTTCATGGGCGCGGCCCGCTACGGCAATGCGCTGGCCTGCCAGGACGGCATCCTGACCAAGCTGATCACTCCGATCGCCGCACCCGTTCCCTATGCCTACTTCAAGCGCCACCAGCGCTTCCTGCGCGAGGACCAGAGCGTCTGCGTGGTCATGGTCGCGCCGCACGCACTGGATGCGTTCCTCGCCTTCACCCGGCGCGAGGGCGGCGAGGTGGTGTTCAACACCGCGACCGTTGACGACACCAAGGGCCTGCCGCCGGCCCATGAACTGGCGTGGAACCACACGACGCTCAGGGCGCTGCGGGTTGACCCGTCGATCACCTACCTCCAATCGCTCTATCCTTTCCCCAACCAACTGGCGCTGGTGGAGAAGATGGACGCGATGTTTCCCGGCGAGGTCTTTTCTCACCTGGAATTCGTGCGTTTCGACGGAAACATCACGTGTTTCGGCCTGCCGCTGGTGAAGTTCACGACCGAAGAGCGGCTCGACGAGATCGTCCGCCTGCACGAAGACAACGGCTGCCCGATCTTCAATCCGCATCGCTACACGCTGGAGGAGGGCGGCATGAAGCAGACGGACGACGTCCAGCTCGCCTTCAAGCGCGAGGCCGATCCACGCGGCCTGCTCAATCCCGGAAAGATGATCGCCTGGGAGAATCCAAACTACGACTACCGAAGCGGCAAGACTTTTCTTTTCAAGGGCTTGCAGAAGGCAAGCTGAACTGTCCGATGAAGATCCTCGTGCTTTATGCCCATCCTGTCGAAACCAGCTTCAATGCCGGGCTTCACCGGCTCGTCGTCGAGCGGCTGCAAGCCGCCGGACATGAGGTCGACGATTGCGACCTCTATGCCGAGGATTTCGACCCGCGGCTGACGCGCGCCGAGCGTCTCGGCTACCACGAGGCGAGGTCCGACGGCGACGCGGTGTCATCCTATGTGGCGCGCCTGCGCCGGGCCGAAGCGCTGGTGCTGTGCTTTCCGGTCTGGAACTATGGCTATCCGGCCATTCTAAAGGGGTTTTTCGATCGTGTGTTCCTGCCAGGCGTGTCGTTCAACCTGGTCGATGGCAAGGTCGTGCCGACGCTCCAAAATATCTGCAAGGTCGTGGCGGTGGCGACCTATGGCGGCAGCCGGCTGCGCGCCCTGCTGATGGGCGATCCGCCCCGGAGGCTCGTGGGCCGCGTGCTGCGCGCCACCATCCGTCCGGCATCGCCGGTGGCTTATCTTGCGCAATATTCGCTGAACCTGTCGACCGACCGATCACGAAAGGCCTTCATGCAAAAGGTAGCAGACCGGATGGACCGTTTCTGATGCGGGTGCTGATCGTCTACTGCCATCCGGTGCCCGACAGCTTTTGCGCCGCGCTCTGCGAGACCGTTCTGGAAGTCATTACGGCCAGGGGCTGCGAGGCGCGCCTTATCGATCTCTACGCCGAGAATTTCGACCCGGTGATGCGTTGCGACGAACGGCGGCTCTACAACGACCACGCGCCGGACGACCCGGCCCTTCAGGCACACATAGATCACATCAAATGGGCCGAGGAGATCGTCTTCATCTATCCGACCTGGTGGTACGGGCTGCCGGCAATGCTCAAGGGCTGGCTCGATCGCGTCTGGGCAACGGACGTCGCCTTCGAATTGCCCAAGGGCAAGGGGGCGATCAAGCCCCTGATGACCAACATCTCGAAGATCGCGGTGGTGACGACCTGCGGTGCGCCGCGGCTCTGGTCGCATCTCGTCGGCCATCCCGGGCGGAAGACGATCCTGCGCGGCATCCGCGCGCTCTGCGCCAGACGCTGCCGCACGCTTTTCCTGGCGCACTACCTGATGGACAGCTCGACGCCGGAATCGCGCGCGGCCTTCCTCGATCAGGTGAAGCGGAAGCTCGCGGCTTTCTGAGCTACATTCGGACGCGCTCGGCCTTCGGATCGTACATCGGCTTGAGCGAAGCTTCGGCGGTGAAGCGCTCGCCCGCGATCTCGATCTCGTAGCGCGAGCCGAGCACGTCTGCCTCGGTCTCGTTGGCGCAGGGCACGTAGCCGAGGCCGATGGCACCGCCAAGATGATGGCCGTAGTTTCCGCTGGTGATCGTGCCAACGATCCTGCCGTCGCGGATGATGGCCTCGTTGTGGAACAGCAGCGGTTCGGGGTCGGTGAGCCGGAACTGGACCAGCCGTCGCGTCAGCCCGGCGTCGCGCTTGCGCAGAACGGCGTCGCGGCCGATGAAGTCGCCCTTGCCGGTCTTGACCGCGAAGCCTAGCCCGGCTTCCAGCACATGATCCTCGTCGGTGATGTCATGGCCGAAATGCCGAAAGGCTTTTTCGATGCGGCAGGAATCGAGCGTGTGCAGGCCGCAGAGCTTCAGGCCGAGATCGGCTCCGACCTCCTCGATCGCTTCGAATACATGCGCCGCCTGATCGGTCGAGACATAGAGCTCCCAGCCGAGTTCGCCGACATAGGTGACGCGATGAGCGCGGGCGAGGCCCATGCCGATCTCGATCTCCTGCCAGGTGCCGAACGGGTTCTTGTCGTTGGAGAAATCGTTGGGGCTGATCTTTTGGATCAGGTCGCGAGACTTCGGGCCCATCAGGCAGAGCACGCTTTCGGACGCCGTTACGTCGGTGATGACGACGAACTCATCGTCAAGATGCTTGCGGAACCAGGCGAGGTCGCGTTGCAGCGTGGCGCCCGGCACAACGGCCAGGAAGGCAGTCGGCGAGAGCCGCGTGATCGTCAGGTCGCTTTCGATGCCGCCGCGCTGGTTGAGCATCTGGGTGTAGACGATCTTGCCCGGCTCGACATCCATGTCATTGGCGCAGAGGCGCTGGAGATAGGCGAGGGCGTCGCGCCCTTCGATCCTGATCTTGCCGAAGGAGGTCATGTCGAACAGGCCGACGCCGTTGCGCACGCACAGATGCTCGTCGCGCTGGTTGTCGAACCAGTTCAGCCGCTTCCACGAATAACGATACTCGCGCTCCTGGCCCTCGCGGGCGAACCAGTTGGCACGCTCCCAGCCGGCGACTTCGCCGAACACGGCTCCGCGCGCCTTCAGGTGCTCGTGCAGCGGCGAGCGCCTTATGTTCCGCGAGGTCGCCATCTGGCGATAGGGGAAATGGTCGGCATAGAGCAGGCCGAGCGTCTCCGAAACGCGCTCCTTGAGATAGCGGCGGTTCTTCTGGAACGGCTGGGCGCGACGGATGTCGACCTCCCACAGGTCGAATGGCGCTTCGCCGTCGTGGATCCACTGGGCCAGCGCCATGCCGGCGCCGCCGGAGGAAACGATGCCGATGGAATTGTAGCCGGCTGCGACCCAGTAGCCGCCAAGTTCTGGCGCCTCGCCGAGATAGTAGCGGTCGTCAGGGGTGAAACTCTCCGGACCGTTGAAGAAGGTGTGGATGCCGGCGGTTTCCAGCATCGGCATGCGATTGACGCCCATTTCGAGGATCGGCGCGAAATGGTCCATGTCCTCGGGCAGCTGGTCGAAGCAGAAATCCTCGCGGATGCCGTCCATGCCCCAGGGTTTTGCGACCGGCTCGAAGGCGCCGAGCATCATCTTGCCGGCGTCTTCCTTGTAGTAGGCGCACTCGTCGGGCACGCGCAGCACCGGCAGGCGGCCGATGCCGGGAATCGCCTCGGTGACGAGGTAGAAGTGCTCGCAGGCGTGAAGCGGGATGGTGACACCGTTCTGCGCGCCCAGTTCACGCGCCCACATGCCGGCGCAGTTGACGACGATGTCGGTCTCGATGGTGCCCTGTTCGCTGCCTTGTGCCCAGGACACGCCGGAGACACGGCCGTTCTTCGTTTGGACTTTGGTGACCTTGACGTTCTCGATGATTTTCGCGCCGCGCTGGCGGGCGCCCTTGGCGAGGGCCATGGCAATGTTGGCCGGGTCGCACTGGCCGTCGAGCGGCAGATGCACGGCGCCGACAACGTCGGAGACGTTGAGATGCGGGTACATCTGCTTGACTTCGCCAGGCGAAATCTCGCGCACGTCGACATTGAAGGCTCGGGCGAGCGACGCCTGACGGTAGATCTCGTGCTTGCGCTCCTCGGTCAGGGCGACCGTGATCGAGCCGACCTGACGCATTCCGGTGGCGACCCCGGTCTCTTCCTCGAGCTTGACGTAGAGGTCGGCCGAATACTTCGCCAGGCGCGTCATGTTTTGCGAGGCGCGCAGCTGCCCGATCAACCCCGCCGCGTGCCATGTCGTGCCTGACGTGAGCTGCTTGCGCTCCAGAAGCACGATGTCGGTCCAGCCGAGCTTCGCCAGATGGTAGGCGACGGAGCAGCCGGACACGCCGCCGCCGATGATGACGGCACGGGCACGGGCGGGGATTTCGGTCATGCGGCTGATCTCTCGTAGCTGTTGGCGAAGCGCCTCAGGCGGCCGGCGGCCTCCCTCAACACCTCGTCGGGCTGGCACAGGCTGATGCGGATGTGACCGGCGGCGGCGTCGCCGAAGCTTACGCCCGGCATGACCGCGACCTTCTCTGCCTCGAGCAGGTTCCAGGCGAATTTCTCGCAGTCGGGCTCGATGGCGCTGATGTCGAGCATGACATACATGCCGCCTTCCGAGCCGCGCACGGTGACATTGTTCAGCCCGCGCACTGCGTCGAGGAAATGGGTGCGGCGGTCGGCATAGGTCCTGGCGATCCACTCGACGCCGAAATCGTTCTCCAGCGCCTCGATCGCCGCGCGGCTGACGAAATCGGTCAGGCCGTAGGTGGTGACGAGGTTAAGATTGATGACCAGTGAGACGAGATCGGCAGGTGCGGTGAGCCAGCCGATGCGCCAACCGGTCATGCCGTGGCTCTTGGACATCGAGTTGATGATTAGCGTGCGCTCGGCCATTCCCGGCAGCGCGCGCGGCGACACGTGCTCGCCGCCGCCGAGCGTCCAGTAAACCTCGTCGGATAGCAGCCAGAGGTCGCGGCGGATACAGAGTTCGGCGATCTCCTCCAGGCACTTCCGGGAGTAGACGGCGCCGGTCGGGTTGTTGGGCGTGTTGATCAGGATTGAACGTGTGTTGGGCTTCAGCGCCTTCTCGATCTCGTCGGCGCGGGGCTGGAAACCGTCGGCCGCGTGGGCCTCGACAACCGTGTAGCTCGCGCCTGCAGCGCGGAACGTGCCGGGGTAGGTGGCGTAATAGGGCGCCACGACCACGGCGTGATCGCCGGGATCATGCGTCGCCTGCACCGCGGCATAGAGAGCAGCTTGGCCGCCTGGCGTGGCGATGATCTCGGCCAGTGCCGTATCGACCCCGGTACAACGCGTCGAGACCTTGGCCATGGCGGCGCGCAGGCGCGGCAGGCCGGGCAGCTGCGTGTAATGGTGGAAACCTGAACGCACGGCTTCGACGCAGGCCTCGACCGTCTCCGAAGGCGTGTCGAAGTCGTGGTCGCCGACCGACAGCATGATGATGTCTTCGCCGGCCTGCTTGCGCGTGATTGCGGCGAAATGCACTTCCCAGCCGTCCTTGCCAGACGGGACGATGCCAGAGATGCGGGAGGATGGCTTGGGCATGTCAGGCTCCTGCCAACGTAAGCAGGCCCGACGTGTTCAGGCGCGGCGACAGCGACCTGTATTCGGCGATCGTCGGATGGGGTGTGTCGCCGGCGTGGCCATGGGTTGCGGTCACGACCACGACCCGAGCGCCAGCGGATTCGGCGGCCTGAATGCCGGCCGGCGCGTCCTCGAATACGAGGCAATCCTCGGGCCTGTGGCCGAGACGCTGGGCGCCGAGCAGGAAGCAATCGGGTGCGGGCTTGCCGTTGGTGACGTCCTCGCCGGAGATCATCAGCTGCGGCACCGGCAGGCCGGCGGCTTCCAGCCTGCGGATGGCGAGCCGGCGCGGCGAAGAGGTGACGATCGCCCAGCGCTCCGGCGGCAGCGCGTTGAGGAAGGCGGCAGCGCCGTCGATAGAGACCACGCCCTCGACATCGTCGAACTCGGCCTGGGTCAGGAATTCGACCTCGGCCATCACGTCGACGCCGGGCAGGTTGAGCTTGCGGATCGTCTCGACCGCGCGAACGCCATGGATGGTGGGCAGGAACGTTTCGACGTCGAGGCCGTGGCGGACCGCCCAGGCCGACCAGACACGTTCGGCGGCAGCGATCGAGCTCAGGATCGTGCCGTCCATGTCGAACATGAAGGCGCCGAAGGCGCGATCGGGGAAGGGAAGGGACATTATGAGCGTAGCCTTTCGTTTTCGGGATCCCACAAGGGCTTGTCCTCCTGGACCGTGGCGCTGAAGCGCTCCCCGAAAATCTCGACTTCGATGGTAACGCCCGGCACGGCCAGATCGGCCCGCAGCATGCCCAGCGCAATCGATTTGTCCACCCTGTGGCCCCAGCCTCCCGACGTGGTCTCACCGACAATTGCGCCATTGTGCCAGAGCGTCGACATGTAGGGCGCGTCGCACTCGCCCGGAGTGTCGACCACGAGCGTGACGAAGCGCTTCGAAACACCCTGCTGTTTCTCGCCCAGCAATGCCGCCTTGCCTCGGAACTTGGGCTTGTCCCATTTGACGAAGCGTTCCAGCCCGCCCTGCAGGATGGTGTAGTCGGTCGAAAGATCGCCCTTCCAGACGCGGTAGCCCTTTTCCAGCCGCAGCGCATCGAGGGCGAACATGCCGAAGGGCTTCAGGCCGTGCTTCTGGCCGGCGGCCCAGACGGCGTCGAAGACGGCGGCAGTATCTGCGATCTTGGTGTGGATTTCCCAGCCAAGTTCGCCGGCAAAGGAAACGCGCACCAGCTTGGCCCAGCGACCGGCGATGGTGGTCTCCTGATGCGTCAGCCACGGGGCTGCGAGGTCGGCCTCGCAGACCTCGACGAGGATTTTTCGCGAGTTGGGGCCGGCGAGGATCTGGGTCGAGTATTCCTCAGTACGATCGATGAGCTTGAAGGTGGCATTGGTCGGCATGTGCGACTTCAGCCATTCGAAGTCATGCCATTGCGCGACCGCAGCGGTGATCAGCGTCATCAGGTTTTCGGAGTGCCGGACCACCGACATTTCGGTGACGATACGGCCGTGATCGTCGGCGAAGTAGCACAGCCCGATGCGGCCGACCTTGGGTACGGTGCCGGTGACTTGCGTCTCAAGCCATGCGGCGGCGCCGGGTCCGTCGAGGTTGAAACGGCTGAAGCCAGGCAGGTCGAGTATGCCAGCGGCATCGCGGACGGCGAGACACTCCTCACGGATGCGTTTCTCCCAGGGACCCGAACGGGCGAAGGTCTGGGTCGATACTTCCGAGGTGTCGTCGCCGGGCTGGGCATACCAGGTGGCGCGCTCCCAGCCATTGTAGGCGTTGAACTGCGCGCCGAGCCCGGTGATCCGGTCGTGGACCGGCGAGAGCTTGCGGTTGCGCCCGGCCGGCCAGGCGTGCCTCGGGAACTGGATGGCGTACTCGTGGCCATAGACTTCCATGCCCTTGGCGACTGCGTAGTCGGGTGCGGCGGCAAAGGAGGTGAAGCGGCGCGGGTCGCAGGACCACATGTCCCATTCGGTCTCGCCCCGGGTGACCCACTCGGCCAACACCTTGCCGGCGCCACCGGCCTGCGCGATGCCGAAGGTGAAGACGCAGGCCTCGAAGGCGTTGGGAACGCCGGGCATCGGGCCAATCAGCGGGTTGCCGTCGGGGGCGTAGGGGATTGGGCCGTTGATGACCTTGGAGAGGCCCGCCGTGCCGAGGATCGGGACGCGGCGGACGGCGTCGTCGAGATACCATTCCAGCCGCTCGAGGTCGTCGGGATAGAGCTGGAAGGAAAAGTCGGCGGGCATCTGGTCGTCGGGCGTTGCCCAATGGGCGCGGCAGTTGCGCTCATAGGGGCCGAGGTTCATGCCGTTCTTCTCCTGGCGGAGATAGTAGGAGGTGTCGACGTCGCGCAGCAAAGGCAGCTTGTGGCCGGCCTCGCGCGACCAGGCCGCGAGTTCGGGAATCTCTTCGAAAAGGATGTACTGATGGCTCATCACCATCATCGGCACCTCGCGGCCGAACATTTTTCCCACCTCTGCGGCGCGATAGCCTGCGGCGTTCACCACCTTCTCGCAGCGGATTTCGCCCTTTTCGGTCGAGACGACCCATTCGTCCCTGTCGCGGCGGACCGAAATCATCGGGCAGAAGCGGACGATCTTCGCGCCCATGTCGCGCGCGCCCTTGGCGAGCGCCTGGGTGAGCTGGGCCGGATCGATGTCGCCGTCATTGGGGTCGTAGAGCGCGCCCCTGAGGTCGTGCGTCTCGATGAAGGGATAGCGTCGCCTGATCTCGTCGAGGCCGATGACGTCGATATCCATGCCCTGGTAGCGGCCCATGCCCTTGGCGCGCTGGAACTCCTGCATGCGCTGCTTGGTGTGGGCCAGCCGGATCGAGCCGGTGACGTGATAGTTCATCGGATAGTCGACCTCGGCCGCCAGCCCCCGATAGAGCTCGGTCGAATAGCGCTGCATGTTCATCAGCGACCAGGACGACGAGAAGGTCGGCACGTTGCCGGCAGCATGCCACGTCGAGCCCGACGTCAGCTCGTTCTTTTCGAGGAGCACGCAATCGGTCCAACCCGCCTTGGCGAGGTGGTAGAGCGAGGAAACGCCGACCGCGCCGCCGCCGATGATCACCACTCGCGCGGCAGAGGGGAGTTCAGCCATGGTAATCAGCTCCTTGTTGAAGCACCCCCACTCCGGTTTGCTGCGCAAACCACCTCTCCCCCTGCCCGGGGGAGAGGAACCGCCGGCCGCGACCTACGCGCCTTTCCTCCCCCCCGTCGATCGGGGGAGAGGTGCCGAGGCGTAGCCGAGACGGAGTGGGGGTCGACGACATGATTGTGCTCAATAGACCGGCGGCGCCACGACCCAGATGACCACCGCCGGCACGAAGCCGGGGTTTCGCCACCGGAACGGCTTGTGGTCGAAGCGGAAGCTGTCGCCTACGCCCAGGCTGTGCCAGGTGCCGTCGATCTCGATGTCGAAAGCGCCCGAGACGACGTAACCGGCCTCCTCGGTGGGGCGCGTCGCCGGTTCGGCCAGTTCGGCGCCGGGTGCAAAGATCGAGCGCAGCATCTCGAAACTGCCGCCGAGGTCGGGTGACAGGAGTTCTTCGACCAGTCCCGAATCGCTCGTTCCGAGCTTCCGTCGCCGGCCCGAACGTACGATGGCGCCGCGTTCCGCCTCGTTCGTGGCTTCATGCGCGAAGAACAGGCTGATCGGCACGCCGAACAGTTCGGCAAATGCCCGGAGGTCGCCGATCGATGGTGTGGACAGGCCGCGTTCAACCTGGCTGACCCAGCCAACCGAACGGCCGAGTTTCAGCGCGACTTCGGTAAGCGTGAGGCCGCGCGACTTGCGCAGGGCGCGCAAGTCGGCGGCCAGCAGGTCGCCGTTGACCTCGCCTTGGATCGGCGCTGAGGGGGATGCTGCCGCTTTCAAGTATGAAATTTCCTATTGTAATTTCATTTGATGGCACCGCCGTGAAATTTTCAAGCCAAATTTCATGTGCCAGCAAGTTTCGCTTGCGGGACTCCTGGCTACGGTGCAAAGGCTGGCGCATGGACGGCGGGAGGGGCGTCCGCAGCAGCGATGCCATGGGGACCGCCGAAATGCTGGCACCGGAAAACAGACCGCAGGACATTGACGAGACGGCGATTGTCGACGAGGCGATCGTGTCGCGGCGCTCCGTGCGCGCCTTCCTGCCCACACCGGTGGACGAGACGGTCATCCGCGACATCCTCGATGTGGCGGCGCGGGCGCCATCGGGCACCAACATGCAGCCGTGGAAGGTCTACGTCACCACGGGCGAGGTCAAGCAGCGGCTGAGCGACGCTATCCTCAATTCGGGCGTGCGCGCCGAAAAGGCCGTCTGGGACGAATACAAATATTATCCCGACCAGTTCTTCGAGCCTTATCTGGGCCGGCGCCGTGCCAACGGTTTCGGCCTCTACGGGGTGCTCGGTATTGGCCGCCGCGACGTCGACCGCATGCGCGCCCAGCACGACCGCAACTTCGTCTTCTTCGACGCACCGGTGGGCATGATCTTCACCATCGACCGCCGGCTCAACCAGGGCTCCTGGGTCGACTACGGCATGTTCTTGCAGAACATCATGATCGCGGCGCGGGCGAGGGGCCTGCACACTTGCCCGCAGGCGGCTTTCGCACCCTATCACCGCCAGATCCGGCCGGTGCTCGGCATCCCGGACGAGGAGGTGGTGGTCTGCGGCATTGCGCTCGGCCACGAGGACACCACCAAGCCGGAGAATACCTTCCGCACAGATCGTGCACCGCAGGAAGAGTGGGTGCAGTTCCTGAAGTAGGTCAGGCCTTGGGCCGATTGCCCATGTACGCGCAGCATTCCAGCTCGACCTGAGCGCCGAGGGCCAGGCCGTTGGCGCCGAATGCCGATCGCGCCGGCAGCCGCTCGGGTTCGAAATAGCCGACATAGACCTTGTTGAACTCGGGCCATTTCGACATGTCGGCGAGCATCACCGTGCATTTGAAGATGTCCGCCATTCCGAGGCCGTTCTCCTCGAGAACTGCCTTGATGTTCTCCATCGTCTGCCGCGTTTCGGCCTCCATGCCGCCAGGCACTAGCTCGAGCGTGCCGGGACGATTGCCGAGCGCGCCCGAGAGATAGAGGATATCGCCGACCCGCACGGCCTGGCTGAACGGCAGCTTGAGGGCCTTGGCCCCCGCCGAGTTGATGAATTCCATGGCAATACCCTCCATCCTTGCATAGTGCCTTCAAGCCGGGTGGCCTGCCAACTGGTTGTGAACCGACCTCAACGATCGGCCGCCAATGCCATTGGTAAGACCGACCGGTTTGTGTAGTGTTCCCCGCATGACGTCGGCAGGGCGCGCCAAGCATGCGAGCAATGCGGAGTACATGTGTCTGGCTGGGGGCGATGCTGACGCTTCTCGGCTGCGTTTCACCGCAGATAGACCCTGAAGATCCCGGCGAGGTTTCAGGATATCTGATGGTCTTCTGGGTGGGCGAGGACAAATTCGTCTACTACCCCTACTATTCGGACCCGTTGACCTACAGATTGCCGGCGTCGCAGGCCAAGCGGGTCGGCGCCGAAACCATCAGGCCCGGTGCGATCTACACCGACGGCGGCTCGATACCACGTGCCGTGAGAAACTGGACCGGCTTTTCGCCCTGGGGGTATGGACCCGCCTACATAGTCCACGACTGGCTGTTCATTGCGCGCCACTGCATCCTGAACAACCGGGTCGAGTTGCACGACAGGCGCGACCGGGCCGAAGTCGACAAGGTGCGCAACGTCGACTTCCAGCTTTCGGCCGACATGCTGGCCTCCGTGATCCAGGCTCTCGTCAAGCAGGAGAAGGTGCCTGCACGCGGTTTCGCTCCGTCGGCGATCTACGGCGCCGTCGAGTCCGGCGTGGCAAGGAGACTATGGGATTCTCGCGACCCGGCATCCTGTTCACCGCCTTCGAGGGAGGTCATCGCCGAGATAGAGCGGAAAATCCGCGCCGGCGTGGAGCGGGCGGTTTTGCCGGATACGACGGGCGGTCCGGTGCTGGTGTATCAGCAGCGCTTCTGATCTTCGTCCTCGAACAGCCGGAGGATTAGCTCCCGCAACCATTTGTGCGCGGCGTCGCCGTCGCGACGCTTGTGCCAGATCTGTTCGAACGCGAAGGGCGGAATTGGGAACGGCGGATCGAAAACGACGAGGCCGTCGGCCTGCTGCGTTTCGGGCAGGATGCGGCGAGCCACGGTGAGGATCAGGTCGGTGCCGGCGACCAGGGACGGAGCGACACCCCAATGGGGCAGGACGAGGCCGATGCGCCGCTTGTGTCCAGCGACGGCAAGGGCAGCGTCCACTTCGCTTTCGACATCGGCCCGCAGGGCGACGAGCGCATGCGGGTGGGCGAGGTAAGTGGGTATGTCCATTCGAGTTCCGCTGCCGAGGGCGCGGGCGTCGGCCAGGCAGGCATAACGCTCCTCGAACAGCGGCAGGGTCCGCATCGACTCGTCCAAGTCGGGAAACACACCGAAGGCGAAATCGATCTCGCCATCCAAAACCTGTGCCGCCATTGCCTCGCGGCTCGCCTGGCTGACCACAAGATCGATGCCGGGCGCCTGGCTGCGCAAGAGCGGAATCAGCCGGGGCAGCAGCACAGCTGCGCCATAGTCGGAGATGGCGAGGCGAAAGGTACGGCGCCCGGAGGCCGGATCGAAGCCGGCCGGCGTCAGCAGATTGCGCATGCGGTCGAGAGCTTCGGCGAGTTGCGGCGCAATCTCCCTGGCGCGCGCGGTCAGCTGCAAGCCGCCGCCATGCCTGACCAGAAGCGGGTCGTCCAGCAGAAGCCGCAGGCGGCTCAGCGCGTGGCTGACCGCCGGCTGGCTCTTGTTCAGCCGGATGGCCGCGCGCGACACGTGACGCTCGTCCAGCAGAGCATCGAGCACCACGAGCAGGTTCAGGTCGATCGCAGCAAGACTATTCATGCGATGCATATTATGGGTGCGGAATGCGAATTTCCATAATGGTTGTGGATGATCTAGCCGTTCGGCAGAACAAGGAGACATTCCATGCCGAATTTCGGGCCTTCATCCCTGCTGTTTGCCGCCTTGCTTGCCGGTGCAGCCGTTCCGTTCCAGGCCGGCGCCAACGCCATGCTTGGCCGCCTGCTCGGGCATCCGCTCTGGGCGACAATGGTTTCGCTCGGCATCAGCCTTGTGCTGGTCATTCCCGTCATGCTGGCATCCAAGGTGCCGGTTCCCATGGTCGGAGCATTGCTCAAGGGGCCGTGGTGGATCTGGATCGGCGGTGTCGGCGGCGTGATCTACATCACCGCCGCACTGCTGCTTTCCCCCAAGGTGGGCGCGGCCAGCTTCATCGTGGCGGTGATCGCCGGGCAGATGGCCACGTCCTTGATCATCGACCATTTCGGGTTGATGGGATTTGCTGCGCGGCCGGTCAGCTTAGCCCGCGTTGCAGGTCTATTGCTGATCGTTGCCGGTCTCGCGGTCACCCAGTGGGCAAACATCGCGAAGGCCGACCAGGTCTGACGGGCGTGCTGCAGAATGCCGATTGGGGCGCGCTAGAGGCGGACGACGGAATAGCGACGCGCCCGTTCCCGTGCCGCTTCAGATCACCTCGTAGCCGACCTCGTCGGCGGCGTGGCACAGCATCTTCCAGAACGAACGGGCGAAGGAGCGGAAGACGTAGAGGTCGAAGCGATCCGCCCCGCTGCGCTGGATCTGGGCGAAGATGTCGTGGTGGACGGTCGATATGCCCGAGCCGATCGGAAAGGCGGTCTGCTCGAAGTCCACGGCGAACAGCTTGCCGAGCACCCACTCGGCCTTCGGGCCTTCGATGCGGATGGCCGTGCGGCCATGCGAGAGGTCGGTGGCCGTGCCGATGGCTGGCCCGACCTGACCCGCGAGTGCGGCGGCCAGTCCCTCGAAAACGTCCGTGACGAGGAATTTTCCCGGCGCGAAGCCGAAGGCCGCGTGGCGCTCCGAGATGGCACCGGCGCCCGCGCCGTCGGCCAGCTTCAAGCCGGTGACCGAGGCGATGGCCGCCATCATTTTCTTCTCGGAACCCGGCCATGCTGCTGCCTGCACGATCGAGCCGGGCGCGATTTCGGAAAGCGTCACGCCGACGCCATTGGCGAAATTGCCGTGCGAGCCGGGGCGGAACGCCTGTCCGAGCGGTGAAAGCTGCTCAACCATGCATGCGCTTCCCTTCGGGGTCGAAGAAGTGGTGGCTGACGATCTCGACCGGGCCGAAACGGTTGCGCAGCGGGTCGGACACCTGGGCACGCTTGCCGTGCCGGGACTTGCCAGCCGAGACGAGTGCCAGGGCGATGTACTTGCCGAGCATCGGCGAGAAGCAGGCGGCGGTGATATGGCCGAGCGAGCCGTGCGGGTTTTCCGGATCGGCTTCGAGCACGATATGGGCGCCGCCGTTGAGCGGCCGGTTGTCGAGCGAGACAAGGCCGACGAGTTCGAGCCGCTCGGGGGCAGTGAGCCCCTCGCGATCCATCATCGCCGAACCGATGAACGGCTTCTTCTTGGATAGCATCCAGCCGAGATGCAGGTCGCGTGCCGTCGTGCGGCCATCGATCTCGGCGCCGGTGACATGGCCCTTTTCGATGCGCATGGTGCCTAGCGCCTCCAGCCCGTAAGGAACCATGCCGAACGGCTTGCCGGCCTCGACCAGGGCCTCCCAAACATGCATGCCGTGGCCGGCGCCCGAATAGACCTCGAAGGCCATTTCGCCGGAGAAGGAGAGGCGGCAGATCATCACCGGCGCACCGGCGATGTCGCCGTGGACGATGCCCATGAAGGGCAACGCCTCGTTGTCGACCTTGGTGCCGGTGACGCAAGAGGCGAGGATTTCCCGCGCCTTCGGCCCGCCGATCGCAGCGCCCGCCCACTGGTCGGTCACCGAGGTGACATGCACCTTGAGATCGGGCCAGACGACGTCGAGAAAATACTCGAGATGCTGCATGACCTTGCCGGCATTGGCGGTCGTCGTGGTCATCAGGAAATCGTTGTCGCCGAGCCGCCAGGTGGTGCCGTCGTCGAAGACCATGCCGTCCTCGCGCAGCATCAGGCCGTAGCGAGCCTTGCCGACCGGCAGGGTGGAGAAGACGTTGCTGTAGACGCGGTCGAGGAATTCGGCTGCGTCGGGGCCCTGCACGGCGATCTTGCCGAGGGTCGAAACGTCGACGATGCCGGCCGCCTCGCGCGTCGTCCTGGCCTCGCGGACATACGCCTGCTCGACGGTCTCACCGGGATCGCCATAGATCATCGGGCGGAACCAGAGGCCCGCCGGATACATGGTTGCGTCATTCTCGATGTGCCAATCGTGCATCGGGGTAAGGCGCTCGGGCTTGAGGTCGCCGAAGCGCTCGGCTGCCAGGGCTCCGACCGAAACCGGGGCGAAGGGCGGGCGGAAGCGCGTGGTGCCGACTTCGGGGATGGGCTTGCCGACGGCTTCGGCCATGATGGCGAGGCCGGGAACGTTGGAGCCCTTGCCCTGGTCGGTCGCCATTCCGAGTGTGGTGTAGCGCTTGAGATGCTCGACCGAGACGAAGCCTTCGAGATGGGCGAGGCGCACGTCGTCGGCGGTGACATCATGCTGGAAGTCGACGAACGACTTGCCCTTGGCCTTGATCTCGAACACCGGGGCAGGGCGAGGATCAAGCGCGGCGGGCTCGATGTGGGGCCGCGTCTCGACCTCGATCTGTGCCAGCCCCGCGGCCTGGCGGCCCGCAACAAAGCCCTCGACGATGCACTCGGCGGTCGAGAACGATCCCTTGAATGCTCCGGCGCCCAGCCAGCCCTTGTCGGGTTCGGGCGGAAGAAAGGCCTGAAGCTCGGCGTCCCACACGGGACGCGCACCGGCCTGGCTGGCGAGGTGGACGGTCGGCGACCAGCCGCCCGACATGATGAGGCATTCCGCCTGGATGTTGCGTGCCTCTCCGGCAAGCACGCCCGAAGCCGCATCGAAATGCGCTACCTTGACGCCCTTGAGCGACTTGCCGCCCTCCGTGCCGATGATCGCGTGCCCGACAAGCAGTTCTGCCCCGCATTCCCGGGCGAGGTTGCGGCAATCATCGGAGATTTCCGGGCGCAGGTCGGCGATGGCGACAATGGTTGCGCCTGCCTTGTTGAGCGCGGCTGCGGCACGGTAGGCGCTGTCGTTGTTGGTGACGACGGCAATCGTCTCGCCCGGCAGGACGCCGAACTGGTTGGCGTAGCGCATCGCGGCAGCCGCCATCATCACGCCCGGCCGGTCGTTTCCTGGGAAAACCAGCGGCCGCTCGAAGGCCCCGGTGGCGAGGACGACAGTCTCGGCGCGGATGACCCAGTGGCGGTGGCGCGGAGCACCCTTGGCGGCTGCGGCCTTGTGGTCGGAAACGCGCTCGAGTGCTGCCAGCGTGTTGCCGTCATAGTAGCCCCAGACGGTGGTGCGCTTGAGCAGGCGGACGTTTGCGTGCTCCTTCAACTCGCCGATGATGTCGGCAGTCCAGGCGGAGGCCGGCTCGCCGTCTATCGTTTCGCCCGACCAGTTTGCCGAGCCGCCGAACTGTGGGTCGAGCTCCGCAAGAATGACGCGCTTGCCCGAAGTGGCAGCTTCGCGGGCGGCCGATAGTCCGGCCGGACCCGAGCCGACCACGAGCAAATCGCAGAAGGCGTTCATGCGTTCGTAGCGCGAGGTGTCGGGTGCTTGGCCGGCGCGGCCGAGACCGGCGGCGCGGCGGATGAAGTGCTCGCACATCATCCAGAATCGCGTGCCCTTGAGCGGCCCGATCACCGGTCCCATGAAGGTCTTGTAGTAGAAGCCGGCGGAAAGCACCTTGCCGCCGAGCTGGTTCACGGCGCTGACGTCATAGTTGAGCGACGGAAAGCGGTTCTGGCTGACAGCAACCAGCCCGTCGTAAATCTCGACCATGGTGGCCGGCAGGTTTGGCTCACGCACGTCGCCGCGAAGCACCGTCACCAGTGCGTTGGGTTCGTCGACGCCGGCGGTAAGCACGCCTCGCGGGCGATGGTACTTGAAGGAGCGGCCCAACAGCGAAACACCATTCGCGAGCAGGGCCGAGGCGAGGGTGTCGCCCTGGTGGCCGGTATAGGCGACACCGTCGAAGGTAAAGCGGATGGTGCGCAGCCGGTCGATGCGGCCGCCCGATGGTGTGCGGCGGGGGCTCATGCCTTGGCTCCCGACTTGCGGCGGACATGGGCGGGTGCGCCGTGGTCGCGGGCGAAGCGGACGCTCGATACTTCGTGGGTCACGGTATCGCGGATGACCGCGAGATGGGCGCGGCAGCCGCCCGCATGCTGCCAGATCTCGTTGTGCGGGCCGGCAGGGTTCAGCCGCTCATAGACATAGGCGTGCCAGGCGTCGCCGTCGGTGGAAGCGGGGTCGGGTCGGGTGCGATTACCATCGCCCTGGTAGGCGAATTCGGAGACGTCGCGCGGGCCGCAATAGGGGCAGGTGATGAGCATGGTTTTCCGAGCCTAATGCATGCGGGGCGTCGGCCCCTGGCCCTTGTCGTCGATGACGGTGCCGCGGTTGAAACGGTCGAGGGTGAAGGGCGCGTTGAACTCGTGCGGCGCGTCCTTGGCGATCGTGTGCGCAAAGCAGAAGCCCGACGCCGGTGTCGCCTTGAAGCCGCCGTAGCACCAACCGCAGTTGAGATACATGCCGGGCAGGGGGCCGGTGGTGATGATCGGCGAGCCATCCATCGACATGTCGCAGACGCCGCCCCACGAACGCAGGACGCGTATGGTGGCGAGGGAGGGGAAGACAGCCAGCATCTCGCTCATCACCTCTTCCACGATCGGCAGGTTTCCGCGCTGGGCATAGCTGTTGTAGCCGTCGAGGTCGCCGCCATAGATCAGGCCGCCCTTGTCGGACTGGCCGACATAGAAATGGCCCATGCCAAAGGTCAGAACCGTGTTCAGGAAAGGCTTGAGGGATTCGGACACAAAGGCTTGAAGCACATGGCTTTCGATGGGCAGGCGCTCGATACCGGCCAGCCGCAAGACCTGGCCGGTGCTGCCGGCAACGGCGACCGCCACTTTCTTGGCGCGAATCTCGCCGCGCGAGGTGGTGACGCCGGTGACGCGGTCGCCGTCGCGCAGGAAGCCGGTCACTTCGCAGTTCTCGATGATGTCGACGCCACGGCGGTCCGCGCCGCGGGCGTAACCCCAGGCGACCGCGTCGTGGCGTGCGGTGCCGGCGCGTTCCTGCATGAGCCCGCCGACGATCGGAAAGCGGGCGGATTGCGACATGTCGAGGCCGGGAACGCGGCGCCCGATCTCGGCCGGCGTCATCAGGTGCGCGTCGACGCCGAGGTGGCGCATGGCGTTGCCCTTGCGGGCGAGATCGTCCATCTGCCCGGGCGTGTGGGCGAGGTTGAGCACGCCGCGCTGGGAGAACATGACATTGTAGTTGAGGTCGTGGGAGAGGTTCTCCCACATTTTCATCGAGTGTTCGTAGAAGCGCGTGTTCTGCGGCAGCAGGTAGTTCGACCGCACGGCGGTCGTGTTGCGGCCGACATTGCCCGAGCCGAGATAGCCCTTTTCGAGCACCGCGACGTTGGTGATGCCGTGTTCCTTGGCGAGATAGTAGGCGGTCGACAGGCCGTGGCCGCCACCGCCGATGACGATGACGTCGTAGGATGGCTTGGGGCTCGGCTTTCGCCAGGCGGGCTTCCATTCGCGGTTGCCGCTGAGCGCATGTCTGAGCAGCGAAAAAGCCGAATATTCCGCCATACTTCGTGTCATCCTTTGGGCTGTGGGCGGACACTATATGCAGGTTCGACAGTCCAAGGCCAATATTCCGCCATCGCCTTTCGTTAGGCCGACTTTCCCACCGGCATTTTGCGGTCGTCTTGCCCGCAGCAACGCCGGTCTTTATCAATGGCCCGCCTTTGCGCAATCCACCAAGACCGTGAGTCGTAGACCAGACATGTTCGCTTCCGCAGCCCGGCACGTCGCCATAATGCTGATTCTGCTTGCCGCCGCGCTTGTAATGCCGGCCAGCGCCCAGGACGTCGTCAGGGCGCCGTCTGGCGTCATAGCGGACCAGCAGGAGGTCATCGCCAGCCTGACCGCCAAGATCGATGGGCTCGAGCGCAAGCTCGACCAGGGCAAGGAAGACGATGCGAGCCTGGTGGACGTCCGTCTGCAACTCGAGCAGTTGTCGCGCGAACTGCTGCACAGCGGCGTTGCCTTCCGCCCCCGCCTGACGGAGATCAACGCGCGTCTCGAACAGCTCGGCAAGCCACCTGCCGAAGGCCAGCCGCCGGAAGCGGCGGTGGTAACCAGCGAACGCCAATCGCTTTCCGACGAAAAGGCGGAGATCAATGCGGTTCTCGGCGTGGCCGAGAACCAGTCGATCCGGATCAACAAGCTCATCGACAAGATCACCGAAATGCGGCGGGATCTGTTCCAGAACCTGCTCACCAAACGCTACAACATCAATTTCGCGCTCGTCTTCGAGGTCATCGATACGTTCGAGGCCGAGATGGGCGACTTCTACCGCACGGTCGGGTCGTGGCTTCGCTTCGTCGTCAGCTTCAAGCTGAATTCGATGCTCGCGGCGACGTTCTTTGCACTGGCAGCGGCTGCGGTCATCATCATCGGCGGCCGGCGTCTGTTCGGGCGCCTGTTCGAACCCGATGCCCGGGTGCAGGATCCCAGCTATCTGAGCCGCCTTTCGGTCGCTTTCTGGTCGACGCTGATGCAGACGACCGCGGTGATCGTCTTCCTGGGCGTCACCTACTTCCTCTACGATTATTTCGGCGTGCTACGCGGCGACATCGGCGCGATGCTGTCGTCGCTCTTCTACGTCATCGCCGTGGTCTTCTTCGTGTCGCGCCTGGGCACGGCGGTGCTCTCGCCCAGGCTTCCCAACTGGCGGCTCATTCCGGTCGAAAGCCGGGCGGCCCGCTGGCTGATGCTCCTGATCATCGCCACCGCCTTCTTCACCGGCCTCGACTACTTCCTGAGCTCGGTCTACCGCGTGCTCGGCTCGCCGATCACGCTGACGGTCGGCGAGGCCCTGGTCCTGACGGTGATCATCGGCGTGCTCGTCATCCTAATCGGAATGGTCCATCCCTTCATCGGCGAGGACGGCCGGCCGAAGCCCTGGCCGAGGCTGCTGCGCTACCTGTTGTACTTCCTCGGCGGCACGACGATCGTAGCGGCGCTGCTGGGATATATCGGGCTTGCGCGCTTCGTCTCGCAGCAGATCGTCATCACCGGCACGATCCTCTCCACCATGTATCTCGGCTTCCTGTCCTCGCAGGCGATCAACGAGGACGACGCCTTCGCCAAGACGACGGTCGGGCGCCGCATCCAGCGGTATTTCAAGATCGACGACATCACCCTCGATCAGCTCGGCCTCGCCAGCAGCATCTTCATCAACCTGATGGTGCTGGTCATCGGCGTGCCGCTCATCCTGTTCCAGTGGGGCTTCAAGCCCGGGGACATGACGACCTGGCTCTACAAGATCGCGGCCGGTTTCCAGATCGGCTCCATCACCTTCTCGCCGGTCGGTATCCTCTCGGGCATCCTCGTCTTCGCAATCGGCTATTTCTTGACACGCTGGTTCCAGGGCTGGCTCGACGGCTCGGTGATGGCGCGCGGCAAGGTCGATGCGGGTGTGCGCAATTCGATCCGCACGGCAGTGGGCTATGCGGGTTTGGCGCTGGCCGGCCTGATAGCGATCTCTGCAGCGGGCCTCGATCTCTCGAACCTCGCCCTTGTCGCAGGTGCGCTCTCCCTCGGTATCGGTTTCGGCCTGCAGAACGTCGTCTCCAACTTCGTCTCCGGCCTGATCCTGCTGGCGGAGCGTCCGTTCAAGGTCGGCGACTGGATCGTGGCCGGCGCCGTTTCAGGAACGGTCAAGAAGATCAGCGTGCGCGCCACCGAGATCGAGACCTTCCAGCGGCAATCGGTGATCCTGCCCAACTCCGAGCTGATCAACAGCGCTGTCGGCAACTGGACGCATCGCAACAAGCTCGGCCGCATCGACATCAAGGTCGGCGTCGCCTACGGCTCCGACGTCAAGCGCGCGCATGAGCTGATGCTGGACATCGCCCGGTCGCATCCGATGGTGCTGAAAAACCCGGAACCGTTCGTGCTGTTCGTGAATTTCGGACCGGCCGCGCTGGAGTTCGAGGTGCGGTTCTTCCTGGCAGACGTGCTGGCCAGCAACAATGTCCAGAACGACATCCGCTTCGCGATCCTCGAAACCTTCGCGCGCGAACACATCGACATCCCGTCGACGCCGCGCGCCCAGGAGCCCAAGCCCGCCGATAAATGGCCCGTCGACGACGAACAGGTGGAGGCACAGGTGGCGGAGGAAGAAGAGGCGCGCGACAAGCGGGCCGCCGAAGCGGCGTCCCGACGCAAGCCGGGCAGGTCGAAAAAGGCTGACCCCGAGTAGAAATGCATCCTTCGCTAACCAATTGTGGCATGAACAAGGCATTCAGTTGCCGTTCAGCTTGGAACTCATATAAGCTCATCCGCAAAGGCGAAGATGCCTTGCGTAGATGAACCAGAGGCGGTGGAAACACCGATGATGAAATGAAAAGGTTTCTTGTCGCCGCAGGCGCGCTCCTCCTGGCCTCGTCGGGCGCGGCGCATGCCGCGAGCGCTGTAAACCTGGATTCCGAGCCGCGCACGCTGATCGTGACCGAAGGCGGTTCCAAGTCGGAACTGGCGCTCGCCGCCGGCGAGACCGTCGAGTTCTGCCCGAACGGCTGCTTCGTCACCATGCCCAACGGCGACCGCGAGGCGCTGACCGGTTCCGAGACGGTCGAGATTTCGGGCGGCGTGGCCCGCATCAAGTAGGTCGGCATCGACTGCCGCAGATCGGATCATGGCCGGGCATTGCCCGGCCATTTCTATTTCCGGCTTCCGCTTTGGTCTGGTCCGGCCGTTGAGGTCGCGCGCCGTTTTTGCAATGTCGCAAACAGGCTGCAATCGCCCCGCACCGCCCTATAGTGTGCGCGCAATATCATCTCGGAGTCGTGGGAAATGGCAGAGTTTCCGAAAAAGGCGAAGGTCGTCATCATCGGGCTGGGCGGTATCGTGGGCGCGTCGGTTGCGCATCACCTGATCGAGCGCGGCTGGGACGACATCGTCGGCATCGACAAGTCGGGCATCCCGACCGACATCGGCTCGACGGCGCATGCCTCCGACTTCTGCTACATGACCAGCCACGACTTCCTGTCCTGCTGGACCTCGCTCTACTCGCTCGAATTCTACGAGAAGATGGGCCACTACGCCCGCATCGGCGGCCTCGAGGTCGCGCGTGTCGGCGACGACACCCGCATGGACGAGATCAAGCGCAAGGTGACCTCCGGCAAGGCCTTCGGCACGCGCGCGCGGCTGATCGAGCCGGCCGAGATCAAGGAAAAGTTCCCGCTGATCGAGGAGAGCATGGTGCAGGGCGGCCTCTGGGACCCAGACGCCGGCCTCGTCATCCCGCGGTCGCAGACGGTCGCCGGCAAGCTGGTCGACCAGGGCGTGGCCGCCGGCAAGCTGCAGGCCTTCGCCAACACATCGGCCAAGTCGTTGATCATCGACAACGGCCGCATCAAGGGCGTGGTGACCGAGCGCGGCACCATCATGGCCGACTACGTCGTCGTCTGCGCCGGCCTCTGGGGGCGGCTGATCGCGGAGATGGCGGGCGAGGACCTGCCGGTCATGCCAGTCGACCACCCGCTCACCTTTTTCGGCCCGTACGACGAGTTCGCCGGCACCGGGAAGGAGATCGGCTGGCCGCTGCTGCGCGACCAGGGCAACTCCGCCTACATGCGCGACACGGGTGACCCCAAGACCGCCGAAGGCGGCCAGATCGAGTGGGGCTACTACGAGGAGAGCAATCCGCGGCTCTGCCACCCGCGCGAGCTGCTGGAAAAGCACGAGGCGCGCCTGTCTCCGTCCCAGCGCGACCTCGAGATGGACCAGATCATGGCGCCGCTCGAGCGCGCCATGGAACTGACGCCGATCCTCGGCGAACTGGGCTATAACGAGAGCCACTCCTTCAACGGCCTGCTGCAGGTGACCGCCGACGGAGGGCCTTCGATCGGCGAAAGCCAGAGGGTGAGGGGCCTGTGGTACGCGGTCGCCATCTGGGTCAAGGACGGCCCGGGCTACGGCAAGCTGGTCGCCGACTGGATGACCGACGGCCGCACCTCCATCGACCACGCCAAGATCGACTACTCGCGCTTCTACCCGCACCAGATGGAGGAGAAGTTCGTCGAGGGCCGCTGCGGCGAGGCGGCGCAGAAGATCTATACGCCTGCCGTGCACCCGCGCGAACCTTATGCGACGGGCCGTAACATCCGCCGTTCGCCGTTCTATGAACGTGAAAAGGAACTCGGCGGCCACTTCATGGAACTCGGAGGCTGGGAGCGTGCACACGGCTACGCCGCCAACGAGCATCTGCTTGAGAAGTATGGCGACCGGGTGCCCGTGCGCGCCAACGAGTGGGACAACCGCCATTTCTGGCGCGTCTCCAACGCCGAGCACCTCGCCATGAGCGAGGATTGCGGCATCGTCAACCTCAGCCATTTCTACATGTTCGACGTCGAAGGCCCAGACCATGTCGAGCTGATGGAGTGGCTGTGCGCGGCCAAGATCGGCGGCGACGCCAATATCGGCAAGGGTATCTACACCCACTTCCTCGACGACGAGGGTATGGTGCGCGCTGACCTTACCGTCATCCGCATGGCCGACCGCTGCCGCGTGATCGACGGTGCGGACGCAGGCCCGCGCGATTTCCACTACGTGCGCCGCATGGCCGAGGACAAGGGCTTCAACGTCACCGTCACCGACGTGACCGAGAAGTTCGTGACCATAGGCATCTGGGGCCCGAATGCGCGCACGACCCTGCAGAAGGTGGTCGAGAACCCGGAAGGGCTTGCTCCCGAGAACTTCCCGTTTGCGGCGATCAAGCAGGTGAAGATCGGCGGCAAGGACGTCACTGCGTTCCGGATTTCCTATGTCGGCGAGCAGGGCTGGGAGTTGCATATGCGCTACGAGGACGGCCTTGCCGTCTGGGATGCGCTGCGCTCGACGGGTGTTATGGCCTTCGGCGTCGAGACCTATGCAAACTCGCGCCGCATGGAAAAGAGCCTGCGCCTGCAGAACGCCGACCTGTTGACCGAATACAACCTGCTGGAATCCGACCTGCAGCGCCCGAAGGTCAAGGAGGCGGATTTCCGCGGCAAGGGTAAGCATCTGGAGCATCGCGCCCGTGCACAGCAGCCGGCCATGCTGTGCACGCTGGTCCTAACCGAGAATGTCGATTCCAACGGCGTTGCTCGCTACCCAGTCGGCATCATGCCGGTGCAGGATCCGGCAAGCGGCGAGACTCTGGTCGACGAACTCGGCCGCCGTTCCTTCACCACCTCGGTGGCTTACGGCCCCACCATCGGCAAGAACATCGCGCTCGCCTATCTGCCCAAGGCCCTTGCTCAGGAAGGGCGCAAGCTGCAGGTCGAGTATTTCGGCGAGACTTATCCCGTCGAGGTCGTGGGCGTCGGCTACAAGCCGCTCTACGATCCGGAGAACCTCAAGCCGCGCAGCTGATGGTTGCGGTGCCGGGAGCGTCGCAGGCGCTTCCGGGCAACCGAAACAGGCTGCGTTGGCGAGGAAAAGCCGCGTTACTTCGCAAAAATGTGAATAAAAGGCCCGGCTTTCATGCCGGGCCTTTCTTTTGAAGCGGACGGTTCTCGCTTACCCTTGGGGAATGTCTGCAGCGGCCAAAGCTCTTCTCGCAGGCGGCGCCGTTCTGGCGCTGGCGCTTGGGTCGTCGTTGCAATCCACTGCCGCCGAACAGGTGGATGTCGAACTCGTGCTGGCGGTCGACGTCTCGCTTTCGATGTCGCCGGACGAACTCGAGATCCAGCGCCACGGCTACGCAGCCGCCTTGACGCACGACCGTGTGCTGGAGGCGATCGCCGAAGGGGCGTATGGAAAGATAGCCGTCACCTATGTCGAATGGGCCGGATCGACCTCCCAGGTCGTCATCGTGCCTTGGACGGTCATCGCCAACCGCGCCGACGCCGAGCGCGTGGTCCGGCAGCTTACCGCCAAGCCGCCCAACAGCGCCCGGCGCACCTCGATCTCGAGCGCGCTGGAATTCGGCAGTGACCTGTTCGCCGAGAGCGCATTCCGCTCGAGCAAGCGCGTGATCGACATTTCCGGCGACGGTCCCAACAACCAGGGGCCACCGGTCGAACTCATCCGCGACGGTGTCGTCGCCCAGGGCATCACCATCAACGGCCTGCCGCTGATGACCAATGGCGGCTTCGGCAGCGCCTATGACGTCGAGGACCTCGACCGCTATTATACCGACTGCGTGATCGGCGGCCCCGGTGCCTTCATGATCCCGGTCAACGACTGGGCGCAGTTCCCGGAGGCCATCCGCCGCAAGCTGGTGCTGGAACTGGCCGGGCCTTATTCGCCGCAACGGGCTGCCGAGGAGGCTGCCCATCCGCCTGTGGTGCTTGCCCAGGCCACGCCGAAATATGACTGCCTGATCGGCGAGAAGCTGTGGCGCGACCGCTCGTGGCTATGGGACAGCAGGTGACGCCCGTCCCGAGAGATCCCGAGATTGGCGGCACGATGCATGTCAGGCGGCGATGAGTTGCTTCCGGTCGATCCGCTCCTGCTGAGGCGAGCGCGCGTAGAGCTCACGGTAGCACTTTGAAAAATGCGAGGCGGAGACGAAGCCGCAGGCCACCGCCACCTCGACCACGGGCATGGACGACTGGATCAGCAGGTGCCTGGCCCGGTCGAGCCTGATCTCGAGATAGTAGCGGGCAGGGGAGCGGCCCATCTCGGTGCGGAACAGACGTTCGATCTGGCGCCGCGACAGGCCGACATGGTCGGCGATCTCGATCAGCGACAGCGGCTCCGAGAGGTTTGCCTCCATCAGTTCGATGATGGTGAGCACCTTCGAGTTCTGCACGCCGAGACGCGCCCTGAGCGGCAGGCGCTGGCGGTCGGTCGGGCTGCGGACGCGATCCGTCAGCACCTGCTCGCAGACACGGTTGACCAGGTTGTCGTCGAAATCGTCGCCGATCAGCTTGAGCATCATGTCGAGCGCCGCGGTTCCGCCGGCGCAGGTGTAGATGTTCTGGTCCACCTCGAACAGGTCGGCGTAGACGTTGGCCTTAGGGAAGGCCTCCGAGAAGCCGGGGAGGTTCTCCCAGTGGATGGCGCACCGCTTGTTGGAGAGCAGGCCGGCATTGGCGAGCACATAGGCGCCGGTGCACAGTCCGCCGACGGCCACGCCGCGATTGTACTCTTCCCGCAGCCAGGCAAAGACCGACTTGTTGCTGTAGGTCTCGACATTGATTCCGGTGCAGACGATGACCATGGACGGACGCTCGTGACCGGCCATCTTGCGGCGCTCCTCCTCGAGCGAGGAGTTGACCGCGCATTCGACACCGTTGGAC
>MEEF01000014.1 GCA_001724355.1 Mesorhizobium sp. SCN 65-20 | reverse complement strand
TGCGGCTGTTCTTGCTCGTCACGTAGAAGAAACCGGTGTCGGCGGTCGACAGAAGCTTGATCTTGATGTTTGCAGCCTTGGCCATGATTCTCGTCCGTTGGATACCTGGATTTGCAACCGCCTCATGACGGGAAACAACCCCGGACGCGGAAAACTTGGCGCGACACATAAAGAACGCGCCTCAAAAGTCAAGCCTCCGAGCGCCGTCCGCCGACTTTCGCGGCAATTCGGCCCAGCGAAAGCACCATGTAGCCGCCGAAGAAGACGGCCAGCGCCCAGCCGAAGCCATGGACGCCGAACATATCCATCGAGACGCCGATCGCTTGCGGCCCGAGGATCATGCCGAGTCCGTAGCAGAATACGAAGGCCGCATTCGCCGAAGCGAGGTCGCGCCCTGAAAGTTGCGAGCCGAGATGTGCCAGGCCGATCGTGTAGAGCGCCGCTACCACGCCGCCCCAGACGAACAGCAAGCCCGCCATCAGGTGCCAGTTACCCACGAAGAGCGGCATGGCCAGCGTGCCGACGAGGCCGGTGGTGGCGCAGATCAGCAGCAGCCAGCGCCGGTCGCCGATCCGGTCGCTGATCATGCCGATCGGGATCTGCAGGATGACATTGCCGAGGCCGATCATGGTGAGCAGTAGTGCGGCATCGGCTTCCGAATAACCTAGGCGGGCGCCATAGACGGGAAACAGCGCGAACCCGCCGGTCTCGACCGCGCCGAAGACCAGGACGGCAGCGGTGGCCGTAGGCACCATCCAGATGTAGCGGAAGAAGCCGCCATTGCCCTCGTCGTGCACGATCCTGGGGCTTTCGCGGCGCGCAAGCAGCACCGGGATCGCCGCGACCATGACGAGCCCGAATGTCAGTCCGAAAGGCAGGAAGCCGGAACTGCCGATCTGGGCGAATAGCCACGGGCCGGCGGCGAAGCCGAGCGACAGCACCGTGGCGTAGATTCCGAGCACCAGGCCTCGCCTGTGGGGAGGGGCGCAGGTCGAGATCCAGAATTCCGACAGGATGAACAGGACGGTCAGGGCGACGTGGAGCGCGGCGCGCAGCGGAAACCACATCCAGAACGATGGCGCGAAGTGGAAGCCGACGAAGGCGAGGGCTCCCACCAGGATCATGGCCAGCATGGTCCAGACGACGCCAAAGCGCATTGCAAGGGGCGTCGCAAGCGGTGCCGCGGAGATCGAGGCGAGGCCGGCGACGGCGGTGTTAAGACCGATCATCGAGGCCGAATAGCCCCGCGATTCGAGAATCACGCTGAGCAGCGGCGTTCCGAGGCCGATGGCTATGCCGACCACGCTGATCGAAGCGATGGCAGCGGAAATCGACCGCCAATGCACGCGCTCGTCGTTGCCGCCCTCCTGGATCGTCTCGTTCATCACGGGCGCCTAGAGGATTTCGCGCTGGAAGCGTTTCTTGAGCATGCGATAGAACGGCACCTCCCCGCCGGGGCGGAGTTCAGGGTCGACCGCGAGGCGCTGCTTGAGGTCGCCCAGGACCGACTGGGTGATCGCCGGAATGTCCGCCCGCATCGCCTCCTCGATGGGTAACCAGACGAGTTCCTCCAATTCGTTAGTCGGCCCACCGCCGGGCAGTTCGACGGCCACGTCGCTGCGCCAGGCCGACAGGAACCGCGTGTCGAAACGCCTGACGCGTCCGGGCGGGGTGATCGCGCGGGCGATGAAACGGAGCGAGGCCAGCGACGGCGCGACATTCTGGTCGGCAAAACCTTGCCAGTCCGCCTTGGTGGTCGAGAACGTGCCGAGCCGTCCGATCAGGAGGCCGGCTTCCTCGTAGGTTTCGCGAATCGCCGACAGCGCTATCGCACGCGCACGCGCAACGCTAACCCGCCCGGTTCCGGCGCGCAGCTTGTCCGCCTCGGCGGGATGAAGTTCGTCAGCGACGCTGATGCGGCTGTCCGCCGGATCAGTGCGGCCGCCTGGGAAGACGAATTTTCCGGGCATGAAGGCGTGCTTCATGTGCCGTCGTCCCATGAGCACAAGGAGATCGGGGCCCTTGCGGTCGAGGAGAATAAGGGTCGCCGCGTCGCGAGGCCTAAGCGGAACCGGCGCCAGTTCCCGCGCTTCGAGCCTGTCGAGTTCTGCTTTGCTTATGCCATCCATCGCGGCCGTCCTAACGGAATGTCGGGCTGGAAGGAAGCGCTTGGCCTTAGGCAGGCGTTGCGCCAGCGATCGTTCAGGCCTCCGGATGCCCCTCGATCGCATCGTCTTCGCCACCGAAGCCGTGCATGTAGAGAGCCCATTGCATGCCTACGACAGCGCCCTTTGTCGGCCGCAGCAAGGCCAGCGCCGAAACGATCGTCAGCGGCACCCAGATGGCGAGGTGCTGCCAGGTGGAGAGGGTGACGGTTGCCTCCACGCCCATGAAGGCGCCGACGACAATATGGCCGACGATCACCACGACGAGATAAGCCGGAAGATCGTCGGCACGGTGATGGAAGATCTCTTCACCGCAGACGTCGCAGCGGTCCACGGTCTTCACGAAGGATGCAAACAGCTTGCCTTCGCCGCAGTTCGGGCACTTGCCGAACAGGCCGCGCTTGATCGACTGCCAAACGGGTCGCGCCTGCCGGGCAGCCTCGTTGCGGCCGCCGCCGAAAACCTGCTCTTCCATCGTCATCTCCTGCCGCGCGGTCCACGTCTCGGCTGAGAGGCGCGGGCACGCGTTCGTTGCCCCTTCGCCTTGTGGAACGACCGTTTCGAGCCGGGCAGTGGCTTCGGTTCGGTCAGCATCTCGAAGCGCATGGCGCCGGCGAGCGGGGCGATCTCGACCAGCCTGACCTCAACGCGGTCGGCGAGCTGATATCCCTTGCCGGTGCGTTCGCCGAACAGCGAACGAGCAGCCTCATCGAAGTGATAATAATCGTCACCCAAGGATGACACGGGGATGAAACCATCGGCCCCGTATTGGGGCAACTGGACAAATAGTCCCGATTTGGTGACGCCGGAGATGCGCGCGTCGAAGGTTTCGTCGACTCGCTCGGCCAGGAAGCCCGCGATCAGCCGGTCGACCGTATCGCGCTCGGCCGCCATGGCGCGCCGTTCGGTCTGGGAAATCAAACCGGCTATTTCCTCAAGCCGAGCTTCCTCCGAAGCCGTCAGGCCGCCGGCACCGAGGCCGAGAGAGGCGATCAGTGCGCGGTGCACGATCAAGTCGGCGTAGCGGCGGATCGGCGAGGTGAAATGGGCGTAGCGACGAAGATTGAGGCCGAAGTGGCCGATATTGTCGGGGTTGTACTCGGCCTGGCTCTGCGAGCGCAGCACCACCTCGTTGACCAGTTGCTCGTTGTCTTCGCCGCGGACGCGCTCGAGGATGCCGTTGAACTGGCTCGGGCGCATCTGTGCGCCGCGCGCGAGCGACAGGCCGATCGTCTGCAGGAACTCGCGCAGCGATTCCTGCTTGGCGAGCGAGGGTCCGTCATGGATGCGGTAGACCAGCTTCTGCTTCTTGTTTTCCAGCGTCTCGGCGGCCGAGACGTTGGCCTGGATCATGAATTCTTCGATCAGCTTGTGGGCGTCGAGCCGGTCGGGAACGATAACCGTGTCGACCGTGCCGTCCGGCTTGAGCAGGATCTTGCGCTCGGGAAGGTCTAGCTCCAGCGGCTGGCGGCTGTCGCGGCCGCGCTTGAGCACGTCATAGGCGGCCCAGAGCGGCTTGAGGATGGTCTCCAGGATCGGCGCCGTCTTTTCGTCCGGTATGCCGTCGACGGCAGCCTGCGCTTGCGGATAGGCAAGGCGGGCCGCCGACCGCATCATGATGCGGTGGAACGAATGCCTGATCTTGCGCCCCTCCGGCGAGAAGGTCATGCGCACCGCAAGGGCAGGGCGGTCGACACCCTCGCGCAGGGAGCACAGGTCGTTAGAGATGCGCTCGGGCAGCATCGGCACGACGCGGTCGGGGAAATAGACCGAGTTGCCGCGCTTGAGGGCCTCGCGGTCCAACGCCGATCCCGGGCGCACATAGGCAGCCACGTCGGCGATGGCGACGGTGACGATGACGCCGCCTGCATTCTTTTCGTCTGTGTCCGGCTCGGCATAGACCGCGTCGTCATGGTCCTTGGCGTCCGCCGGGTCGATGGTGACCAGCGGGAGTTCGCGCCAGTCCTCGCGGCCGTCGAGCGTCGCCGGCTTGATCGCCTCGGCTTCGGCAATGACCTCGGCCGGGAAGATGTGCGGGATCTCGTGGGCGTGGATGGCGATCATCGAGACCGCCTTCTCGTTGGTCAGCGAGCCCAGGACGGACACGACCTTGGCGCGCGGCAGGCCGTAGCGGCTGGCGCGTTCGGGCATGACTTCGACCAGGTCGCCTTCCTTGGCGCCGTTCTGAAAATCCTTGTCGACCACCAGTTCCGGTTGGCGGCGCTCGACCGGCTCGATGCGGAAGGTCCCGTCCTTGAGGATGCGGAAGATGCCAAGCGCTGTGTCGCTGCGCTTCTCGAAAACCTTCATCACGCGGGCGGTATAGGCCGGCTCGTTGTCGTCGCCGAGGTGGTCCTCGATCGGGAAGGTCTTTGCCAGCACCCGGTCGCCGATGCCGGGCGTCGGGCCGTTGGTGCCACGCGGCAGCCGAATCTGGACGATCGGCCCGTCAGGCTGCTCGGAGGGACGGGCGAGCAGCATGCCTTCCTCGTCGCGTCCATAGATGTCGAGCACTGCGACGTGCGACAGCTGACCGACGCGGTGCAGCCGCTTGCGGCTCTTTTCCAGCAGGCCCTCGTCCTGCAGTTCGCGCAGAAGGCGCTTCAGCCAGATGCGGTCGTCGTTCTTGAGCGCGAAAGCCTTGGCGATATCGCGCTTGCCACTGCGGTCGGGGTTCTCCGCGATGTAGCGGAGAACCTCGTCGCGCGAGGGGCGGTAGACATCCTTGCCCCTGACTTCGTCGCTTGCGGCGCGTCTGGAGCCGGCGTTTCGTCCGGAAATCTTTCGCGCCAAGGTCGGTCAGTCCTTCTGCTTGGCCTTGCTGGTGGCGGCCTTTTTCGCGGGTGCCTTCTTGGCAGGGGCCTTCTTGGCGGCGGCGCGGGCAGGCTTCTTGCCACCACCGCCTTTCGCCTCTTTCTCGGCGATCAGCACGAGCGCTTCCTCGAGCGTCACCGAAGCCGGGTCCTTGCCCTTCGGCAGGGTCGCGTTGACCTTGCCGAAATTGACATAGGCGCCGTAGCGTCCGTCGCGGACGGTGATGTTGCCGCCGCCATCAGGATGCTCGCCGAGGTCCTTCAGCGCCGCGGGCGTTCCGCCGCCGCGGGCGCCCTTCATCTTCGACTGCTTCTCGGCCAGCACCGTCACGGCACGGTTGAGGCCGATGGAGAAGACGTCCTCGATGCTCTCGAGATTGGCGTAGGTGCCGTCGTGCAGGACGAACGGACCGTAGCGGCCGAGGCCGGCCGAGATCATCTTGCCCGACTCTGGATGCTGGCCGACGTCACGCGGCAGAGCCAGCAGCGCCAGCGCCTTCTCGTGGTCTATCGTCGCCGGCGTCCAGCCCTTAGGCAGGCTGGAGCGCTTGGCCTCCTTGCCGTCGCCGCGCTGGATGTAGGGGCCGAAGCGGCCGCTGCGCAGGGTGATCTCCTCATTGGTGTAGGGATCGGTGCCCAGCACCTTGGTGCCGTCTTCGAGGCCGCCGTTCTCGCCATTGGCGCCCGGGCCGTCGAGCTGGCGGGTGAAGCCGCACTCCGGATAGTTGGAGCAGCCGACGAAGGCACCGAACTTGCCGAGCTTGAGCGACAGGTTGCCGGTGCCGCATTTCGGGCAGATGCGCGGGTTGGAGCCGTCCTCGCGCTCGGGGAAAACCAGCGGCGCGAGTTCCTCGTTCAGCGCGTCGAGCACATCGGTGACGCGCAGTTCCTTGATCTCGTCGACGGCGCCCGAAAAATCCTTCCAGAAGTCGCGCAGCACGTCGCGCCAGGCGAGCTTGCCGTCCGAGATCTCGTCGAGCTTCTCTTCCAGCGAGGCGGTGAAGTCGTACTCGACATAGTGCTCGAAGAAACTTTCCATGAAGGCCGTCACCAGCCGGCCCTTGGGCTGGGGCACGAGCTTGCGGTTCTCGATCTTCACATAGTCGCGGTCTTCGAGCGTCTTCAGCGTCGCCACATAGGTGGACGGGCGACCGATGCCGAGCTCTTCCATCTTCTTGATGAACGAGGCTTCGGAATAGCGGGGCGGCGGTTCTGTCGTGTGGTGGGAGGCGTTGACCTGCTCGCGCTTCAGCGCCTCGTCGGCGCGGATCTCGGGCAGGCGACGGCTTTCCTCGTCGTCCGAATCCTCGTCCTTCTGATCGGTATAGGCGGCGATGAAGCCGTCGAAGCGGGTGACCGAGCCGACCGCGCGCAGCCCGGCGACCTTGGCGCCGTTGCGTGCCTCGATCTCGACGGTGGTGCGCTCGATCTCGGCCGGCTGCATCTGGCTGGCGATCGCGCGCTTCCAGATCATCTCATAGAGCCGGGCCTGGTCGGCATCGAGGAACTTGCGCATCTCGGCCGGCGTGCGGTTGAAGTCCGTCGGGCGGATGGCCTCGTGCGCCTCCTGGGCGTTCTTGGCCTTGGTGGTGTAGAAGCGCGGCTTCTCGGGTAGGTACCTGGCGCCGAACTCCTTGCCGATGGCGTCACGCGCGGCGTCAATCGCCTCCGGTGCCATTTGCACGCCGTCGGTACGCATATAGGTGATCAGGCCGGCGGTCTCGCCGCCGATTTCCATGCCTTCATAGAGGCGCTGCGCGACCTGCATCGTGCGGCTCGCCGAAAAGCCGAGGCGCGACGACGCTGCCTGCTGCAAGGTGGAGGTGGTAAAGGGCGGCCCGGGATTGCGCTTGGTCGGCTTGGCTTCGACCGAAAGCGCCTTGAACGAGGCCCCGTCGAGCATCGCCTTGATCTCGTCGGCCATGGCCTGCGACGAGATATCGAGCTTCTGCAGCTTCTTGCCTTCATAGGCGGTCAGCCGGGCTTCGAACGTCTCTGCGCGGGGCGTGCCGAGGGTAGCTGCGATCTGCCAGTATTCCTCACGGACGAAACGCTCGATCTCGGCCTCGCGGTCGCAGACGAAGCGCAGCGCCACGGACTGGACGCGGCCGGCGGAGCGGGCGCCCGGCAGCTTGCGCCACAACACGGGCGACAGGGTGAAGCCAACCAGATAGTCGAGCGCGCGGCGCGCCAGATAGGCGTCGACCAGCTGCGGGTCGACCTCGCGCGGATTGGAAATGGCCTCCAGAACCGCCTGCTTTGTGATCGAGTTGAAGGCGACGCGCTTGATCGACTTGTCCTTGAGCACGCGCTTCTGCTTGAGGACCTCCAGCACGTGCCAGGCAATGGCTTCACCCTCGCGATCCGGGTCGGTTGCGAGGATCAGGCCGTCGGCTTCCTTGACCGCCTTGGCGATGTCCGTGAGCCGCTTGTTCGACGCGGTATCGACAGACCAGGACATGGCGAAGTCGTCTTCCGGCTTCACCGACCCGTCCTTGGCCGGCAGATCGCGGACGTGGCCGAACGAAGCCAGGACCTTGTAGTTCCGGCCCAGGTACTTGTTGATACTTTTCACCTTGTTCGGTGACTCGACGACGACAACGTCCATATGCGGCTGATTTTCCAGTGGAGCGCCGGACAACGACTGAGGCGCGTGGCGAACAGTTTCAATCCGCACGTCACATGGCCGCCCTTTTCGGTCCGGTCAAGGGGAGGGGGGCAAAAACGGGCGCGTCGGAAAGGTTTGCAAGCAAAGGTTGTGTATTTGAACGCATTGCAATCAGTAGTGGCTTTGCTATATTCGAGCCATCACCGGTTGAGCGAGTTTCAAGCCGGACGGTAGCCGCGGTGGATCCCCCGATTCTACCGGAATCTCGAAGGAAGGTCATGACCGTGCACCAGAGCGCGCCCGCGCGGCGGCGGGCCGAAACGCTGGACTACGTTCAATCGATGCTCGGCCAGCTACGGCTCATGGCGGAGACCGAACGCTGTCATATGCTCGCCTACCTGATCGAGATGGCATACATGGAGGCGGGTGACATCATCCGCGGCGACCGCCCCTCAGGCGTCGCCCATGACAAGCGAAACCCGCCCTCCTGAGTGACGCTCCAGGCGACCGGCGAGATCCAGCTCCAGCAGGATCATGAATATCTGGGCGGGGTGTAGGCCTGTGTGACGAATGAGCTCGTCGACTTCGACGGGGACCGGTCCGAGGGCCTCGACCACACGGGAACGATCGCTGTCGACGGGTGGCGGAGTCGCGCTGAAATCAGGGGGCTCCTCGAGCTTTGCGGGCGGAGGCGGGAGGCCACCCTCAACCAACGGCGCAAGAGCCTCGAGCACGTCGGCTGCTTCTGTCACCAAAATCGCGCCGTCCTTGAGCAGACCGTTGGTGCCTTCGGCGCGGGGATCGAGAGGCGAACCGGGTACCGAAAACACCAGCCGACCCAGTTCGCCCGCGAGCCGTGCGCTGATGAGCGAGCCGGAGCGCTTTGCCGCCTCGACGACCACCAGACCCAGCGCCAGCCCGGCGACTATGCGGTTGCGGCGGGGAAAGTCCTGGGCGCGGGGTTCCCAGCCGAAGGGCATTTCCGAGACGATCGCGCCGCGATCCGCGATCGTGTCGCACAGATCTCCGTTCTCGGCTGGATACGGGCGGTCGAGGCCACCCGCCAGCACGGCGACCGTGCCGGTATCAATGCTGCCGTGATGTGCGGCCGTATCGATGCCGCGGGCCAGCCCGGACACGACAGCGAAACCGTTGCGGCCGAGTTCGGCCGCAAGTGTGCGTGCCATCTTCATCCCGGCAAGCGAAGCGTTTCTTGCGCCGACGATCGCCACCGGCGGAAGCTGGAAGACGGCCGCGGTTCCCTTGACCGCCAGGAGCGGCGGCGGATGGTCCACGCGCCTCAGCATCGGCGGATAGTCGGCCTCGCCCACGGCGACGAAGCGGGCGCCGAACCTGCGCGCGGCCTCGATCTCCGCCTCGGCCTCGGCAAGTGAGGGGATGCGCACGCTTCGGTCCGCACCGCTCGCCCGCATGACGCCGGGCAGCATTTCTATGGCGGCTTCCGCCGAGCCGAAGCGGTTTACCAGGTCGCGGAAGCTGGCCGGGCCCACATTGGGCGTACGGATGAGGCGCAGCCAGTTCAGCCGCTGCCGGTCGCTCAATTGCGGGCCGGCGGCGGGAGGTGTCATCCCTTTGAACCGATCCGGGACTCAGTGCCCGACAGCAGCCTCGATATATTGGCGCGGTGCCGGATGAAGACGATCACGCTCATTAGCGCGAGCAGGCCTGCGGCCTTGGGCAGATCCATCATGTAGAGCGCGATCGGGACCACCACCGCCGCGGTCAGCGCGGCGAGCGACGAATAGCGGGTGACGAAGGCCACGATTAGCCACGTGGCGGCGAAGACGAGCGCACCGAGATAGGAAAGCCCGAGCAGGACGCCGAGATAGGTGGCGACGCCCTTGCCGCCCTTGAAGCCGAGCCAGACGGGATAGAGGTGGCCGATGAAGGCGCCCAGGCCGGCCGCGATCGCTGCATCATGGCCCCAGCGGCTTGCAATCACGACCGCGACCGTGCCCTTGAGCGCGTCTAGGAGCAAGGTTGCGGCGGCCAGCTTCTTGTTGCCTGTGCGAAGCACATTGGTGGCGCCGATGTTGCCGGAGCCGATTCGGCGCACGTCGCCGAGCCCTGCAGCTCGGGTCAGCAGCAGGCCGAAGGGGATCGAGCCGAGCAGATAGCCGAAGACGGCAGCAGCGATCAGCACGTGCAAGGCCGTCGGAAAAATCTCATCCGGCATCAAGATACGTCTACTCCCCCGTGGCCCGACGTCGTCAGGCCGAGAATACTGTGCGGCCTGCAACCATGGTTTGCAAGACCTTGCCCTGCAGCCTCGCGCCTTCGAAGCAGGTGTTCTTCGAACGCGAGCGGATGTCCGCCTCACGGACGACCCACGGTTCGTTGAGGTCCACGACGGCGAGGTCCGCGGCGGCACCGGGGCGGAGCGTGCCTCCGGGAAGGCCGAACAGCTTTGCCGGCGCGGTCGACAGCGCCTCGATGAGACGCAGCAGCGGCACGTCGTCGTTGTGGTGAAGGCGCAAGGCGACCGCGAGCAGAGTCTCGAGCCCGATCGCGCCGGCGGCGGCGTCGGCGAAGGGCAGCCGCTTGGTGTCGACGTCCTGCGGGTCATGCGATGACACGATGATGTCGACGCCGCCGTCCCTCAGGGCCTCGATCATGGCCACGCGATCTTCTTCGGTGCGCAGCGGCGGCGTGAGCCGGAAAAAGGTGCGATATTCGCCGACGTCGTTTTCGTTCAGCGAAAGGCTGTTGATGGAGACGCCGGCAGTGACATTCGCGCCGTCGGCCTTGGCGCGGGCGACCGCGCCGGCTGCCATTGCCGTCGATATCTTCGCCGCGTGATAGTTGCCGCGCGTCAGGCGGGCCAGCGCCAGGTCGCGCTCGAGCGGAATGGTCTCCGCCTCGCGCGGAATGCCCGACAGGCCGAGCCAACTGGCGTAGAGCCCCTCGTTCATCACGCCCGAGGAGGCAAGGTCGGCATCCTGGGTTTCATGGGCGATGACAGCGCCGAAATCGCGCGCATAGGTCAGCGCCCGTCGCATCATCAGCGCGTTGGAGATGGTGTGGCGTCCGTCGGTGAAGGCCACCGCGCCTGCTTCGCGCAACAGGCCGAACTCCGTCATCTCCCGTCCGTCGAGACCCTTGGTGATGGCTGCCGCAGGGAAGATGCTTACGGAGGCTGTCTCCTTGGCCGTACGCAGCACGAACTCGACCAGTGCGACGTTGTCGATGACCGGATCGGTATCGGGCATCATCACGATCGAGGTGACGCCACCCGCGGCGGCGGCAATGCTTGCCGAGGCAATGGTTTCACGGTGCTCGCCACCCGGCTCGCCGATGAAGACGCGGCCGTCGACCAGGCCAGGAATGATGGCCTTGCCGGCGCAGTCGATCACCTGCGCACCCTCGGGCGTGCCCTGATTGAGCGCCGAGGCGCCTGCTGCGACGATCTTCTTGCCGTCCACGATAACGGAGCCGGTCTCGTCGATGCCGCGCGAGGGATCGACGATGCGGGCGCGCTGGAAAACCGTGATGCTCATGCGTTCTTCCCGTCGCGGTTGCGGCGTGGGTCGAGAAGCGCTTCCATCACGGCCATGCGGACGGCTACGCCCATCTCGACCTGTTCCTGGATCACGCTCTGTGGACCGTCGGCGATTTCCGAGGCGATCTCGACGCCGCGGTTCATCGGGCCCGGATGCATCACCAGCGCGCCTTCCTTCGCAGCCTTCAGCTTCTCGGCATCGAGGCCCCAGTAGCGGAAGTACTCGCGCACCGAAGGTACGAATGCGCCGGACATGCGCTCGCGCTGCAGGCGCAGCATCATCACCACGTCAGCGTCCTTGAGGCCCTCGGCCATTGACTGCGTCACCTCCACGCCCATCTGGGCGATACCCGAAGGCAGCAGCGTAGATGGCGCCACGACGCGGACGCGAGCGCCGAGCGCGTTCAGGAGCAGGATATTGGAGCGCGCGACGCGCGAATGAAGGATGTCGCCGCAGATCGCGACGGTCAGGCGGGCGATGCTGCCCTTGGCGCGGCGGATGGTCAGCGCGTCGAGCAGCGCCTGGGTGGGGTGCTCGTGCGCGCCGTCGCCGGCATTGACCACCGAGCAGCCGACCTTCTGCGCGAGCAGCGCGGCCGCACCGGCCGACTGGTGCCGGATGATCAGGATATCGGGCCGCATCGCGTTCAGCGTCATGGCCGTGTCGATGAGGGTCTCGCCCTTCTTCACCGAGGAACTCGCCACCGACATGTTCATGACGTCGGCGCCGAGCCGCTTGCCGGCAAGCTCGAAGGACGACTGCGTGCGGGTCGAGGCCTCGTAGAAGAGGTTGATCTGGGTGCGTCCCCGCAGCGTCGAAGTCTTCTTCTCCGACTGGCGCGAGATCGACACGGCAGCGTCGGCGCGGTCCAGAAGCAGTTCGATGTCCAAGGGGGAAAGATCGCGGATGCCAAGCAAATGGCGGTGCGGATAGAGCGGCAGGGAGTGGGTGTCGGTCATCTCAAGGCGCTGCTATAGGCCGTGCCACCGCCACCCGCAAGCCGGCATTTTGCCGGCGGATGTTCTCCCCTGCAATTTTCGTCGCTGATGCGCCGCACCATAAGCTATCCATAAGCATTTCGGCTATAAAGCCGGCCAAGGGCTGCGGATTCGTGCCGTCGCCAGACCTATAAAGGACATGGCGTGACGCAGGACGTGCCGAACCAGCCACCCCCGCTGACGGGCAGCAATGCCTGGCGCGGCGACCCGTTGCTGATCCAGATCGCTGAGAACTTTTCAGAACCCGTCCGGCGCGACCTGGATGGGCTCGGCCGCTTCGTGCTCACCCACGAGGCGCAGGATCTGGCGCGGCTCGCCAACAGCGAGGTGCCGAAGCTCAGGACGCATGACCGCCAGGGTCGGCGGATCGATCAGGTCGAGTTCCACCCGGCCTATCACGCACTCATGCGCCGTTCGATTGCGAGCGGGCTCCATTCGTCCGTGTGGGAAAACGGGGAGGCCGAGACCGGGCGCCGCCACCAGGTCCGTGCCGCGCGCTTCTACCTGACGGCGCAGCTCGAATGCGGGCATCTCTGCCCCATCACCATGACGAGTGCCTCGCTCGCCGCACTCATGGCGAGCCCGAAGCTGTTCCGCGAATGGGCTCCGCGCGTCACCACCCGCAAATACGACCAGGCGCAGAAGCCGCCGGTGGAAAAGGCTGGCCTGACGCTCGGCATGGGCATGACCGAAAAGCAGGGTGGCACCGATGTGCGCGCCAACACCACCCGAGCGGAGCGGGCAGGCGGCAGCTTCTACCGCCTCACCGGGCATAAATGGTTCATGTCGGCTCCCATGTCCGACGCCTTCCTGATGCTCGCGCAGGCGCCGGAGGGGCTTTCGTGCTTCCTGGTGCCGCGCATCCTCGGCGACGGCTCCACCAACGGCCTGCAGTTTCAGCGACTGAAGGAGAAGCTCGGCAACCGCTCCAACGCGTCATCGGAAGTGGAGATGCAGGGCGCCATCGGCGAACTGGTCGGCGAGGCCGGTGGCGGCATCAAGACCATCATGGACATGGTGACGCTGACGCGCCTCGATTGCGCGGTGGCATCGTCGGCCATAATGCGCGCGGGGCTGGCCGAGGCCGTGCACCACACGAGATACCGCCAGACGTTCGGCAAGACCCTGGTCGACCAGCCGCTGATGCAGCGCGTGCTTGCGGACATGGCGCTCGACGTCGCCGGCGCGACGGCGCTCGCCTTCCGCCTGGCGCGCTCCTTCGACGAGGCCGCCAGCGACCGGCGCGAAGCGGCCTTTGCACGGGCGATGACGCCGGTGGTCAAGTACTGGGTCTGTAAGATCGCGCCGGCTCTGCTCTACGAGGCAATGGAATGCCTGGGCGGGAACGGCTACGTCGAGGAGGCGCCGCTTGCGCGGCTCTATCGCGAGGCGCCGGTGAATGCCATCTGGGAAGGTTCCGGCAACGTGATGGCGCTCGACGTGCTGCGCGTTCTGGGACGTGCGCCGGCCCTGTTCGACGACGTGCTGGCAAGTATCGAGCGCGATCTCGGCGCCGGCGGGCGTAGCATCCTTGGAGTGCTTCGGGCGGCGATGCAGGTCGCATCCTCCGACGAGGGGGCCGCGCGCATTCTCACCGAGCAACTTGCCATCTCGGCGGCGGCGGCGGAGTTGCGGCGGATGGGAGCGGGGCGGATCGCCGATGCATTCATCGAGACCAGGCTCGCTGGGCAATGGCGGGGTACTTACGGGATGCTCGATGCCCGTCACGACGCCCGCCTGATCATCGATACGCTCTATCCCCAGGTCAACTGACGCAGGGCGCGCGCCTGGCCGCGCGCCGCTACTCTAGCGCGAGCTATTAACCTTAATAAATGGTTTACGTTGCGCGGTCGCAGCGCCCGCGCCAGATTTAGGCCGAGCGTGGCTTGCCATGCCGTACGTTGCGAGCCGAGGGACAATCCTCCGGATCGGCCAGCCCGGGAGGGCATGTGATGCGATACATCTTTGCCTTGTGGGCCACGCCGCTGGTGCTTTTCTGGGGCTGGTACTTCCTGTCGATCAACGACATGAATTTCGGCAGCGTCTACATGAGCAGGGCCTTCAACCTCGCCATCTTCGACCTCTATGGCGAGATCCTCGGCATGGACCCCGCAACCATCCCGTGGATGATGGGCAAGGCCTTCATCATCGACACGCTGATCTTGCTCGCGATCTGGGCGTTCCGCCGCCGCAAGGTGATCGCCGAAAAGGTTAGGGTGCTGCGAGCCCGCTATTCCTCGGCCGAATCGGCCCCGAGCGTCTGAAGCCGATCCAATACCCCCTGCAGGATGAAGGCGGCCGCGGCCGAATCGATCCGCTCGTCGCGCTTCCTGCGCGAGACGTCCATTTCTAGCAGGGCCCGCTCCGCCGCCACCGTCGACAGCCGCTCGTCCCAGAAGGTGAAAGGAAGCTCGGTCAGCGTCGCGATGTTGCGGACGAAGGCGCGTGATTTCTGGGCGCGCGGGCCCTCCGAACCGTCCATGTTGATCGGGAGGCCGATCACCACCGCGCCGACGTTTTCCTTGGTCAGCAGGCCGATCAGGGCGCCGGCATCGAGCGTGAACTTCTTGCGCATGATGACCGGCCGGGGATGCGCAAAGGACAGGCCGCGATCGGAGACGGCCACGCCGATCGTCTTGTCGCCGAGGTCAAGGCCGGCGAGCGTTCTGCCACCTGCTAGGGCGGCTGGAAGCTGTTCAATGGTGACGACGGCCAAGCGGCTTTCCTTTTGACATGGGACGGCGGCGTTCTATCCTCTGGCCAGTGAAATAGCGAGGAGTGCCAGATAAATGAAGCTCACCTGGTATGGACATTCGGCGTTCCGTGTCGAGGTCGGTGACGCGAGGATTCTGATTGATCCGTTCCTGAGCGGCAACCCGTCCTGGGGCAAGTCGTGGGAACAGGCGGCTGAAGGCGTCACCCACGTCCTGCTCACGCACGGGCATGACGACCATATCGGCGATTCCGTCGCGATCCTGAGGAAGACCGGCGCCATGCTGGTCGCCAATTTCGAGATCTGCATGTACCTCGTCGGCAAGGGCGTCAGCGACAAGGTCATCAATCCCGGGAATCACGGCGGCACCGTCGACTGCGGCGGCTTCACCACGACTTTCGTCAATGCGCTGCATTCGTCGTCGGCCGGTGGCCCGGGTGGTGCCAACACCTATCTGGGCAATCCCGCCGGGCTGGTGCTTCACTTCCCGGACGAGCGGACGCTGTACCACATGGGCGACACCGATATCTTCTCAGACATGGCGCTCATCAACGAACTGCACGAGCCGAAGATCGGAATCGTTCCGATCGGCGACCGTTTCACCATGGGCGGCGCGGTCGCGGCGCTCGCCTGCCGGCGGTTCTTCGGTTTCGAAACAGTGATACCATGCCACTACGGCACCTTCCCGATCATCGACCAGACGGCGGAGAGGTTCGTCGAAGGCCTCGAGGGTTCGGGTGTCGACGTGGTGTTGCCGCAAATTGGAGTTGCGAAGGAAATCTGAAAGCGGCGCCTGCCGCTGGGCCAGGGGGCTTCGATGCATAAATGGCGACTGCTTGCAGCCGTGCCGGCGCTCGTGCTGGGTGTTGTCCACATTGCCGCGGCCGAGGACTTCATCAAGGGTGTCTACCTGCAGTCCGAGGAACTCTGCGCGCAGGCCAAGAAGGAAACGCTGCAGCCTATCATCGAGGCCGGCGGCCTGGTGCTGACGGCTCGCGGCATCGAGAGCGTCGAATACAATTGCGAGTTCGTGAACGTGACCCGGGCCAGCCGGTCGCCCGCTTGGGCCGTGACCGCGCTGTGCCAGGAGCCGGGGCATCTGTTCCCGGACGTGCTTTCGATCCTCGAACTCAGCCCGACGCAGCTCGATCTCGTGTCGGTGCGTACCGTCGATGCCGAGAGCGGCCAGACCAACAATGCCGGCACCTATTACCAGTGCGACGGCGTCACCATGCCGTGAGTGCGATCAAGCGTGTTGCGCGGCGCGCGTCGCGCCGTTATAGCCCCGATTGATCCTTTCCCCCGGTCTGCCGGAGTTTTTTTCGATGTCCGTTGATCTCAAGACAGTCAAGCGCGTTGCGCATCTCGCCCGCATTGCAGTGAGCGAGGAGGATGCCGAGCGCATGACCGGCGAACTGAACGCCATCCTGGGTTTCGTCGAGCAGCTGAATGAGGTCGATGTTTCCGGTGTCGAGCCGATGACTTCGGTTACGCCGATGGAGATGAAGAAGCGGGTCGACGCCGTCACCGACGGCAACAAGGCTGCCGACATCGTCGCCAACGCGCCGGCGACGGATGAGAACTTCTTCCTGGTGCCCAAGGTGGTGGAGTAAGCCAAGGTGGCCATCGAGATCGCGGTCGAAAGCCCATTGCAGGACGAGGTGCGTGGCTTGATCGCCGAGCTCAACGCGACCCTGCTCGATCTCACACCGCCAGAATTCTGCTTCCACATGACGGCTGAGCAGATGGCCGGGCCGGATACGACGGTGTTCATCGCGCGCGACAACGGCGAGGCTGTCGGATGCGGCGCCTTGAAGCGCCATGAAGGCGGGCTCGGCGAGGTCAAGCGCATGTACACGCGGCCGACCCACCGCGGCAAGAAGATCGGCGCCGAGATCGTTCGGCACATCGAGACCTTGGCGCGCGGCGAGGGTATTTCACGCCTGGTGCTGGAGACGGGCGACCGTCATCCGGCGGCATGGGCGGTATATGAGGGCGCCGGCTTTAGCCGCTGCGGCCCGGTCCTCGACTACCCCGACTCGCAGTGGTCGGTTTTCTACGAAAAGAATCTTTCGAGCTGAGCACATGACCGATCTGACCAGACTGACGATTGCCGAAGCGCGTGGGAAGCTGCGCGGCAAGGAGATCACCGCTTCGGAACTGACCGAGGCCTATGTCGCGGCCATCGAGCAGGCCAATCCGACCTTCAACGCCTACGTTGCGACCACGCCCGACCAAGCGCGCGACATGGCCAAGGCCTCGGATGCCAAGCTCGCCAAGGGCGAGGGCGGTGCGCTGGAAGGCATACCGCTCGGCATCAAGGACCTGTTCGCCACCGAAGGCGTGCACACCCAGGCCTGCAGCCATGTGCTCGACGGCTTCAAGCCGCGCTACGAATCGACGGTCACGGCCAATCTCTGGGCTGACGGTGCGGTCATGCTGGGCAAGCTCAACATGGACGAGTTCGCCATGGGGTCGTCCAACGAGACGTCCTATTACGGCCCGGTCATCAATCCGTGGCGCCGTTCGCGTCTCGACCAGGTGGTGACGCCAACGACGCATCAGGGCGACGGCGGCTTCGTCTCCGCAGGTGGTGCGAGGACCACGCGCACGCTCGACAACGCCCAACTGGTGCCGGGCGGCTCGTCCGGCGGTTCGGCCGCAGCGGTCGCCGCGTGGCTCTGCGCCGGCGCGACCGCCACCGACACCGGCGGCTCGATCCGCCAGCCGGCGGCCTTCACCGGCACCGTCGGCATCAAGCCGACCTACGGGCGCGTCTCGCGCTGGGGCACGGTTGCCTTCGCCTCGTCGCTCGACCAGGCGGGACCGATCGCCCGCGACGTGCGCGACGCCGCCATCCTGCTCAAGTCGATGGCTTCGGTCGACGCTAAGGACACGACCTCGGTCGACCTGCCTGTGCCGGATTACGAGGCGGCCATCGGCAAGTCGCTGAAGGGCATGAAGATCGGTATCCCCAGGGAATACCGCGTCGACGGCATGCCCGACGACATCGAGGCGCTGTGGCAGAAGGGCATTGCCTGGCTCAAGGACGCCGGCGCCGAGATCGTCGACATCTCGCTGCCGCACACCAAGTATGCGCTGCCGGCCTATTACATCGTGGCCCCGGCGGAAGCCTCCTCGAACCTCGCCCGTTACGACGGCGTCCGCTACGGCCTCCGCGTGCCGGGCAAGGACATCATCGAGATGTACGAGAACACCCGCGCCGCCGGCTTCGGACGCGAGGTCAAGCGCCGCATCATGATCGGCACCTACGTGCTGTCGGCGGGCTATTACGACGCCTACTACCTGCAGGCGCAGAAGGTCCGCACCCTGATCAAGCGCGACTTCGAACTGGCCTTCGCCGCCGGCGTCGACGTCATCCTCACGCCCGCTACGCCTTCGGCCGCCTTTGGCGTCGCCGACCAGGACATGGCCGCCGATCCGGTCAAGATGTACCTCAACGACATCTTCACGGTGACGGTGAACATGGCGGGCCTGCCGGGCATCGCCGTGCCTGCTGGCCTCGACGGCCACGGCCTGCCGCTCGGCCTGCAGCTGATCGGCCGCCCGTTCGACGAGGAGACGCTGTTCCAGACCGCCCACGTGGTCGAGCAGGCTGCTGGTCGCTTCCAGCCGGAGAAGTGGTGGTAAGGAAGAAACTCGTGCCCCGGCCAGTGGACGGGGCACGGGATCAGGACAGGGGTCGCTCTTACCGATGAAGCAGTAGCCCCTTGGGCGAAAACTCCATCTACGGGCGGCATTTCGGTTGTTCTTCTACCTGTCAAAAATCTTCTGGTTCTTCGCTCAACCGCTCAACTTCTCGATCCTGCTGCTGGCTTTTGGCCTCGTCGCCAGCTTCTTCGGCTGGCGACGTATGTTCCGGTGGGCGACATTCGTGTCGTTCCTGATCCTGGCGATCGCCGCCTGGACGTCACTCGGCGCACTGATGCTCAATCCGCTCGAGGAGCGCTTCCAGCGCCCGCCCATGCCCGAAAAGGTCGACGGCATCGTCGTGCTCGGCGGCGGCTTCGAAGGGGCGATCAATCTCGCCCGCGGCGGTTATGAGCTCAACAGCGGCGGCGACCGTTTCGTCGAGACCGCGATCCTCGCCCGCCGCTATCCCCTTGCAAAGGTCGTGGTGTCGGGCGGAACGGGCACGTTGGTGCTTGAGGGCGAGGGCGATGCCGATACTGCCCCACGGCTGCTCGGGGAGCTGGGCGTCGCGCGCGACCGGATGGTGCTCGAAAACCGCTCGCGCAACACCTACGAGAACGCCGTGTTCTCGAAGGAACTGGTGCAGCCCAAGCCGGGCGAGACGTGGCTGCTCGTCACCTCGGCCTTCCATATGCCGCGCTCGATGGCGCTGTTCTCCAAGGCGGGGTTCACTGTCGTTCCCTGGCCGGTGGACTACCGGACGTCCGGGCAGGAGGGCGTGGGGCTGTTCACGGACAACCCCGCTGATTCCTTGCAGAACACGACCATGGCCATGCGAGAGTGGATCGGGCTCCTGGCCTACTGGCTGTCCGGCCGGATCGACGAGCCGTTCCCGCGTCCCTGAAGCAGCACTGCCTGGCGCGCCTCGGAGAAGAACTGGCGCCTGATCAGCACTGCAAGCAGCACGACGGTGGTGATGAAGAAGACGCGAGCGTCGACGAACCAGCCGAGATAGCCGATCGAGAAGAAGACGCCGCGCAGGCCGGCGTTGAAGTGCTTTCCGGCGAGAACGTTCATCCGCGTCGCCCGAGTCACGGCCATCAGCGTGTCCGCATCGGGCTCGGCGCCGGTCCTAACGTGCGGCACCGCGCCGACCAGGATCGAGCAATAGTTGAACAGCCGGTAGGCCCAGCCGAACTTGAAGAACGAGTAGGCGAGGATGACGATCAGGCCGAAAACCTTGAACTCGAACAGCGGGCGGGCTGTGTCGCCGGCCAGCGGCACGTCGCTCAGCACCGCCAGCACCCGGTCGGATGCGCCCAACAGGGCAAAGCAGCCGCCGATGGCGATGAGCGAACTCGACGCGAAGAAGGCCGTGCCCTGCTGCAGGCCGTTCATGATCGAGGTGTCCACGATGCGGACCTCGCGGCGGGCCATGGTCGCCATCCAGGCGGCGCGTTGCGCATTCATGGCGCGCGTCAGGGAGAGGCGCTTGACGATGTATCCCTCGGCGCCCAGCGCGTGGAAGATCCAGCCGGCGAGGAAGAAGACCAAGGCTATGACGTCGAGGCCGCCGAGCGGACCGATGACTGGGGTGGAATCGCTGAACATGGCCACAACGCTAGCATGGGCCGAAGCTCGATTTCGAGAGTGCGTCGCGCCGCGATTCCGCCGCAAGCATTGAGGAAGCGTGAATGAGCGAAGTCGAGCAAGTGACTGATATAATGTCATAACGTCCCGTCTATGGACGCTCGGCGAGCCCCCTCGCCACATTTTCGTCATTTTTCGCAGTTGCGAAACGGCCCGCAAACGGCTATCCAGCATGCCACTCTGGACGGGCTGCAGTGTCGATGGCGACCACGGCCCGCCTAAAAGAAGGGTTTTACGACACATCATGGACGACAACGTTCAGAAATCCTGCTGGGGCCTCACGGCCAAGGCAGTGATCGGCTTTGCAGTTTTTCTCGTTCTCGCATGGCTTGTCAGCGGTGGTGCAGAAAAGGCGGCGGTGGTCGCCGGCTGAAACGACCATCTTCAAAATGGATACGATTGTGGATACAAAAGCGCGGCTAGGTCCGCGCTTTCTTGTTTTGCGGCCTTGCGCAAACTGGTGCTTTTTTCGAATGTCGCGCGCTGAGCAAAGCGCGTCGGATCGCGTCTAGCGATCAGCGCAAAAAGGGCGGAATGATCGCACAGACGATGCGATCGCGGCCGCCGTCGCAGGGAGTGAGACGTGTTTCTTTCGGTATTCGACCTGTTCAAGATCGGCATTGGCCCGTCGAGTTCCCACACGATGGGGCCAATGACTGCCGCGGCGCGCTTCCTCGACGAAGTGCTCAACGGCGAATGGCCGCGTCCGGCGGGCGTCCAGGTCGACCGGGTCGGCGCGAGCCTGCATGGTTCGTTGGCATATACCGGAGTGGGGCACGGCACGGACCGCGCCGTCATTCTGGGCCTGACCGGCCTTACGCCTGTGACCGTCGATCCCGACAAGTCGGACGCCATCGTCGATCAGGTGACGCGCGACAGGCGCGTCGCGCCCCCCGGGCATCCGTCCTATCGCTTCGATCCCAATGTCGACCTCGTGCTCGACAAGAAGACGCCGCTGCTCGGCCACGCCAACGGCATGGCCTTCTACGCCTATGATTCGGCCGATCGGGTGCTGCTCAAGCGCATCTACTATTCGATCGGCGGCGGCTTCGTCGTCTCGGAGGAGGAACTGCAGCGTATGAAGGCCAAGACCGCTGCGCCCACACCGGGCAAGCGGGTACCTTATCCCTTCTCCAACGCCGTCGAGATGCTGGCCATGGCGGCACGCAGCGGCCTCTCTATCGCCGAGATGAAGCGGGCGAATGAGGAAGTGCACATGCAGCGCGCCGAACTCGACGCCGGCCTCGATGCGATCTGGGACGCCATGAGCCGCTGCATCGACCGCGGCCTGTCGCAGGACGGCATCATGCCGGGTGGGCTCAAGGTGCGGCGCCGGGCGCGCCAGCTGCATGAGAAGCTGCAGGAGCAGTGGAGCCAGAACCGGCCCAATCCGCTGCTCGCCAACGACTGGCTGTCGATCTATGCGATGGCGGTCAACGAGGAGAACGCCGCGGGTGGCCGCGTCGTCACGGCGCCGACGAACGGTGCTGCCGGCACGTTGCCGGCGGTCCTGCGCTACTGGCTGCATTTCCATGTCGAGGCCGACAAGGAGAGCATCCGCGATTTCCTGCTAACCGCGGCCGCCGTCGGCGGCATCATCAAGACCAATGCCTCGATCTCAGGCGCCGAGGTCGGCTGCCAGGGCGAGGTGGGTTCGGCCTCAGCCATGGCGGCGGCCGGCCTGTGCGCGGTCATGGGCGGAACGCCCGAGCAGGTGGAGAACGCGGCTGAGATCGCGCTCGAGCACCATCTCGGCATGACCTGCGATCCCGTTGCCGGCCTCGTCCAGGTCCCGTGCATCGAGCGCAATGCGTTGGGCGCGGTGAAAGCCGTCACAGCGGCCTCGCTGGCGATCAAGGGCGACGGCAAGCATTTCGTGCCACTCGACGCCGCGATCGAGACCATGCGGCAGACCGGCATGGACATGAGCGAGAAGTACAAGGAAACCAGCCTCGGCGGCCTCGCGGTCAACGTCGTGGAATGCTGAGCCTGTGCAAAACCCGGGCCGGCGTTGAACGCAGCGATCCCAAGTACTAGTTTCGGCTCATGTCGCTCAATCTCATCAAGCTCTGTGTCGGTTGTGATAGCGTCGAGGATCTCGAGGAATGGATTGCCTTCCGCCTCGACGATCGCCGCCGCGCCGGCGAACCGGTGGAGCAGTTTCACACCACGCGCATGGTGCCTACGCGGGGCGAGGAACTGACGGCGGGCGGCTCGCTCTACTGGGTGATCAAGGGCAGCGTGCAATGCCGCCAGAGCCTGTTGGAGATCAGGCCGTTTACCGATTCGGAGGGCATCGGACGCTGCCATCTGGTGCTTGAGCCCACGGTGGTGCGCACCGAATGGCAGCCGCGGCGCGCCTTCCAGGGCTGGCGCTACCTCAAACCCGAGGATGCTCCGGTAGATCTCGGCCAGGGCAATGCGGCGCTGGCTGAAATGCCGCCGAAACTCCGTTTGGAACTGGCCGAGCTCGGCCTGCTCTGAGCGCCCCGCGAGCCGGGCGGTCACCAGGCTTGCAACCCAGCTCGCGCCGCCACATCTTGATGGGTGATGAGCGACGACAGCAAGCCACTCACCCCTTCGAAGAAGCCTGCCTTGGCCGAGCGCCGGTCCGACGCGACCGAGATCGAGGCCTTCCTGCGCCAGGCGCGCGCCGTGGCAACGCCCGGCAAGGCCAATGGCCGCCTGATCCTGGCGCTCGACGCCACCATGAGCCGGCAGCCGACCTGGGACCTTGCCTGCGAGTTGCAGGGCCAGATGTTCGACGCTGTCGGCAAGACCGGCAGGCTAAACGTTCAACTCGTCTACTTCCGCGGCCTGGGAGAGTGCCGCGCTTCGAAATTCGTGGCCGATACCGGCGCGCTGAAAGGCCTGATGACCTCCATCCAGTGCCGCAGTGGCCAGACGCAACTAGGCAAGGTGCTCAGCCACGCGCTCAAGGAGGCCGCTGGGTCCAAGGTTGACGCGCTCGTCTATATCGGCGACGCGATGGAAGAGAACATCGACGAACTGGCCGAGAAGGCCGGGCGGCTGGGACTGCACGGCGTTCCTGCCTTCGTGTTCCAGGAGGGCAACGACGCAGCTGCCGAGAAGGCTTTCAAGGAAATCGCCCGCTTGTCGAAGGGGGCATGGTTCCGCTTCGATCGTCGGGCTGCTGCGGCGTTGTCCAAGCTGCTCTCGGCCGTGGCGGTCTTCGCCACCGGTGGCATCAAGGCGCTGGAAACGAGGGGGCGGCCGGAGGATCTGCTGATGATCGAACATCTGAGGGGCAGCAAGTCCCCATGACAGTCATCGGCATCATTGCTGCCGTCCTGCTCGTCCTGACGGTGCTTGCAATCGGCCTTGCGCGCGCCGACGCAGCAGTGCTCGCGCGCGCCCTGAAGACGGCGGGCCCGCTGCTGCTGGGGCTAGTCGGGCTGGTGCTGCTGTTGCTGGGGCGAGCCGCAGTCGGCGGCGGTCTGATTTCGGCGGCGCTGGCCTGGTACGCATCGGGCAAGCGCATTCGCAACGCTACGAAAACACCGGGGCGGCGTTCCACGGTCCGCACCGCCGCGCTGGAAATGGAGCTCGACCACGACACCGGAGCCCTGCAAGGACTGGTCCTGGCTGGACGCCAGGAAGGCAAATCGCTGGCCTCGTTGGGCCTGATCGAATTGAAGGCGCTGTACCAGGAGCTCTCCGGGGACCCGGAGAGCCGGCAGTTACTTGAGACCTATCTTGACAGCCGGTTTCCCGTCTGGCGCGAAGACGCGAAGGCGGACCGAAACGACGGGCAGCGTGTTGCGCCAGGTTCGGGCGCCATGACTAAGGAGGAGGCCTACAAGATCCTTGGTCTTGAAGCGGGGGCCGCCGCGGCGGATGTCCGCAAGGCGCATCGTCGATTGATTCAGCGCCTGCATCCCGATCTGGGCGGCTCGTCCTTCCTCGCGGCGCGGATCAACGAAGCCAAGGACGTCCTTCTCTCCGATCATCACTAACTTCTCCTTCGACACACTACTTTCCCAGGAGTTGGGGCGGCCGCCCGCTACTGCTCGATGGCGTAGCAGGAGACCTTCTGCTTCTTCAGGGCGTTGCACGCCTTCCAGGCTGCGTCCTTCGTTTCGAAACCGGCAAAGCGGGCGCGGAAGTAGGTCACGCCGCCCTTCTCGAACGGAACCGTGTATGCGGAGGCGTCGGCGAGAACCCGCGGCGCCTGCTTGGCGGTCTTTTCGAGGATCGAGCGGGCTTCGGCGTCGCTCGGCGACGAGGCGACCTGGACGGCCCAGCCGGACGGAACCGAGGCGGTCTTGAAGGCGTCGACGGCAGGAGCCTGCTCGGGCTGCGCATAGGCCTGCTCGACAGCCTCGGCGGCAGTCGTCGGGATGGCTTCCTTCGGCTTGCGGATCTGGAACGGAATGTTGCGGCCGAAGCGCTCTGCAGAGGCCATGGCGATCTTGGGCTGTGCGGTCAGGCCGATGGTGGGCTTGGGCGCGGGGATGGCGACCGGCGCGACCTCGGCGTCCATAGCGACCTCGTCGATGGCGACTTCATCGTCCGTCGCGACTTCGGCGACCTCAATGGCCTCTTCAGCCTGCGGGCGGAAATCCGGAGTGGGCACGTCGTTCTTCGGCAGGGCGACCTTGGCGAGCATGGGCTCGGCCGTATCGGCCTTTGCCACCAGGGCGCCGCCGTCGCGCGTCGAGCCGCGCGGCAGGTAGGTCTTGATCAGTTCGGCCATCTTGTTGTCGCGGCTCGCGCCGCTGGCGCCGCCCATGACTACTGCGACCAGGCTGCGGTTGCCGTCCTGCACCGAGGACACGAGATTGAAGCCGGAAGCGCGGGTATAGCCGGTCTTGATGCCGTCCACGCCCTTCACACGGCCGAGCAGGCGATTGTGATTGGCAATGCGCTGGCGGCCGTAGGCGAAAGAGCGGGTGGAGAAATAGCCGTAGTACTGCGGGAAGTGCTCACGCAGCGCGATGCCGAGCGTGGCCATGTCGCGCGCGGTGGTGAACTGGCCGGTATTGGGCAGGCCGTTGGCGTTGCGGAAGACAGTGTTCTTCATGCCGAGGCCGCGGGCCTTGGCGGTCATCATGCGGGCGAAGTTCTCCTCCGAGCCGGCGATCATCTCGCCGAGCGCGGTCGAGGCGTCGTTGGCCGAGCGGGTGATGAGCGACAGTATCGCCGTCTCGACGGTGATCGAGTTGCCGGCCTTGACGCCGATCTTGGTCGGCGGCTCGGCTGCGGCGTTCTGCGAGAACACCACCTTGGTGTTCTTGTTGATCTTGCCGCGCGAGAGCGCCTCGAACGTCAGGTAGAGCGTCATCATCTTGGTCAGCGACGCCGGATAGCGGCGGGAATCCGCATTGGACTGATGCAGCACCTTGCCGGTGTTCGCGTCGATCACGATCGCTGCGTACCTGCTGTCTTTCGCTGCCGAAGAAGGCGCAACCGTCGCCAGGCCGATCGCTGCGGCGAGGGCGAAAGTCATGAATGATTTGAATGAGATAGCCGCCTTGAAGACTTTACCTGGCAACGCCTGACGCACTGTTAGACCCTTGATTTATCGTTGCATGAGGGGCGGCAAAGGTTCCGGCCCCGTATCGGCGCACACTAGGGTCCCAGCGTTACCAATCCGTTTATGGTAACCGGCTCGTTCACACTTTTGCTCTGGCTTTAGTCGAACTTTACGGGACAGAGGCGAGCGAAATTCCCCTGGGTCAGTTGACATTTTGTGCGATGCACAATACCTAGGCTGCATCGCACAATCGCATAGCGCAGCGCTCTCAACCCAAAAGGATGCAGCGATGACTCAGACCTATGAAGATTTCAGCAAGTACGGCAAGGAATTCGTGGACACCGGCCTGAAGAGCTTCGCATCGCTCTCCAAGAGTGCCCAGGCGATCGCAACCGAAACGACCGACTACACCAAGAAGAGCTTCGAAACCGGTGCCGCCACCTTCGAGAAGCTGATCGGCGTGAAGTCGTTCGAGAAGGCCATCGAGATTCAGACCGACTACGCCAAGCAGACGTACGAGGGCTTTGTCGCCGAGGCGACCAAGCTGGGCGAGCTCTATGCCGAACTCGCCAAGGAAGCCTACAAGCCCTTCGAGGCGCTCGTCGCCAAGGCGAAGTAACGGCTGAAACCCTGTAGTGGGGGGCGGATCCTAGGATCCGCCAGCATGGACCCGGTTGCGTCAGCGCAGCCGGGTTTTTTGCATTGGCCGTGGCGCGATCCTTACCACGATGGGGGTAAATCGCCTCGGGTTGGCCCCGGCCATATTGTCAGCACGTTAGAAGGGCTTAAAATCCTCCCGGTGACACCTACATGAGGGGTTGGGTCTGAATTGACGAAGGGCATGACCAGCGTGACGAGAGGCTTGCAGGCCACGGATCTTGACGTGGCGCGGATGCAGAACGGTGACGAGGGAGGCAACGGCACAGGCCGTAGCACCGCCGTCATCACGCGCTCGAAAACCAAGACGAAGCGGCCGAGTCTTTATCGCGTGCTCATTCTCAATGATGACTACACCCCGATGGAGTTCGTCGTTCACGTACTCGAGCGCTTCTTCCAGAAGGACAGAGAGGCCGCGACCCGCATCATGCTGCACGTCCACAACCACGGCGTCGGCGAGTGCGGGATCTACACCTACGAAGTGGCCGAGACGAAAGTGTCTCAGGTCATGGATTTCGCCCGACAGAATCAGCATCCGCTGCAATGCGTGATGGAGAAGAAGTGAGGTATTGAATGCCGGCTTTCTCCCAAGGCCTCGAAAAGGCGCTGCACCAGGCGCTGACGCTCGCAAACGAACGTCACCACGAATATGCAACGCTGGAGCACCTGCTGCTCGCACTCATCGACGACAACGAAGCGGCCGCCGTTATGCGCGCCTGCAACGTCGACCTCGATGAACTGCGTCAGACGGTGCTGACCTATATAGACACCGAACTCGACAACCTCGTTACCGGTTACGACGAGGACTCCAAGCCGACGGCCGGGTTCCAGCGCGTCATCCAGCGCGCGGTGATCCATGTACAGTCATCCGGCCGCGAGGAAGTGTCCGGCGCCAACGTGCTCGTCGCCATCTTCGCCGAGCGCGAGAGCCACGCCGCCTATTTCCTGCAGGAACAGCAGATGACCCGTTACGACGCGGTCAACTACATCTCGCACGGTATCGCCAAGCGCCCCGGCGCTTCCGAGAGCCGCAGCCCGCGCGGCGCGGACGAGGAGCAGCACGGCTCCAACAACGAGCAGAGCGAGGACAATGCCAAGAACAAGAAGCAGCAGGACGCGCTGACGGCCTACTGCGTCAATCTCAATGCCAAGGCGCGCGCAGGCAAGATCGATCCGCTGATCGGGCGCGAGGCCGAGATCAACCGCACCATCCAGGTGCTTTGCCGGCGGTCCAAGAACAACCCGCTCTATGTGGGCGATCCCGGCGTCGGCAAGACTGCGATCGCCGAGGGTCTCGCCAAGCGCATCGTCGAGGGCGATGTGCCGGAAGTGCTCGAGGACGCCACAATCTTCGCCCTCGACATGGGCACGCTTCTCGCCGGCACACGTTATCGCGGCGACTTCGAGGAGCGTCTGAAGCAGGTCGTCAAGGAACTCGAGGAATATGCGGGCGCGGTCCTGTTCATCGACGAGATCCATACGGTGATCGGCGCCGGCGCGACTTCGGGCGGGGCGATGGATGCCTCCAACCTGCTCAAGCCGGCGCTGTCTTCGGGCACCATCCGCTGCATCGGCTCGACCACCTACAAGGAGTTCCGCCAGTTCTTCGAGAAGGACAGGGCGCTCGTGCGTCGCTTCCAGAAGATCGACGTGAACGAGCCGACGGTCGATGACGCCATCGAGATCATGAAGGGCCTGAAGCCCTATTATGAGAGCTTCCACAAGGTGAAATACACCAACGAGGCCATCAAGGCCGCGGTGGAACTCTCGGCTCGCTACATCAACGACCGCAAGCTGCCCGACAAGGCGATCGACGTGATCGACGAGACTGGGGCCTCGCAGATGCTCCTGCCGGAGAACAAGCGCAAGAAGACCATCGGCATCAGGGAGATCGAGGCGACTGTTGCCACGATGGCGCGCATTCCGCCGAAGACGGTCTCCGCCGACGACGAGAAGGTGCTTGCCAGCCTCGAGGCTGAACTCAAGCGCGTCGTCTACGGCCAGGATACGGCGATCGAGGCGCTTGCCGCATCGATCAAGCTGGCGCGTGCCGGCCTGCGCGAACCTGAGAAGCCGATCGGCTCCTACCTGTTCTCGGGACCGACCGGCGTCGGCAAGACCGAGGTTGCCAAGCAGCTTGCCGCCTCGCTCGGCGTCGAACTGCTGCGCTTCGACATGTCGGAGTACATGGAGCGCCACACCGTCAGCCGGCTTATCGGTGCGCCTCCCGGCTATGTCGGCTTCGACCAAGGCGGGCTGTTGACCGACGGCGTCGACCAGCATCCGCATTGCGTGCTGCTGCTCGATGAGGTCGAGAAGGCCCATCCGGACCTGTTCAACATCCTGTTGCAGGTCATGGACCACGGCAAGCTGACCGACCACAACGGCAAGCAGATCGACTTCCGCAACGTGATCCTCATCATGACCACGAATGCGGGCGCCTCCGACATGGCGAGGGCCGCAATCGGCTTCGGCTCGTCCAAGCGCGAAGGCGACGACATGGAAGCGATCAACCGGCTGTTCTCGCCGGAGTTCCGCAACCGTCTCGATGCCATCATCCCGTTCGGCTCGCTGCCGGTGCCGGTCGTGCACCAGGTCGTGCAGAAGTTCGTCATGCAGCTGGAGACCCAGCTGTCCGAGCGTGGCGTCACTTTCGACCTGTCGGAAGAGGCCATCGCCTGGCTGGCCGACAAGGGCTACGACGAGCGCATGGGCGCCCGTCCGCTCGGCCGTGTCATCCAGGAGCACATCAAGAAGCCGCTGGCGGACGAAGTGCTCTTCGGCAAGCTCAAGAAGGGCGGCACGGTTCGTGTGACGGTCGAGAAGAAGGACACCGGCGAGACGGGCCTCAAGCTCGAGACCGTCGCCGACGAGGTGCCGGTCAAGCCGAAGAAGGAGGAGCCGGCCGACAGGCCCAAGCTCAAGCGTCCCGCGGCCAAGAAAACAGTCGCCAAGAAGGTGTCGGCGAAGCCCAGGAACGAGCCCAAGGGCAAGGACGGGGGCAAGCGCAGCCTGGTTCCGCAACTGCCTCGAAAGGGCTGACAAGACTAAGAAAAAAGCCCCGGCGACGGGGCTTTTTTTGTCTCTCGCTGGATTTGCTAGAGCCCTTCAGCTTTTGACAGAAGCGTATCCTGCATTTTCGAAGTAGTTGGCGCATTCGGCGGGTTCGATTGAAGAGACGAGGCTGCCGATGTGTCGCCATGTCTCGTCGACGGTCCGCTTCTGGGCATGTCGCATCCAATGCTTGATCTTGGCGAAGGCCTGTTCGATCGGGTTGAGGTCGGGCGAGTAAGGCGGCAGGTACCAGAGCCTGGCTCCGGCGGCACGGATCGCCTGACGGATGGCTGCGGCCTTGTGGGAGCCGAGATTGTCCATGACGACGATGTCGCCGGGTGCGAGCACCGGCACGAGTTGCTGCTCGACATAGGCGCGAAAGCATGTGCCGTTGATCGGCCCGTCGAAGACGCAAGGGGCGGCGAGCCGGTCGAAGCGCAGGGCTCCGAGGAAGGTCAGCGTGCGCCAGTGGCCATGCGGGGCAAAGCCGCGCAGCGGCTTGCCTCTCGGTCCCCAGCCGCGCAGCGGCGCCATGTTGGTCTTGATCCAGGTCTCGTCGATGAACACCAGCCGCCGCGGGTCGAGGCCGGCCTGCCACGAACGCCAGCGATGTCGCCGCCGCGCGATGTCGGTGCGGGCCTGCTCAAGCGCGAACAGTGTTTTTTTTGAACCTGAGCCCCTCGCGCCGCAGGAACTGCCACACCGTGTCGTGCGACACCTTCACCCCGCGCGCCGCCAGTTCCGCCTTCAGCCCATGCAGCGACAGATGCGACGTCTGGTTGATCCGCTCCACGATGAACGCCCGATGCGGCTCCAGAATGCGTTTGCGATGGCTGCCCATCTTGCCCGGCGCCACCGACCCGGTCGCGCGATAGCGCTGCGACCACTTCACCACCGAGGACACCGCAACGCCAAACCGCGCCGCCACCGTCCGGCAGCTATCGCCCGCCTGAACCGCACCCACAACACGCTCACGAAGATCGTTCGAAAGAGCTCGCGTCATCCGATGCTGGCCTCCACTCCAGCCAACATCTTGAATCACAAAACAGCCCGGACCGGAATCCCCAACGATTCAATCAAGGCCAGAAACGCTCTAGTCGAGTATCGCGCTCTCGACGCGATTTCGGCCGCGGCGCTTGGCCTCGTAAAGCCACTTGTCGGCGTCCTTGATCATCTGCTCGACCGTGACCGGCCCGACCGAGGCGGTCGTTACGCCGATGCTCACCGTCGCGCGCATCCCAAGATCGGTGATGGTCGCCGATTCGACGGCCGCACGCAGCCTTTCGGCAAGTACGGCTGCGTCGCCAGCGTTGAGTTCCTGGCAGATCGCGGCGAACTCCTCGCCGCCGTAGCGGAACAGGCGGTCGCCGCTGCGCAACGAACCTGCCAGGGCGTGCGCTACATCCTTCAGCACCTTGTCACCGGCCACATGGCCGAACTGGTCGTTGATGCTCTTGAAGTGGTCGATGTCGATCATCAGCAGGCTCACGGGCTTGCGGTTCTCCAACGCGCCATCGACGAGGGACTGGGCCATGGCCTGGAACTGGCTTCGGTCGCGCGCGCCGGTGAGCGTATCGAAGCCCGTGCGCTGGAGCAGGTCCTCGTAGCGGTGTCGGAACGTGAGCCTGTCGAAGACCCGGAGTAGTGGCTCGGGTCCGGGAAGGGCGGGTTTCGTCTCGACGAAGCGCAGGTAGCCGACCAGCAGGGCGCTGTAGAGGGCTGCCGCGCCCATCTTGGCGATCCAGCCGCCGTAGAGCGCGCTAATCGGCACGCCTGACACCAAGTGGAGGCCGATGAAGAACAGCACCTGGTCGAAGCTGAGCACGACGGCAAGGCTCACGAAGGCACGCTTGAACAGGGTGCCGGCGATGCGCTGGCCGAGCTTCTCGTAGATGAGGATGAGGGCGATGCTGTCGACGAAAAGCAGCGCCGTTCCCCAGACCATGAGGAAGCTCATCTGGTCCAGGAAGGTGAGGTCCGGCTGGTAGCCGGGGAGTTCGGCGACGCTACCGTACAGGCGAAGGATGAGGGCGAGCGCCACCATCAGGCAGTTGCCGATGAGCAGTCCATAGATCGGCTGGCGGACGGTTTCCGCGTCCTCCTTGATGTAGAGCAGCAGAAACAGCATCAGCTTGCCGGAGAACATCACTACGGAGCCGGGCGAGATCAGCCCAAAGGGCAATGGCAGGAAGAAGACCGCCGCCAGATAGGTCTCCAGGAAGTGCATCACCCCGAGCACGCACACGAAGATGCCGATGCCGAAGCGATGGCGGGCGTGAAACACCGCAGCCATGGTCACGAAATAGATCAGTGCCTGCACCACCAGCAGAATCGTGCCGATCATGACTTCCTCGCTCCCAGTGACGTCCTTCTACGCGGTGTCGTTGCGTCAGTTGTCAAGATGCTCCGGTAACTTGATGCGGCGGGAAGGTTGGTTGCCGGGCACATGTCGAGAACCGTTGCGCCAACATGGGTGTTGCGCTGACTTGCCAAGGTACCCGTGCTATCGGCTTGGCGATGGCCGCCTTCAGTTTTCCTTTCCCAGCATGACTTCCCGCCGTCTCTGGTATTTGCGCGGCGTGCGCGCTGCCGTTTCCGTTCCGGGCCTGATTCTCGCCAGCGCCTTCATCGGCTTCGCCGGGCTGGCCAAGGAGGCGGGGCTGACGCTCGTTCAAAGTGTCTTCATGGTTGCCATGGTCTGGGCGCTTCCGGCGAAAGTCGTGCTGGTCGGCGCGATCCTCTCGGGAGCCTCCTTGCCCGCCGCTGCGTTTGCGGTGGCGCTGTCCTCGATCAGGCTTGCGCCGATGGTGGTCGCGCTGGTGCCCGAGTTGCGTGGGCCCAGGACACCGCGCTGGGTGCTCTATTTCCTCTCCCATTTCGTCGCCGTCACGTCGTGGGTGCTGGCCATGGAGCGGCTGCGCGGCATCCCGCGCGAGATGCGCACCAGCTACTATGCCGGGCTCGGCTCGACGCTGGTGCTGTTCAACATGGCCGTCGTGGCAATCGTGTTCCTGCTGGCCGACAGCCTGCCGCCGTCGGTCTCGGCCGCGCTCTTCTTGCTCACGCCGATGTATTTTCTCACCTCGTTGTGGGGCTCGGCGCGCGAGCGGGCGGGGCACGTGGCCATGGCGCTCGGCATCGTGCTGGGGCCTGTGCTGCACTCCGTCATCCCGGGCTTCGACCTGTTGGGAGCGGGATTGATCGGCGGCGGACTGGCCTTCGCCTTCCACAGGCTATCGCGGCGGAGGCAGGCAGCATGACATTCCAAGCGATCGATTCCTGGTGGTGGCCGTTCTTGTTCATTCTGATCGGCGGCTGGCTGCCGACCGACGCCTGGCGTTTCCTGGGCGTCTACCTGGGCGACCGGATATCCGAGGAGTCGGAACTGCTGGTGCTGGTCCGCGCACTGGCGACGGCCCTTGTCGCCGCCGTCATCGGCAATCTCATCGTGTTTCCGAGTGGCGCGCTGGCCGATACGGCGCTGGCCTTGCGTCTTTTCGCCGTTGCCGCAGGGTTTGTGGCCTACCTGACGCTGGGGCGGAAGATCCTCGTCGGTATCTTCGTGGCTGAGGCGGTGTTGCTGGGAGGGATCCTGGCGACCTAGCGATCTATCCCGAATCTGTTCAACTCCGCTGACTGCTTCACACCCCCTTAACGGCGTTCTGGCAGTTTGCGGCGGGTTGGGGGTATGGGATGCGTCTGCACGCAGCCGAGAAATTCAGCGCAGTCGTTACCGGACTGCTGTTCATGATCGACGGCGCGATCATCATGTTCGGCAGCCGTTCCGTCGATCTCAAATCTTATGCCGGGATGATTGCCATCGGCATGGCTGTCGTTCTCGGGGGGCAAATTTACCGGCGGCTGCGTCCCAATGAACGTATCGCCTCGGCGCTTACGGCGACTGGCCTCTTTGTGCTGTTCACGCTGTCGGCCTCGCTTTTCAATTATCTGCTCCTGCCAGTGGGTGACAGGCGGATCGACACCTTCTTCATCGAGGTCGATGCGCTCGTAGGCTACAGGTGGGACGAGTTCGTCGCATTCGTCGCGCAGTTCCCGGTGTTCAGCAGCCTCCTGCGGGCAATCTACCTCAGTTCCTTGCCGCAGATTGTCATGGTCATCGTTTTCCTTGGGTTTTCTCGTCGATTTGCCGACCTGCACCTTTTCCTGCTGACCGGCATTCTTGCGGCGCTTGCGACGATCTTCATTTGGTACGTCCTGCCGAGTTCGGGCCCGTCCGCCTACCAGGTCATCGCGGGGGATGTCGCTGCGCGAGCCAGGCTGGTGGTCGACTCTAACTATGGCGCGGAACTGAACAGGCTGATGCTTGAAGGTCCAGCATTCATCAGCCCGAGAGATACTCTCGGGCTCATTGCCTTTCCCTCGTTCCACATTGTGATGGCTTGCCTCTCGGTCTGGTTCATGGCCGGCTTCCGTCGCGTCTTCCCGCTTGTATTGGCGGTGAATGTGCTGATGCTACCTGCCATACTGCTGCATGGCGGCCACCATCTGGTCGATATTGCAGGCGGATTGGCCGTGTTCGCTCTGGCACTCTGGGGGGCAAAAGCCATGCTTGGTGCGTCGCGTTTCGCGTCCATGGCGAAGTCGTCGGTCGTGCTGGCGCACACCGATTAACGTCGGTTGCGTCCTGTCAAAGGCTCCGTCGGCGCCAGTCTGGATGGAACACCAAGGGTGAAGGCAGAATCAGGCTGCCAGCGCAGCCCTGATCCTATCCGCATTCGCCGCCAGCACCTCCGGCTTCTCCATCGGTCCCCCCGGTGCCTTGAGCGCCACGCCCTCGAAGCGCGGGATCACGTGCACATGCAGGTGGAAAACCACCTGGCCGCCGGCGCTTTCGTTGAACTGGTGAACGGTGACACCTTCGGCGCCGAACGCCTTCTTCACCGCGCGCGCGAGCTTCTGTACCGTACGCATCACCGCCGCCAGGCTGTCAGGCTCCACGTCGAGGATGTTGCGCGCCGCCTGCTTCGGGATCACCAGGCAATGGCCTTCGCCGCGCGGCATGATGTCCATGATGGCGACGGTGTCGGCGTCCTCGTAGAGCTTTTGCGAGGGCAATTCGCCACGCAGGATCTTGGCAAAGACGTTGTTTGGATCGTAAGCGACGCTCGACATGGCCTATCCCGTTTGATGCGAATTCGTGGTGGATGTTTCGGCGCTGGCGCCGACCGCGTCAAGCCATGCGGGGCCGAGAGGAGCGAAGTTGAACTACGTCTATCTGATCATTGCGATCGCCTTCGAGGTCGTGGCCACCTCGGCGCTCAAGGAAACGCAAGGTTTCACCAAGCTCATTCCCTCCATCATCGCCCTCGCAGGTTATGGCTTCGCCTTCTACTTCCTCTCACTTGTGCTGAGGGTCGTGCCGGTGGGCGTCGTCTACGCGCTCTGGTCAGGGGCCGGGATCGTCTTCATCACCGGGATCGCCTGGGTATGGTTCCGCCAGTCGCTCGACTTGCCGGCGGTGCTCGGCATCGGCCTGATCATGGCCGGCGTGGTGGTCATCAACCTGTTTTCGAAATCCGTCGTCCACTGACGATCAGCCGCGCCGGAACGGGCCGTGGTCCTCGAGATATTCACCGATCTCGGCGACTTCGCGCCGCTCACGCTCGAGATATTCGGCAACGGCGCGGCGCAGGCCGGGATGGACGATGTAGTGGGCCGACTGGGTGGTGACGGGCCGATAGCCGCGCGCCAGCTTGTGCTCGCCCTGGGCGCCGGCCTCGACGACCTTCAGCTTGCGCTCGATGGCGAAGTCGATGGCCTGGTGGTAGCAGACCTCGAAATGCAGGAACGGGTGGTCCTCAATGCAGCCCCAGTTGCGGCCGAACAGCGTGTCCGACCCGATGAAATTGATGGCGCCGGCGATGTAGCGGCCGCCGCGGCGCGCCATGACCAGCAACACGTCATCGGCCATCCGCTCGCCGATCAGCGAGAAGAAGGTCCGGTTGAGATAGGGGCGGCCCCACTTGCGCCCGCCCGTATCCATGTAGAAGGCGAAGAAATCGTCCCAGACCGCTTCGGTCAGGTCGCGCCCGGTGAGCCATTCGATCTTGATGCCCGAGGCGAGCGCTTCGCGCCGCTCCCTCTTCAGCGCCTTGCGCTTGCGCGACGCCAGTGTTGCGAGGAAGTCGTCGTAGGACGAATAGCCTTCGTTGAGGAAATGGAACTGCTGGTCAGTGCGGCGGAGGAAGCCCGCGGTTTCCAGGACGGCTACCTCGTCCGCAGGGGCGAAGGTCACATGCGCCGACGAAACACACACGCCCTCGGCGACGCTGCGTAGCGCGGTTGCTAGCGCGGATCGGGCGCTCGCGGCATTGCCCCCCGCAACGGTCAGCAGGCGAGGGCCGGTTGCCGGGGTGAAGGGTGCTGAGCATTGAAGCTTGGGATAGTAGCGCCCACCGGCGCGCTCGAAGGCATCAGCCCAGCCGTGATCGAAGACGTACTCGCCCTGACTGTGGGATTTCGCGTAGCAGGGAAGGGCACCAAGAAAGGTGCCGTCCGATGCTTCCAGGCGCAGATGATGGCCCTGCCAGCCGGTTTTCCGCACGGCGCAGCCGGATTCTTCAAGGACGCTCAGGAAATCGAATGAAATGAAGGGGTTGTACGGTGTTCCCGATCGATCCCTGGATGCGCCGGACAGCCTGCTCCATTCTTCGCGGTTGAACTCTGCGATCGATGAGGCGACGCGGACGGCGTATCCGCCATCCGCCAACTTCGCCCCGGCGTCGCTCGCATTGGTCATTGGCTTTACTTACGCTCGAAAGCCGCCGTTACAAGAGCCTATGCGACGGGCGTCTCGTCGGGCAGGAACCCCTCGAACGTCATCTGGTCGGCATGGGAGAACGTACGCTCGACCGCTGCCTGGTTGCGTACCGTCCAGGTAATGACGGGCATGCCGAGGCGGTCGCGAACGAAGCTCACGAAGCGGTTGGGCAGATGGTCCACGGCGTAGGACACGAAGGAGATTCCGTGCGCGAGCATGGAGAAATGCGCTTCGAAATCGTGATCCCTGTCGCCGGCGGCCGTGAGACCGGCGGGAATTCCCGGCGCCTGGGCGGTGAAGTCGCGGATCAGCCAGTGGTCGAAGGACATGATCGCGGCCTTGCCGTGGTAGCGGTTCAGGGCGGCGGCGACCTTGGCAACGAGGCCGTCGTCCTTGCCGGGAATGCCCTTGAGCTCGATCACCAGCGGCACCCGGCCGTCGACGAGCTTGAGCAGTTCCGCAAGGGTGGGTGCGTGGTCGGCGGTACCGCCGATCTTGAGCGCGCCCATCTCGGCCGCGGTCCGCTGCCAGACATAGCCCTGCGTGCCGGTCAGGCGGTCGAGCGCATTGTCGTGGAAGACGACGACCTCGCCGTCCGAGGTCAGGTGCACGTCGCATTCGATCGCGTAGCCGCGCTGGGCGGCCCTTTCGAATGCCGACAGCGTGTTTTCCCAACACGTCTTGTTGAGATCGTGCAGGCCGCGGTGGGCTATGGGCCGGGCGGTGAGCCAGGATAGATCGGTCATCGGACTACTCCGCCTACTCCGTTTCGACGATCGCTTCGATCTCGACCGCCGCGTTGAGCGGCAGCGAGGCGACGCCGACCGCCGAACGTGCATGCTTGCCGCGCTCGCCAAGTGCCGCGACGAGGAAGTCCGAAGCGCCGTTGGCGACCAGGTGCTGTTCGGTGAAATCTGGTGTGGATGCAACGAAGACCGTGATCTTGACGATTCGGCGGATCTTCTCGAGGTCGCCAAGGGCGGCCTTCACCTGCGCCAGGATGTTGACCGCGCACTGTTTGGCGGCATCCTTGGCGGCGGCGGTATCGACGTCGCGGCCGACCAGGCCCGAGGCAAGGAGCTTGCCGTCCTTGAGCGGCAACTGACCGGCGGTGAAGACGTAACTGCCCGTCGACATGAACGGCACGTAGTTGGCCGCGGGGGCTGCGGCTGCGGGCAGAGTCACGCCAAGATCAGCAAGCCGCTTTTCGATTGTTTCGCCCATCGTCTTTCCTTATCTCTGAATCTGCATGCAGGTTGGGTGGCGCCGAAAGTGCTATTTTTGCCTCGCTTCCGCCACGACTTTTTTTATTGTGGACCATCATTCCCAGCGGTCTGACAGGCCGCGCCGATCGGAGCCTCGTAAATGCGCGCAACGCGCCTTGCCCTACTTGCAACCATGTCCGCATCGGCTTTCGGCGCAATACCTGCCTTCGCTGCGCCCGTTGCGCTCGCTCCGCACCGCGCGGTCTACGACCTCGTGCTCGACCAGGCATCGGACCGGTCGGGAATCACCGGGCTCAGCGGCCGCATGGTCTACGAGTTCAACGGCTCTCCGTGCGAGGGCTACACGGTCAAGTTCCGCTTCGTGACGCAGATCGCGACACGCGAGAACACGCGGCTGACCGACCAGCAGACGACCACCTTCGAGGATGCGGAAGGCAAGAACTTCTCCTTCGTGACGAAGTCCTTCGTAGACCAGAATCTCGATCGGGAAGTGAAGGGCACGGCGACGCTCGAATCCAACGGGCTCAAGGTCGCGCTCGAGAAGCCGCAGACTGGCGTCGTGGATCTGGCTAAGACGCAGTTCCCGACTCAGCACCTGGTCGAATTGATCGACAAGGCGGAGAAGGGCGAGACCTTCTACGAAACCAGCCTGTTCGACGGCTCCGAGGATGCCGACAAGGTGATGACGACCACGGTGATCGTGGGCAAGAAGAGCCAGGCGCCGAACGGCGACCCGGAGCTTGAGGCGCTGGCCGGGCTCGCCAAGGACAAGTATTGGCCGGTGGACATCGCCTATTTCGACCTGAGCAAGGGCGACGGCGAGGAAGTGCCGGAGTACCGCATCAGCTTCAAGCTCCACGAGAACGGCCTTACCCGCGACCTCGTCATGGACTACGGCGACTTCTCGATGACCGGCAAGCTGGTCAATCTCTCCCTGTTCCCGACGCCCAAGGGCGAGTGCAAGCGGTAAGCGGGCACCAGTGGCGGTCTATGTCGATGCGGCTATCTGGAAGTGGGTGGGCCATCGCTGGTGCCATCTGCTCGCCGACGACACGGCGGAACTGCATCGCTTCGCTGCCCAACTGGGCTTGAAGCAATCGTCCTACCAGGGGCCGCCGAAGACGTCGGCGCCGCACTACGACATCACCGGCTTCGAGCGCGACAGGGCGGTGAGGCTTGGGGCGATCGAATGCAGCCGCGAGGAGATCGTGGCGGTGTTCCGGCGCGTTCGCGTCCGTAACTTCAAGCGCCGTGAACCCGCCCCGGTGGAGCGGCCGGCCGCGCCCGAGCCGGCGCTGTCCAGATGGGCGGCGGGCAGCTGAGCTGCAATGCTCGCGCCGGGCAGGGCGGCGCGATGCGGCGGCGGGGTTGCCATCGCAGCGCAACACGTCTATATGCCGCCCCATTCCACACACGGACTTTGGTTTCCGACCGGGAGAAATCCGGCTGAGACCCCCGGTGGCGCTTCGAGCAAATTGGCACAAGGCGTCATGGTCCGTGGAGGCTAACCGGAAAGGAAAATGACAGATGGCATTGCCTGATTTCAGCATGCGTCAGCTTCTCGAAGCTGGTTCTCACTTCGGCCACCAGACCCACCGCTGGAACCCGAAGATGGCGCCCTACATCTATGGCGCCCGCAACAACATCCACATCATCGACCTGTCGCAGACGGTTCCGCTGCTGCATCAGGCTCTCAAGCAGGTTTCGGACGTCGTTTCGCGCGGCGGCCGCGTGCTGTTCGTCGGCACCAAGCGTCAGGCTTCGGACATCGTTGCCGACGCAGCTCAGCGTTCGGCTCAGTACTACGTCAATTCGCGTTGGCTCGGCGGCATGCTGACCAACTGGAAGACGATCTCGAACTCGATCCAGCGCTTGCGCAAGCTCGACGAGCTGCTGGCCGGCGAAGCCCAGGGCTTCACCAAGAAGGAGCGCCTGAACCTCGAGCGTGAGCGCGAGAAGCTGGACAAGGCCCTCGGCGGTATCAAGGACATGGGCTCGACCCCGGACCTGATGTTCGTGATCGACACCAACAAGGAAGCCATCGCCATCCAGGAAGCCAAGCGTCTCGGCATCCCGGTCGTCGCGATCATCGACTCGAACTGCGATCCGGACAAGATCGACTTCCCGATCCCGGGTAACGACGACGCGGCCCGTGCGATCCAGCTGTACTGCGACCTGGTCGCCAAGGCTGCCATCGACGGTATCGCCCGCCAGCAGGGCGCCCTCGGCGTCGACATCGGCGCTGCGGCCGAGGCTCCGGTCGAGCCGGCGCTGGACAACACCGCTTCGGGCGAAGCAGAAGCGTAATCGCGAAGGCCGGGCAACCGGCCTTCCTTTTCAGGATTGGGCGCATACCTCGCGCCGGCGTTCGGCGCATCATCGAACCCTCGGTGGTGCGCCAGCGCATTTAGAAACAAAGAGGCCACAATGAGCATTTCGGCAGCACAGGTTAAAGAACTCCGCGAACTCACCGGCGCGGGCATGATGGATTGCAAGGCGGCCCTGGCCGAGACCAACGGCGACATGGAAGCCGCGGTCGACTGGCTGCGCAAGAAGGGCATCTCCAAGGCCGACAAAAAGGCCAGCCGCACGGCCGCCGAAGGCCTGATCGGCGTTGACGCCGGCGTGCGCGAAGCCGTTGTTGTCGAGGTCAACTCCGAGACCGACTTCGTTGCCCGCAACGCGGCGTTCCAGGAACTCGTCATCAACGTCGCCAAGGTCGCGCTCGCCTATGGCACCACCGAGGCGGTTGCCGCCGCCAAGTATCCGGGTTCGGAAAAGTCGGTCACTGACACGATCAAGGACGCGGTCGGCACCATCGGCGAGAACATGAGCTTCCGCCGTTCGGCAAAGCTGTCGGTCTCGGAAGGCGTCGTTGCGACCTATGTCCACAACGCGGTTGCCGACAACGTCGGCAAGCTCGGCGTGCTGGTCGCGATCGAGACCACCGGCAACCACGATGCGGCCCGCGCCTTCGCGCGCCAGGTCGCCATGCACGTTGCTGCGACCAATCCGCTCGCCCTGACCCCTGACGAGGTCGACGCCACGCACGTTGAGCGTGAAAAGTCGATCTTCGCCGACCAGGCCCGCCAGTCGGGCAAGCCGGAGAACATCATCGAGAAGATGGTCGAAGGCCGCATGCGCAAGTTCTACGAGGAAGTCGTGCTGCTCAAGCAGGCCTTCGTGCTCAACCCCGACCTGACGGTCGAGGCCGCGCTCAAGGACGCCGAGAAGCAGATCGGCGCTCCGGCCAAGATCACCGGCTACGTCCGCTTTGCTCTCGGTGAGGGCATCGAGAAGGAAGAGAGCGACTTCGCAGCCGAAGTTGCAGCCGCTGCCAAGGGCTAAAAAGCAGCGCTGCATCAAGCGCTTCCTGAGGAAAGCCGAAGGGCGCCGCGTGACATCGCGGCGCCCTTCGTGTATCGGAACCCAACTTCAACAGCCGTGAGGAACCCATGACCGATAAGCCGCTCTACCGGCGTGTACTGCTCAAGGCGTCGGGCGAGGCCCTCATGGGCGACCAGCATTTCGGCATCGATGTCTCGGTGGTGGATCGCATCGCGGCCGACATCGCCGAGGCGAGGGCTCTCGGGGTCGAAGTGGGTGTGGTGATCGGCGGCGGCAACATCTTCCGCGGCGTGGCTGTTGCGTCCAAGGGCGGCGACCGCGTCACGGGCGACCACATGGGCATGCTGGCGACAGTCATCAATTCGCTGGCGCTGCGCACGTCGCTGGTCAAGCTCGGCGTCGACGCGGTTGTCCTGTCGGCCATCGCCATGCCGGAGCTTTGCGAGAGCTTCTCCCAGCGCCAGGCGACCGCCTACATGAACGCTGGCAAGGTCGTGATCTTCGCCGGCGGTACCGGCAACCCCTTCTTCACGACGGATTCCGCTGCGGCATTGCGCGCGGCCGAAATCGGCGCGGATGCCCTTTTCAAGGGAACCCAGGTCGACGGCGTCTACTCGGCCGATCCGAAGAAGGATCCGAATGCGACGCGTTTCGAGCGCATCACCCATGGCGAAGTTATCGCGCGGGGCCTGTCGATCATGGATACTGCTGCGATTGCACTTGCACGGGAAAACAACATTCCGATAATCGTCTATTCGATCCACGAAAAAGGCGGTTTCGGCGAAATATTGAAAGGTGGCGGTCACTGCACGGTTGTTGCGGACGCCTGATGATTGGAACGATGGCCCCGGATCAGGGACCAAGGAGACTGCGATGAGCACCGATTACAACGATCTTCAGCGCCGCATGGAAGGCGCCATCAACGCTTTCAAGCACGATCTTGCTTCGCTTCGCACGGGACGCGCCTCGAGCAACCTCCTCGATCCGATCAATGTCATGGCCTATGGCTCGCCCATGCCGCTGAACCAGGTGGCGACGGTTTCGGTTCCGGAGCCGCGCATGATCTCGGTGTCCGTCTGGGACAAGTCCATGGTCGGCGCCGTCGACCGCGCCATCCGCGAATCCAACCTTGGATTCAACCCGATCGTCGATGGCACCAACCTGCGCATCCCGCTGCCGGAGCTCAACGAACAGCGCCGCAAGGAATTGGTGAAGATCGCCCACACCTATGCCGAGAACGCCAAGGTGGCTGCCCGCCACGTTCGCCGCGATGGCATGGACGCGCTGAAGAAGGCGGAAAAGGACGGCGACATCAGCCAGGACGATCACCGCGTCCAGTCGGACAAGGTGCAGAAGCTGACCGACGACACGATTAATCAGATCGACAGCCTGCTCGCCGGCAAAGAAGCCGAGATCATGCAAGTTTGAGCTGACGAAGCGTCGGCCCGAAAGCGAATTGATGACTACGCCCGCGCATGTCGCGATCATCATGGACGGTAACGGCCGCTGGGCAAAAGCCCGCGGCCTGCCGCGCGTTGCGGGTCATCGCGCCGGCGTGGAAGCGTTGCGCAACGCCGTGCGCGCCGCCGGGGACCTCGGCATATCCTGGCTGACGGTCTATGCCTTCTCGTCGGAGAACTGGTCGCGCCCGAAGTCGGAAGTCACCGACCTGATGGGGCTGCTCAAGCTGTTCATCCGGCGCGACCTCGCCGAATTGCACAACGCCGGCGTCCGGGTCCGCGTGATCGGTGACCGCGTGACGCTGCAGCCCGACATCAGGAACCTGCTTGAAGAGGCGGAGTCGCTGACGGCGGGCAACACCTCGATGAACCTGGTCATCGCCTTCAACTATGGCGGACGCGACGAAATCGCGCGGGCCGCGCGGCGAATCGCTGAAGCGGTCGAGCGGGGCGAGCTCTCGAGCAATGACGTCACGGCGGAATTTCTCGACGAACAGCTCGATACCGCGGGCATGCCGGATCCCGATCTGGTGATCAGGACCAGCGGCGAGATCAGGCTGTCCAATTTTCTGCCCTGGCAGTCGGCCTACAGCGAGCTCGTATTCCTGCCTTGCTTCTGGCCGGACTTCACCCGCGAGCACCTTGCCGAGGCTGTGCGCGAATACACCGGTCGCGAGCGCCGTTTCGGCGGGCTCGCCGAACGCGATATCGCCTTGTAGCGGCGGCAGGCATGAGCAATCTACAACTCCGGACCATTTCCGCGATCGTCCTCGCGGCCGCTGTGCTTGCGCTCACATGGGCAGGCGGCATGCCGTTCAGGCTGCTGTCGGCGGGGATCACTCTCGGCATCTTCTACGAATGGTCGCGCATGTCGCGGCCCAAGGCCGATGGCGTCTGGACCGCCGGCCAGCTCGGATTTATTCCCGAGGCGCTGATTCTGGTCTTTGCCCTGGCGCTGCTGACAGGGGTGCCCGGGATCGTGCTGATCTCGATGGTCGTGCTGTTCACCGTGGTGCTGTGGTTTCTCAGCCGTATCCGTGATGCCGGGGCGTGGGACGCGGCGGGATTCGGCTATGCGGCGCTGTCCGGCCTCTCGCTCGCCCTGCTGCGCGGCGGCGATTCGGCAGGCCTCTCGGCCATCCTGTTTCTCTTCGCCGTGGTATGGGCGACGGATATCTTCGCCTACTTCGTCGGCCGCAAGGTCGGTGGCCCGAAGCTCGCCCCGAGCATTTCGCCCGGCAAGACGAGAAGCGGTGCCCTTGGTGGCGCGATTGGCGGCGTGGTCGCGGGGCTTTTGTTGGCCACCGCCGTGGGGGCGGGCAATCTCGTCGCCCTCGCCGGAGTGGCTTTCCTCCTTTCGGTGATCTCCCAGGCTGGCGATCTTTTCGAGTCGTGGGTCAAGCGCAAGCATGGCTACAAGGATTCGGGTTCGATCATTCCCGGTCACGGGGGCGTGATGGACAGGGTGGACGGGCTTGTCGCCGCGGCATTCGCCCTGTACGTCATCGGGTGGCTGTCGGGTTCTGCCGACCATCCGGCCCAGGCCCTGTTTCCGGCCTGACCGGACAGGCAGGCCGGTTGGGCATCCGTCCGGCAGATCAGGGGTTCGTTGAGGGCATGATTTGAGCGAGTATCTTCCCGCTTTCCTGAGCACGGACGGTCTGCTTCTGGGCACGATCGTCCCGTTCCTCTTCGTACTCACCATCGTCGTGTTCGTGCACGAGATGGGGCATTACCTGGTCGGCCGCTGGTGCGGCATAGGCGTGCGCGCGTTCGCGGTCGGCTTCGGCCCGGAGCTCCTGGGCTTCACGGACCGACGCGGAACCCGCTGGAAGCTGTGTGCGATTCCGCTCGGCGGCTACGTGAAGTTCGTCGGCGACATGAACGTGACCAGCACGCCGGAGGGCGGCGAGGGCGAGCGGCTCAGTGCGGCTGAGCGCAAGGTCGCCTTTCACACGCAGCCAGTTTGGAAACGCGCGGCGACTGTCGTTGCCGGACCGCTGTTCAATTTCCTGCTGACCATTGCCGTGTTCACCGTGCTGTTCACGGCCTACGGCCGTTACGTCATGGAGCCGACGGTCGCCGAGGTGCGCGCCGAGAGCCCTGCGGCGAAGGCCGGCATCCAGCCCGGCGACCGATTCGTCAGGGTCGACGGTGCGCCGGTCGAAACCTTCTCCGACGTGCAGCGGCTCGTTTCGGGCCGCGGCGGCGATCCGATCGCCTTCGTGATGATGCGCGACGGCAAGGAAGTGTCCGTAACGGCCGTGCCTGAACTGATGGAACAGCAGGACGCGCTCGGCAACACGGTCAAGGTCGCGGTCATCGGCGTGGTCAACAACGAGGAGTTGGGCCAGCCGCGCCTGATCACCTACGGTCCCGGCGGCGCCTTCGTGCAGGCCGTGGCCGAAACCGGCCAGATCATCGCCCGCACGGGGCAGTTCCTGAAGCGCTTCGTGGTCGGACGTGAGGACAAATGCCAGCTCGGCGGGCCGGTCAAGATCGCCGACATGGCCGGCAAGGCGGCCAAACTCGGATTCGGCTGGCTGGTGCAGCTGGTTGCATTGCTGTCGGTCGGAATCGGTTTTCTTAACCTATTACCCATCCCCCCGCTGGACGGCGGCCATCTCGCGTTCTATGCCGTGGAGGCCGTGATCCGGCGTCCCGTTTCGGAACGGGCGATGGAAGCGGTATACAGGGTCGGGATGATTCTCGTCCTCGCATTCATGGGCTTCGTATTTTGGAACGACTTGTTTGGGTGCTGAAAACATAAAGAAATTTGACGCGGGCAGGGGTGCCCGTTGAGGGAGCGTTTACCATGCCGGCCGATATGAGTGACGCGAAAGTCACGCTCGCAGGGTAAGTAAATACAAATTAACCAGAAGCCTTGCGTGTAAGGAAAATCCGGTTATTACGGTACGGGAAATTTACCGCGACGTCCGGTTTTCTCGCCGTGGGGACTTCGAGAAAAGGTTGTAAAGCCCGATGAAGGCAGCATTCAAGTTTGCGAGCGCCGCGTCCGCGGTGGCTCTGTCCGCCGCTCTGGCCGTGCCAGGGGCGGTGGTTGTTCAGTTTGTTGCCGTGTCCGCGGCAGAGGCTGCGGTGGTGAATCGAGTCGAGGTGCGCGGTAACCAGCGCGTCGATGCAGAGACCATCCGCAACTACATTACCATCAAGCCGGGCAAGACGTTCTCGAACGCCGACATCGACGACGCCGTGAAGGCGCTGTTCGGCAGCGGCCTGTTCTCCGACGTCCGCATCAACCAGGTCGGCTCGACGCTGGTGGTGCAGGTTTCGGAATACCAGGTGGTCAACCAGGTCCTGTTCCAGGGCAACAAGAAGCTCAAGGACGCCCAGCTGAGCGGAGCGATCCAGCTCAAGCCGCGCGGGTCGTTCTCGCAGGCGACGATGGAAGCGGATGCGCAGACCATCAAGGAAGCCTACAAGAGCGTCGGCCGCGACGATGTCACCGTCAACACCCAGGTTGTGGATCTCGGTGAGAACCGCGTGAACGTGGTCTTCGAGATCAACGAAGGCGGCCGCACCAAGATCGCTGCGGTCAACTTCGTCGGTAACGACGCATTCAGCGACCGCCGTCTGTCCGACGTGGTCTCGACCAAGCGTTCGTCGATCCTTTCGTTCATGCTGCGCGACGACATCTATGATGAGGATCGCCTGCGCGCTGACGAAGAGGCGCTGCGCCGCTTCTACTTCAATCGCGGCTATGCCGACTTCCAGGTCGTGTCCGCTTTCGGCGAACTTGACGAGGCGACCAACCAGTACACGGTCACCATCACCGTCGACGAAGGCCAGCGTTATACGTTCGGCGACGTGACGGTCGAGAGCACGATCCCGGAGATCGATGCCACGCAGTTGCAGTCGATGGTCGAGACGCGCAAGGGCGACGTCTACAACGCGAAGAACGTCGAAGATTCGATCATCGCCATCACCGAGAACGTTGCCGGCAAGGGCTATGCCTTTGCCCAGGTGACGCCGCGCGGCGACCGCAACTTCGAGAACCGCACCATCAACGTGGTGTACACGGTCGACCAGGGCGCCAAGGCCTACATCGAGCGTATCGAGATTCGCGGCAACGAGCGCACGCGTGATTTCGTCGTCCGCCGCGAGTTCGACGTCAGCGAAGGCGATGCCTTCAACCAGGTTCTGATCCAGCGCGCGAAGCGTCGCCTCGAAGCTCTTAATTTCTTTGAGAAGGTCGAGATCGCCACGGCTCCGGGCTCTCAGCCCGACCAGGTCGTGCTGGTCGTCGATCTCGTCGAGAAGTCGACGGGCGAGTTCTCGATCGGCGCCGGCTATTCGACCGGCGGCGAGAACGAAGGTCCCTCGATCGAAGGTTCGATCACCGAGCGCAACTTCCTCGGTCGCGGCCAGTACATCCGCTTCTCCGCGGGTGGCGGCAAGAACTCGCGCGACTACAGCTTCTCGTTCACCGAGCCGTATTTCCTCGGCCGCCGTATCGCTGCGGGCTTCGACATCTATCGTCAGACCCGCAAGTATGACGAGTACGAGAGCGACATCACCGGCGGCACGGTCCGCTTCGGCCTGCCGATCACGGACAACATCTCGACGCAGCTGGCGTACAACATCTCGCAGGAGGAATATTCCTTCACGGATAGTTGCGACGGCGCAACGGATCCCAACAGCCCGGATCTTGATTGCGACGTGTCGCCTGCGATCATAGATGGCGTCGAGCGCAGCCCGTGGATCAAGTCGTCGGTCAGCGGCACGCTGGTCTACAACACCATCGACGACATGAAGAACCCGCGTAACGGCATCTACGCCAACTTCACGACCGAAGTTGCCGGCCTCGGTGGCGATGCGAAGTTCGTCAAGTTCACGGGCCGCGGCAGCTACTACCAGACGATCTCCGAGGAGATGGACATCGTCGGTCTGGTTTCGGTCGGTGGCGGTCACATCCAGGGCTTTGGCGACGACGGCCTGCGCGTGTTCGACCACTTCAAGAACAACGACCGCATGATCCGCGGCTTCAAGTACAACGGCATCGGTCCGTTCGATAAGAATGGCGAGGATCACCTCGGCGGCACGACCTATTTCAATGCGTCCGCCGAAGCGCAGTTCCCGATCCCGGTCGTTCCCGAGAGCTTCGGCCTGCGCGGTGCGGTGTTCGCGGATGCTGCCACGCTCTACGGCAACAAGGTCGACGTTGCGGGTACCAACATCGTTTCGACGGACATGGAGTGGCGTGCCTCGGTCGGTATCGGCCTGCTCTGGGCGTCGCCCTTCGGCCCGCTGCGTATCGACTACGCGGTGCCGGTCAAGAAGGAAGACACCGACGACACCCAGGAATTCAACTTCGGCATTTCGACCCGCTTCTAATCGCGTGGAACGATGCTTCCGGGCCGCAACGGCCCGGAAGCCCGCCCGGCTCAGCTGGAAAAGCACTTCATGACGGACCCGGTGTTCTTTGTGCCGTCACGCCGCTTGACCGCGGGCGAGGTGGCCGAATTGACCGGCGCCGTGCTCGCAGATCCCGGCCACTCCGATATCGTCATCACGACCATCGCCTCTGCCGCAGAAGGCGGCGAGGGCGCCTTGGTGTTCGTCGACGGCAAGCGCAATGCCGGCCCCCTGGCGACGCTCAAGGCGGCGGCGGTTCTGTGCACGGCGGATGTCGTCGGTCTCGTCCCCGCCGGCATTGCCGCACTCGTCACGCCCAGGACCCAGCAGGCCTTCGCCCGCATCGGCCGCATGCTTTACCCGGCAGCCGAGCGCCCCGTGGGATCGACCGGCGAGACCGGCATCTCGCCACATGCCCATATCGACCCGACGGCCCATGTCGAGGCGGGTGCGATCGT
>MEEF01000013.1 GCA_001724355.1 Mesorhizobium sp. SCN 65-20 | reverse complement strand
CTGCGCCCGTCTGCTTAACGAAAAGTTGCCGGCGATGATCCGGAAGGGCCCGGCCATCGGCATAAACGGATGGCCGGGCAGGTATTCAAAGGCTAGAGCGGCGGGCATTCTGACGAATGCAATTCCGCCGCCCTGCCTGTTTTCCCTAGCCGCATTTGTGCGACGCCAGACGATTCCGTCTGGCTGCAAAATGCTCTAGTCGAGATCGGCCACGGCCTGGCCGGTGCCGCCTTCGATGCGGTGGGCGAGCGAGGCTTCCATGAACTCGTCGAGTTCGCCGTCGAGAACGTCCGAAGGACTGGTGCTCTCGACGCCGGTGCGCAGATCCTTCACCAGCTGATAGGGCTGCAGCACGTACGAACGGATCTGGTGGCCCCAGCCGATATCGGTCTTCGATGCGGCCTCGGCGTTGGCCGCGGCCTCGCGCTTCTCCAACTCCACTTCGTACAGGCGCGAGCGCAGCATTTCCCACGCCTTGGCGCGGTTCTGGTGCTGCGAGCGGCCGGCCTGGCAGGCCACCGCGATGCCGGTCGGGATGTGCGTGATGCGCACCGCCGAGTCGGTGGTGTTGACGTGCTGACCGCCGGCGCCCGACGAGCGGTAGGTGTCAATGCGAACCTCCGACTCGGGAATGTCGATCTGGATGGTGTCGTCGACGACCGGATAGACCCAGGCGCTCGAGAACGAGGTGTGGCGGCGGGCGTTGGAATCATAGGGCGAAATCCGCACCAGGCGATGCACGCCTGATTCGGTCTTCAGCCAGCCATAGGCATTGCTGCCCTTGATGAGCAACGTCGCCGACTTGATCCCGGCTTCTTCGCCGTCGTGCATTTCCAGCACCTCGACCTTGAATCCGCGACGCTCGGCCCAGCGCGTGTACATGCGCAGCAGCATGTTCGCCCAGTCCTGGCTTTCGGTGCCGCCGGCACCCGCATGGATTTCGAGATAGGTGTCGTTGCCGTCGGCTTCGCCCGACAACATGGTCTCGATCTGGCGCTCGCGCACCTCGCCCGCCATCAACTTGATGGCCGCCTCGGCGTCATTGACGATGCTCTGGTCGCCTTCGGCCTCGCCCATTTCGATGAGTTCGAGATTGTCGGACAGCGTCTGCTCCAGACGCTTCACGCCGTTCACGCCGTCGTCCAGCGTCTGGCGTTCGCGCATCAGCTTCTGCGCCTCCTGCGGGTCGTTCCAGAGGGTTGGGTCCTCTGCCCGCATATTCAGGTAATCAAGCCGCTTTACCGCCTGATCCCAGTCAAAGATGCCTCCTCAGCAGGCTTATGGCCTGCTTGATTTCGTCGACAATGTTCTGCGTTTCCGCGCGCATGATATCTAGCTTCTTTTTGCTGTTTCGGCCGCGAAAGGCCTGTTGAATCGGCGCGGACCATAGGGACGAGGCCGCAGCCTGTAAAGTAAAATGGGCAGCCGCCGCAGCGCCTGCCCATTGCATTGGCGGCCTCGCCGGAGGGTTAGGCCGCAGCCGCTTCGAGCTTGGCGACCTCGATCCTGGTCATCTGCAGCATCGCCTGCATGACGCGGCCAGCCCTGGCGCCGTCGGGATGGCTCAGCAGGCGCGGTAGCGCCTCGGGCACGATCTGCCAGGAGAGACCGAACTTGTCCTTGAGCCAGCCGCATTGGCCCGGCTGACCGCCCTCCGACAGCGCATACCAGTAGTGATCCACCTCGGCCTGGTCCTTGCAGTCGACGACCATCGAGATCGCTTCGGTGAACTTGAACATGGGACCGCCGTTGAGGGCGGTGAAGTGCAGATCTTCCAGTTCGAACTCGGCAACCATGACGCTACCGGCAGGACCCGGGCCGGCCTCGCCATAGCGGGTGACCCTGCCCACCTTCGAGTTCTTGAATATCGAGGTGTAGAACTTCACGGCCTCTTCGGCCTGGGTGTCGAACCACAAGAACGGGCTGATTTTCTGCATCGCTTGCTCCCTGCGTTGAAACCGGTGGGCGCGGCGCACGCACCGCATGGTGCCTCAAGGACGACTGGGAGACCGTGGTCCCGACAGGGGAGATTGGAAATCTGTCACGGCTTCCATTGTCGATAACTAATAGGCTATATAACCACTCTGGAAATTTCAATCCTTTGGTCGGTACGCCAAAACGAAAAATGCGCGCGGCCAGGCCGCGCGCATCTCGTAGTTCCGTCCGAGCGGAGGTTAGTAGAGTCCGCCGCCGCCCTCGCTGATGGCTTTGCTGGCCTGGGGTGACAGCGCCTCGCCATAGCCGTTGCTACCGTCTTCGCCCATGCCGATGACCCAGTAGCTGTCGGCAGGCCCGGTACCCGGCTTGAACGCCTCCATGATGGTTCCCGGCGCGCCTTCGGCGGCCTGCATGCCGGTCTTGCGGTCGATCGAGATGAGCTTCATGCCGTCCGGCACGACGAAGCCGGCCTTCGGCGTGCCCTCGAGCGCGACCGACATGAAATCCTTGAAGACAGGTGCTGCGAGGCCGCTACCGGTCGAACCCTTGCCCAGGGGCTGGGGCTTGTCGTACCCCATGTAGAGGCCGACGACGAGGTTCGGCGTGTAGCCGACGAACCAAACGTCCTTCTCCTCGTTCGTGGTGCCGGTCTTTCCGGCGAGCGGGCGGTTCAGTTCGAGCAGCGTCATCGCGGTGCCGCGCTGGATCACACCTTCCATCATCGACGTGATCTGGTAGGCGGTCATCGGATCCAGAACCTGCTCGGAATTGTCGATCAGTTCCGGCTCGGGCTGATTGGCCCATTCGGTGGCGTTGCAGCCCTCGCAGCCGCGTTCGTCGTGCTTGTAGACGGTCTTGCCGTAGCGGTCCTGGATACGGTCGATCAGCGACGGCTTGATCTGGCGGCCGCCATTGGCCATCACCGAATAAGCCGAAACCATGCGCATGACGGTCGTTTCGCCGGCACCGAGCGCCATTGGCAGATAGGGCGCCATCTTGTCGTAGACGCCGAAACGTTCGGCATATTCGGCGACCGTCTTCATGCCCATGTCGTTGGCGAGGCGCACGGTCATCAGGTTGCGCGAGCGCTCAATGCCGGCGCGCAACGTCGACGGACCCGCCGACTTGCTGTCGTAGTTCTTCGGCGTCCAGGTGGTCGTGCCGGTCTGGATGGTGATCGGGCCGTCCATGATGACCGAGGCCGGCGTGTAGCCGTTGTCGAGTGCAGCGGCATAGACGAACGGCTTGAACGCCGAGCCAGGCTGGCGCATCGCCTGGGTGGCACGATTGAATTCGGATTGCGAATATGAGAAGCCGCCCACCATGGCCAGCACGCGGCCGGTGTGCGGGTCCATCGCCACCAGTCCGCCCGAGACTTCAGGCGGCTGGCGCAGCGAGTAACCGTCGCTGCCCTGGTTCTTTTCGACGAAGACAACGTCGCCCGGCTTCAGAACGTCGGCCGGCGAATTCGCCTTGAGGCGCTTGCCGTCGGCGACGTAGCGCATCGCGAAGCTCATATCCTCCTTGGACACCCTGGCCTGCTCACGCTCCTTGACCAGGGCGCCAGACACCTCGCGCTTGGGCTGCAGGCCAATGTCGAGTCCGGAGTTGGAGCTGTCGAGAACGACGGCCAGCCGCCATTCGGGCACGTCGTCCAATCCCTTGACCTCGCCGAGGGCCGTTCCCCAATCGCCGGAGACGTCGATCTTGGTGACGGGACCACGATAGCCGCGCAACCGGTCATACTTGAGCATGCCGGTCTGCATCGCCTTGCGGGCGATCAATTGCATCTTAGGATCCAGAGTCGTGCGCACCGACAGGCCGCCCTCATAGAGTGCGTCCTGGCCGTAACGGGCGATGATCTCGCGGCGGACTTCCTCGGTGAAGTACTCACCGGCAAAGAGGTACGTGCCGTTGCGACGTGGCGTGACGCCGAGCGGCGTGGCCTTCGCCTTGTCACCCTCCTCGCGCGACACGTAACCATTGGTCACCATCTGGTCGATGACCCAGTTGCGGCGTTCGATGGCACGGTCGGTGTAGCGGAAAGGGTGGTAGTTCGACGGGCCCTTGGGCAGTGCGGCGAGATATGCAGCCTCGGCCACCGTCAGTTCGTTCACGGACTTGTCGAAGTAGGTCAGGGCGGCACCCGCGACGCCATAGGCGCCGAGACCGAAGAAAATCTCGTTTACGTAGAGTTCGAGGATGCGGTCCTTCGAATAGGCCTGCTCGATGCGGAACGCCAGGATCATCTCCTTGATCTTGCGCTCGTAGGTCTGGTCGGAGGTCAGCAGGAAGTTCTTGGCGACCTGCTGGGTGATGGTCGAAGCACCCACCTGGCGGCGGCCGGAACCCGCGTTCTGGAAGTTGGTCAGGACCGCCCGGCCCAGACCGGTCACGTCGATGCCGGGGTGATTGTAGAAATTCTTATCTTCGGCGGAGAGGAACGCGGCCTTGACGCGGTCGGGCACAGCCTGGATCGGCAGGTAGAGCCGGCGCTCGCGCGCGAACTCGCCCATCAGCGCGCCGTCGGAAGCATGGATGCGGGTGGTTACCGGCGGCTCGTACTTGGCCAGGACCTCGTAGTCGGGGAGTTCCTTGGTCAACTGGCCGATGTAGATCGCCACGCCCGCCGCGACGATCAGCGCAAGCGTCGTGCCGATGCCGAAGAAATAGCCGATAAGACGAATCATGCCCGCTCCAGTACAAGGTTCGGGGATTCCCTAAACCAACCCGCCATCACCGCAAGCTGCAGGAGCCCGTCCCGTTCCGCAATCGGTCACCCATGTCGCGAGGTTGTGGGCAAAATACGGCAACATTCCAAGACAGGCAAAGATTTCGGACGAAACAGCCGTCCCCGTCACGCAAAGTTGCAGGGGAGCAACGGCGTGGGCCGCCAACCCAGAACCGGATGGCTCAACCTCCGGCCGCGCGGCGCTCGGCCACGAAAGCGGCGACGGCCTTGGCGATGCTCGTGGCGGCCTTCTCGCGCCAATCGGCGCTGCGCAGCTGTTCCTCGTCCTTGGCGTTGGACAGGTAGCCCAGTTCTACGAGCACCGAGGGGACGTCCGGGGCCTTGAGAACGCGGAATCCTGCCGACCTGTGCGGATTGTTGATCATACCCACCGTCGGAGAAAGCTCTTCCACCAACGAGCGGGCAAAACGGGTCGAAAAGCCGTGCGTCTCGCGCTTGATCAGGTCGACCAGGATGTCGGAAACCTCATGGTTTTCCTCGACCACAGCGACCCCGGCCAACTGATCCGAGAGGTTTTCGCGATCGGCGAGCGCCTGTGCCTCGGCGTCCGACGCCTTGTCCGAAACCGTGTAGACGGTCGCGCCACGGATACCCTTGAGCCGGATCGTGTCGGCGTGAACCGAAATGAACAGGTCTGCCGTGTGCTGACGGGCCATGCGAACGCGATCGTCCAATCGGAGGAACTGGTCGTCCTCGCGCGTCAGATAGACCTTGTAGGTGCTGTTGGCTTCGAGCTTGGTCTTCAATTCCTTGGAGAAGGCGAGCGTAATCTCCTTCTCCACCGTTCCGTTGAGGCCCTCCGCGCCGCCATCGACGCCGCCATGGCCAGGATCGATCACGATCGTGAACGGCCTGTTCGCGGGAACAGCATCGAGCCGGTCCGTCTTGGTCGTCGTGGTGGAAGCGGTCGTCTCGGACTGGACGGCAAGTGCTGCCTCGAAATCGCGTTCTGTCGCCGCGACCAGATCGGCAACGAGGCGATAGCCGTTGCCCTCCTCGTTGGCGAGGATGTCGACCTTCTCGACGTTGAACGGCCCCTTTGCCGTCACGATCAACCGAGAATCGCCCTCGCCCGACGCGCCGTAGCGCACGCTCTTGACGAGGCCGCGCGGCGCAAGGTCCTCGGCCTTGAGCGCCAGCGACGAGCCAGGCAGGTCGATGACGAAGCGGTGCGGCGCCCGAAGCAGGAACCACTTGGGCTCCGGCTCATTGTCGAAATTCATGACGATGCGCACGCGCTTGGCGTCGCCGGCCATCTTGTAGTCGAGCGCCTTCACCTGGTCGGCGGCGCATGCCGGACGACATTCAATGCCAGCGAACACGACAATGAAAGTGAGCAGCGCAAGAACGGCGCGGAACATGCCCGTCACGCGACCATTGCTGGCCCGGAAGCTCTTGCCGGTCAATGCCGCAGCACCCATGTGTAACGTGACGCTCCTGGATTTACAGCTGGAGGCGGCCTCCTTGCTGCGGGCCGAATACGCGACCCATTCGATTAATGACTGGTAACCAGAGAAGGTTAATCAAGCCTTTTCGTGACCACCCCCTCAGGTTGCACTCTCGGCCTTTGCCGGCATCGGAAATCGGGGTTGCCATGAACCCCGCCAAATCATAAAAGCGACATTGGATCACTGCAATCCAGGGCCCGCGCCCTTAGCGCCTTCCGCTAGGGAACCCCGCGACGAGCGATGGCCCGACTGGCAACAGAGATAAGATCTCGGTGATCGCGTCGAATTTCGCAGTCATCGGCCCGTGGCGGGGCCGTCAACTGCGTGAAAGAAAACGGCCGGACTTTGTTCCGCGCCGGCTCTGTAGGAGCAAAGTAGCTGGTCCGGTTCTCCGGGCTTAGGTTGAAAACAAGGTTCCGCGAGGTCACGCATTGGCCACAGGCGAAATCATGGACAGGTCCGCAACGTACCGCGCCATCCCGGCTGCGGGCGGCACCGCCATGGCGCCTTGGCTGCGGCCGGCGGACGCAAAATTACCCGGCACCCCTATGTCAGCGGTTCCACGGCGGCGGACACTTCCCCGCCGGCCGCGGCTGACAGTTGCCGGCGGGAAACCAAATAATGCCCAACAAGATGCTGATAGACGCCTCCCACCCGGAGGAAACACGGGTTGTCGTAGTTCGCGGTAACCGTATTGAAGAATTCGATTTCGAATCACAGGACAAGAAGCAGCTCAAAGGAAACATCTACCTCGCCCGCGTGACGCGGGTCGAACCGTCCCTGCAGGCTGCCTTCGTCGAGTATGGCGGGAACCGTCACGGCTTCCTGGCCTTCAGCGAAATCCATCCCGACTACTACCAGATCCCCGTCGCCGACAGGCAGGCCCTGCTGCGCGCCGAGGCCGAAGAGGCCGAAGACGAGGATGAGGACGAGGAGAACGGTGAGGAGCGCCAGGACCGCAACCGCGGCCGGCGTCGCCGTCGTGGTGGAAAAAACCGTGGAAAAAGCGGCGACGACCACAAGTCGGAGGCTTCGGCCGACGACGAGAATGCCGCGCCCTCCGGCGAAGACACCGAATCGGCGACTGCCGAAGACGCAACCGAGGCTGGTAGCCAGGCTGCGGAAGAGGTTGCTACGGAACAGCACGTCGAGGCCGCAAACGACGACGAGACGAGCGAACGCGAGCCCGGCTCCATCGCCGCGTCGGTCGACGCCGACGTCATTTCCGAGAAGGCGCCCGAGCCGACCGTCACGGAGAACGACAATGGCGGCGTGATCGAGGAGGTCCACTCCGATCATCACGAGGACCACGAGATCGAGTCGGTCGGCGCCGAAGACGCGATCGAAGAGGCCCGCGACCGTCGCAAGCCGGTGCGCCGCCACTACAAGATCCAGGAAGTCATCAAGCGCCGCCAGATCCTGCTGGTGCAGGTGGTCAAAGAAGAGCGCGGCAACAAGGGTGCTGCGCTGACGACCTACCTGTCGCTGGCCGGCCGCTACTCCGTGCTCATGCCCAACACCGCCCGCGGTGGTGGCATCTCGCGCAAGATCACCAACGCCCAGGATCGCAAGCGCCTGAAGGAAGTCGTGGCGGATCTCGAAGTGCCGAAGGGCATGGGCGTGATCCTGCGCACGGCCGGCGAAAGCCGCACCAAGGCCGAGATCAAGCGCGACTACGAATATCTGATGCGCCTGTGGGAGAATGTGCGGTCGCTGACGCTGCAGTCGTCCGCTCCAGCACTCGTCTACGAGGAAGGCAGCCTCATCAAGCGTTCGGTGCGCGATCTCTACAACAAGGAGATCGACGAGATCCTCGTCTCCGGCGAGGACGGCTATCGCGAGGCCAAGGACTTCATGCGCATGCTCATGCCGAGCCATGCCAAGGCGGTCCAGCCCTACCGCGACAGCACGCCGATCTTCGCCCGCAACGGCATCGAGGCGCAGCTCGACAAGATGCTGCAGCCGCAGGTGACGCTGAAGTCCGGCGGCTACATCATCATCAACCAGACGGAAGCCCTGGTTTCCATCGACGTGAACTCGGGCCGGTCCACCAAGGAGCATTCGATCGAGGACACCGCACTCCAGACCAACCTGGAGGCGGCCGAGGAAGTCGCGCGCCAGCTCAGGCTGCGCGACCTTGCGGGCCTGATCGTCATCGACTTCATCGACATGGAGGAGAACCGCAACAACCGTGCGGTCGAGAAGAAGCTCAAGGACTGCCTGAAGAACGACCGCGCCCGCATCCAGGTCGGCCGGATCTCGCATTTCGGCCTGATGGAAATGTCGCGCCAGCGCATCCGCGCCAGCGTGCTCGAATCGACCATGAAGCCCTGCCCGACCTGCGGCGGCACCGGTCATGTTCGTTCGGATTCTTCGGTGGCGCTGCTCGTCGTCCGCGCGATCGAGGAATTCCTACTCAAGGATGCGCGCAACCACATCACCGTCAAGACGCCCGTCGCGACCGCGCTCTATGTGCTCAATCACAAGCGCGCAACGCTGGTCGAACTTGAGCAGCGTTTCGGCCTGACGATCACCATCGAGGCGGACGATTCGGTCGGTGCGCAGCACTACGCCATCTTCCGTGGCGCCGTCGCCGAAAAGCCTGTCGCTCCCACCCTGCCCGTCCAGGCGCCGGCCTATGCCGAGCCCGAGGAGGTCGAGGAAGACATCGTCGTCGAGGAAGACGAAGAGGTCGCCGACACCGCCGAAGCCCCGTCTTCGAGGCAGCAGCATGCGGCGAGCGAAGGTGACGACAAGCACGATCGCAAGCGCCGCAGGCGCCGCCGCCGCCGTGGCGGTCGCGATCGCGAACATGGGGCGCCCGTGGAAGGCGAAGCGGTAGCCGCAGAGGCGGAAGAGTCCGCCGAGGGCGAAGCCAGCGAAGGCGCGAGCGAAGAGGTTGTGTCCGAGCCGGTCGCAGCAGAGGCTGCAGCAACTGACGACGCTGCCGCCAAGAAGCGCCGGCGCGGCAAGCGCGGCGGCAAGCGCAACCGCAAGGACGGCGAAGAGGCGGCTGATGCGGAAGCAAACGAGGTAGCAGACGAGGTAGCTGCCGCGGAAGCAGTGGAAGCCGCGCCTGCCGTCGAGCTTGAGGCTGCCGTCGAGGTCCCGGTCGAGCCGACGCCTGCGGAAGAACCTGTGGCTGAAGCCAAGCCGAAGAAGCCACGCCGTTCCACCAAGGCCAAGAAGGCAGCTGAAGAGACCGCAGAGACGGTTGCCGAAGAGGCGCTTGCCCCTGCTACCGAACAGCCCGAGGCCGAGTCTGCCAAGAAGGCGGCGAAGCCGCGTGCTTCGCGTCGCAAGACGGCGGCAGCCCCGGTCGATGAAGTCGTGATGGTCGCTGAAGCGGTCGAGGAGCAAGTAGCTGTTCCGGCCAAGCCGGTCGTCACTTCGGTAGTTGAAGGCGATGCTGACGCCACTTCCGAGGCAAAGCCGAAGAAGGCAGGCTGGTGGCAGCGCAAGGGTTTCTTCTAATATACTAATATAGAGACGCCGGCCTGCTCACAGCAGGCCGGCGTCACTGCAATTTGAGTTATTTTTGCTTGCCGTGCGGAGCGGTTTCGACCGATATACGTTCATCCGTCGGATAGACTCATATTTTCTCTGATACTGCCCTGGGGTTTCTGCCAATGACCACCGACAGCAAGATCGACGTTCTCGGACTGACCGCGCACATCGTCAGCGCCTATGTCGAAAACAACAAAGTCCCGACCTCCGGCCTCGCCGACCTCATCGCCAGCGTCAACGGTTCGATCGTATCGCTCGGCAAGCCGGCCGACGAACCGGTCGAAGCGCAGCAGCCCGCTGTAAACCCGAAACGCTCGGTGCATCCCGACTACATCGTCTGCCTGGAAGACGGAAAGAAGTTCAAGTCGCTGAAGCGGCACCTCTCCGTCCACTTCGGCCTCACGCCGGACGAATACCGAGCCAAGTGGGGCCTGCCCGCGGACTATCCGATGGTCGCACCGAACTACGCGGCCGCGCGCTCCGAACTCGCGCGCACGCTTGGCCTCGGCCGCAAGGCGGCAGCGGCTGCCAAGCCACGGGGCCGCGCCAAGCGCGCCTGATCCCTCGCCTCAGACAGGGTTGCCAAATCTACTGCTCGGCGACCACGTCGGCCGAGTAACGCAACTCGCGCATGGGGCGCACGCGCAAGGTCGTCTGGTCGTAGATCGGATGGGCCTTGTATGCCGCGAGAGCGTCGAGGTCGGCGAACTCCGCATAGACGACGAGGTCGATCTGGTCGCACATCGGATCGACCTTGGTATTGACCGTCACCTCGAAGTGGGCGGAATGCGGGATGCGTCCGAGGGCCGACAATTCCTGGCGGATCGCCTCGACGTCCTCTTTGCGCCGCGCACTGAAGAAAACGATGTGCCGGATCACGCGCGACTCCTCCTTTTGTCTGTGCTGGCGCCTTTTCGGTCGGGATCACGCCCGCGTCAATGCGACAGAACGGAGTGGCGCGTTGGCCGACAATCAGCCGGTCAGCAACCGCGCCACGCGATGCACCTCGAGGACGGTAGATCCGATGGCGTTGCCGCCGTTGTAGAGCAGGTCCCAAAGCAGAAACAGGGTGATGCTCATGATCACGATAACGTAGCGCACTCGACTGCCCCCATCGCACGACCGACGGTGCGATCCTAGCTCGCGCTTCGGCCCCCGTGAACTGTCCATCAGCATCAACTCAACTAAGCGAGGCCGCGCGCCGCGCCCGTTTTCATCTGGCACATCAGCAGTTGCCAAATGCCTCTTGTCGTTCGCCGAATTGCTGAAGATGATCGGCTAGGGATTCACCAATCGCTTGGAAGGCTTGGTGGTTGCGCCAAGTCTATCGTGGCCGTCGGCGCCGGCTCAAGCGATGGGTGGGAGAGCTTGGAACTGGTGCCCTTCGAGGCGGGCACAAGATTTGGGACGTCGCGATGGCCCAGAACATATCCGACAATTCCGTGCGCAACGGCGTGACGAGGTTGAACGAAAGCAACCTTGCCGAATTCGCCAGAGGGCTGCCCGCACGCGTGCGCCTGGCGCTGTCGGCGGCGCTGCATCTGCCCAAGGGGACGCTCAAGGTAAAAATGCCGGATGGGCGTACCGTCCTCGTCGGCGGCAGGGCGCCCGGCCCCGAGGCCGAGATTGTCCTGCACAACTGGAACCTGCCGGCACGGGCTTTCAGCGGGGGCACGATCGGTCTTGCCGAATCTTACATGGACGGCGACTGGGATAGCCCCGACGTGACGAGCTTCCTCGAACTGTTCGTGGTCAACACCGAGGCGGGCGAACGCATGGCCGGCGGCGCCAACTGGTTCCTGACGGCGGTGCAGCGCATCCGCCACTGGCTCAACGACAACACGCGAACCGGCTCGAAACGCAACATCGCCGCCCACTACGATCTCGGCAATACTTTCTACAGCCACTGGCTCGATCCGAGCATGACCTATTCCTCCGGGCTCTATGCGACCGGCGCCAACGACCTCGCCGGCGCGCAGGCGGAAAAGTACCGCGCCCTCGCCCGCGACACCGGGATCGGCCCGCATGACCATGTGCTCGAGATCGGCTGCGGCTGGGGTGGCTTTGCCGAGTTCGCCGCGCGCGAGATCGGCTGCCGCGTCACTGGCCTCACCATCAGCCGCGAGCAGTTCGAATTTGCCAGCCGGCGCATCCAGCAGGCAGCGCTTGCCGACAAGGTCGACTTCAAGCTCCAGGACTATCGTGACGAGGCAGGCCGCTACGATCGAATCGCGTCGATCGAAATGTTCGAGGCCGTCGGCGAAAAGCACTGGCCGGCGTTCTTCTCCAAGATGAAGCAGTGCCTTCCCTCCGGCGGCACGGCCGGGCTGCAGATCATCACCATCAACGAAGACGCCTACCCGCTCTATCGCAAGCGCCCGGACTTCATCCAGCGCTACGTCTTTCCCGGCGGAATGCTGCCGACGCCCAGCCTGCTCAAATCGCTCGGCGCCGACCAAGGGCTCGACTACCTGCGCGAGCGCGTCTTCCCGCAGGACTACGCCCGGACGCTGGCCGAGTGGCGGGCGCGGTTCCGGGCGTCGTGGGAGCGAATCGTCCCGCTCGGCTTCGACGACCGCTTCAAGAAGCTCTGGGAATTCTATCTCCACTACTGCGAGGCAGGATTTCGGGCCGAGTACATCGACGTCAGGCAAGTGGTGTACAAGGCCTAGCTCCTGAAACTACTTGACCCGACTTCGACAATTCGTCGTCTAGCCTCGCCGTTGCCGCTTTCGGGCCGCGAAAACGCCCGATCGCACATTTCTGATGCTTCCCATCCGATTGCTGGGGGCACGAAACCATGCGGAAGCGGAACGTCATACTGTTGTCGGCGGCTGCCGTGGCGGCTGCGCTTTACGCCAACAACACCTCACTGCTTTCGCAACGGCCGGCTGGCTCGCCGGTCGTCCTTGCCCATCGCGGGCTGGCGCAGGACTATGACCGCACCGGCCTGACCGGCGATACCTGCACCGCCTCAAGGATGCTGCCGCCGAGCCACGACTATCTGGAGAACACGATACGCTCGATGGAGGCGGCGTTCTCGCTTGGCGCGGACGTTCTCGAACTCGACGTGCACCCGACGACGGACGGCCAGTTCGCCGTGTTCCACGACTGGACGCTCGATTGCCGAACGGACGGCAAAGGCGAAACTCGGGCATTCTCGATGGCGGAGCTCAAGAAACTCGACGTCAGACATGGCTACACGGCCGATGGCGGCAAGACGTTCCCGTTCCGGGGACAGGGCATCGGCCTGATGCCTTCGCTTGGCGAGGTACTTGAACGGTTTCCGGACGAGCGCTTCCACATCAACGTCAAGAGCAACGATCCGAAGGAAGGCGAGGCACTCGCCGCCCTCCTGTCGGCACTACCGGATGAGCGCCGCGCCGCCCTGACCGTCGTGGGCGGCGACAAGCCCTTACAAGCCATCAAGCAGGCGCTTCCCGAGGCGCGGTCGCTGTCCAAACAGTCCCTGACACGGTGCCTGCTGCGCTACGAGACATTGGGTTGGAGCGGCTATGTGCCCGAGGACTGCCGGAACACAACGTTGCTGGTGCCCATCAACCTTGCGCCCTGGCTCTGGGGTTGGCCGAACCGCTTCCTCGACAGGATGGATAGCGTCGGCACCAGGGTCTTCCTCCTCGGTCCCTATACAGGCGGCGGCTTCTCCGAGGGTCTCGACGATCCCGCTCTGATCCGCGGGCTGCCCGCCGGCTATTCCGGAGGCATATCGACCGACGCGGTCGACCAGCTCATGCCGCTGCTCGAAAGCCGCGACTGACTGATGCAGTTGCCGCGAAGCAAGGCGGGCGCCTTGGCCGGCCCGCCCTGCATCCGCTCGGACAGGTCAGAGCGTGATGCGGTACTTGGCAAAACCTTCCGCGCCGTCGCCGGCCGCCTCGATCTTGACCGCCTTGACCTCGGCAATGTGCTCCTTGGCCCTGGGGCCCGTCTCGAAGATCACCGATGCACCTTCGACAGGCGCGAACGACCAGTTCGAGTCCGCCGATGGATTGATAGTCCCCTGCTCGACGATGTAGCGCACGATCACGTCGCGGTTGGTGTCAGGCGCCTCGAAGATGACCTTGGAACCGTTGATTTCCGGGAAATTGCCCCCGCCGCCGGCGCGGTAATTGTTCGTGGCAACAACGAATTTTGCTGCCGGATCAATGGGTTTCCCGTCGAACATCAACTCCGTAATGCGGTTGGACCCTGCATTCAGGACCGCACCCTTGGGATCGTATTTCGGCGGCTGCGACAGGTCGATCCTGTAGGTCACGCCATCGACGACGTCGAAGTTGTAGGACGGGAAATCCGCGTTGATCAGTTCCTGGTCGGCCTTGCGGGGCTCGACCTGCTTGAAGATGCCCGCCGACATTTCGAGCCATTCCTTGACCTGGGCACCGGTGATCGCCACGGCCTGCACGGTGTTGGGATAGAGATAGAGGTCCGCGACGTTCTTGATCGCGACGTCGCCGGCCGGGACGTCAGTGTAGTAGTCGGGACCGCCTCGGCCGCCGGACTTGAACGGTGCTGCCGCCGAAAGCACCGGCAGGTCCTTATGCTCCGTGTCCTTCAGCATGTCCTTGATGTACCAGATCTGGGCCTGGCTCACGATCTGTACCGACGGATCGTCGGCCACCAAAGCGAAGTAGGAATAGAGCGGCGCCGAGGTCTTGCCGACGGGCGTGCGCACATAGGCGAGCGTCGCTTCGTGCTCCTCCCTGACGGCCTCTTCGACGGCAGCCTTGCTTTCGACGATCGGCACCACCTTCCTGTCTTCGCGCTTGAAGATCGGCCGCGCCTCGCTGGTCGAACTCACCACGCGCCAGGCGTTGCCGTCGCGTTCGAGCATCAGGTCGATCAGTCCGAGATGCGATCCCCAGAACCCGCCCATGACGCCCGGCTTTCCGTTGATGGTGCCCTTGGCGTTGTCCACGCCGGCCATGCCGTCGAACTTCGGGCCAGGGAAGTCGAGGTGGCTGTGGCCGGTGACGATCGCGTCGATGCCATCGACGCCGGCTAGCAGGATGGAAGCGTTCTCGAGGTTCTCGCCATATTCGGGCGTGCCCATTCCGGAATGCGACAGGGCGACGACGATATCGGCGCCCTCCTCCCTCATCTGCGGCACCCAGGCCTGCGCGGTCTTGACGATGTCACGTGTCATCGCCTTGCCGTTGAGGTGCTTGGAATCCCAGGTCATCACCTGTGGCGGAACGAAGCCGATAAGTCCGACGCGGATCGGATGCTCGGCGCCCGTGCCGTCCTTCACCGTCTTGTCAAGGATGACATAGGGCTTCAGGAAAAGTTCGTCCTTGGTTGCATCGCCTGCCAGTTGGCCCTTGGTGAGATTGGCGCAGACGAAGGGGAAGTCCGCCCCGGAAAGTACCTTGAACATGTAGTCGAGGCCGTAGTTGAACTCGTGGTTGCCCAAGGTGGAGCAGTCGTAGCCAAGCGTGTTCATCGCCTTGATTATCGGATGCACATCGCCGTCCTTCAGGCCGCGCTGATAGGCCATGTAGTCGCCCATCGGGTTGCCCTGCAGGAAGTCGCCATTGTCGACCAGGATGGAGTTGGTTGCCTCCGCCCCAATGGCGTCGATGATCGAGGCCGTGCGGGCAACGCCCATCGTGTCGTTGGGCTTGTCGGCATAGTAATCATAAGGGAAGACGTGGACGTGAAGGTCCGTCGTTTCCATGATGCGCAGATGCGCCTGGTTGGCCTGCGCGCGGACTGAGAACGGGTGCAGCACGACGAGCGCGCCCGCCGCGGCAGAGCCGGCGAGGAAGGAACGACGAGAAATCGGGTGAAGCATGCTGGACATTTTCATTCTCCGCGAAATGAACTGACAGTATTTAGCCGGCATCCGAGCGGCCAAATCTTGCGCTAAATCTCGCGGGAGTCCAGCAGCCACAAATGACAACGTCGCGACAAGCCAGACGGATTGCGTTGGTCCACCGCGATACGCCAAACCGTCTGTCTGCGGCTGCTCCGTCGCGGCATCGACCTCAGGCCAGTTCCGGCCGCATCCCCATTGCCGTACGGTCGACCACTTCGCGCAAGGCAAAGGACGAGTTTATCTTGGTCACATGCGGCATCGCCGAGAGCCATTCCTTGTGGATGCGCTCGTAGTCCGGCAGGTCGCGCGCGGCGATGCGCAGGATGTAGTCGTATTCGCCCGACATCAGATGGCAGGACAGCACGTTGGGGCATCGCTTCACGGCAATTTCAAACTCGGTCAGCGTCTTTTCGAACTGCCCTGACAGGGATATGTGGACGATCACCGTCATCTGATGGCCGAGCGCAGCATTCGACAGGCGGGCATGATAGCCGCTGATGATGCCGGACTTCTCGAGGTTGTCGAGCCGGCGCGAACAGGCCGACTGCGACAGGCCGACCTTCTCGGCGAGCGCCGCGTTGGGCATCCGCCCATCCTTCTGAAGCGCGTCGAGAATGGCGATATCGATCCTGTCCAGCGGCATATGTCGAATTTCCTTCGATCAATTCGCACTATCGCGCAAGAAATATCGAAGTGCAGGCAGGCAGGCAACCTTCTTCGCAAACATCTTCGGAACGATTCGTGATTGACTTCGTCATAGGGAACAATGGCCGAAACGGCCGCGGAGGAGCTTGAACATGCGTGTCGGTTGTCCGAAGGAAATCAAGAACCACGAGTATCGCGTTGGTCTTACGCCCGGCTCGGTGCGCGAGTACGTCGCGCACGGCCACGAAGTGCTGGTGGAGACCGGCGCCGGGGCCGGCATAGGCGCCGACGATAACGCCTATCGTTCAGCCGGCGCCCATATCGCACGGTCGGCGGAGGAGGTCTTCACCCGCTCCGACATGATCGTGAAGGTCAAGGAGCCGCAACCCAACGAGTGGGCGCAATTGCGCGGGGACCAGATCCTCTACACCTACCTCCACCTCGCGCCCGATCCGGAGCAGACCAGGGGCCTGCTCGCATCCGGGGTCACGGCCGTCGCCTACGAGACGGTTACCGACGACCGCGGTGGCTTGCCCCTTCTCGCCCCCATGTCGGAAGTCGCGGGACGCCTCGCGATCCAGGCGGGCGCCACCGCTCTGCAGAAGGCCAATGGCGGCCGCGGCATATTGCTCGGCGGCGTGCCGGGCGTGCTTCCGGGCAAGGTTGCAGTGATCGGCGGCGGCGTGGTCGGCCTGCACGCTGCGCGCATGGCGGCCGGCCTGGGCGCCGACGTCTCCATCATCGACCGCTCGATCCCGCGGCTGCGGCAGCTCGACGACATCTTCGGCGGCCGCGTGCACACGCGCTATTCCACCGTCGAGGCGCTCGAGGAAGAATGCTTCTCCGCCGACATCGTGGTCGGCGCGGTGCTGATCCCCGGTGCCGCGGCGCCCAAGCTGGTCAGCCGCGAAATGCTGACCGGCATGAAGAAGGGTGCCGTGCTGGTCGACGTCGCCATCGACCAGGGCGGCTGCTTCGAAACCTCGCGTGCCACGACCCATGCCGATCCGACCTACGAGGTCGACGGCATCATCCACTATTGCGTTGCCAACATGCCGGGCGCGGTGCCGATCACGTCCGCCCAGGCCCTGAACAACGCGACACTGCACTATGGCCTTGCCCTCGCCGATCGCGGCCTGACGGCGCTGACGGACGAGCCGCATCTGCGCAACGGACTGAACGTCCACCGCGGCCGCATCACCAACCGCGCGGTCGCCGAGGCGCTTGGCTACGAGATGACGGAAGCCAAGGCGGCGCTGGCAGCCTGAGTCGCCTCCAGCAGCCACTAGCACAACGCCCGTCGCAATGCGGCGGGCTTTTTCGTGAACTTGTAGGGCCCCAGAGGAAAGCTGACGGCTGCTACAGTTCGATCCGGCACTGGTAGCAGTTGTTCTTCGCCGAGCGCATGTGCACGTAAGCCACATCCGGCCTCGCCAGCAGGGCCGACGCCCTGTCGGCGATCTCCGGCGTCGGCGTAACCGCGCCGGTTCCGTAGACGATGCGGTCGTCCGGTCCGTAGCCGCGCAAAATGTAGTCGCGGGTCTTGGTAAACAGCTGCGGCAGTTCGGCGGTTTCTGCGGCGCGCTCGCACTCGTCGGCATGCAGGAAGATTGGCCCCGTCTCGGCATAGGGCTGGAGCTCGGGGAACGGACGATAGGCGAGCACGAGGTAGGGCTCGCCGGCAGCGACGTTGGTCAGGCAATGACGGCAGGGCACTCCGTCGCCGTCGGAAATCTGGCGTTCGGGCACCATTCCATAGGCATCCGGCGACCCATGCTGGAGCGCTCGCACCTGCTCGGTCGGCAGTGCCTTGAATTTGATGGTCATGACGGCAATCCTCGTTACGTGATTGCCAGAGTCTAGGCCGGGCGCGGGGCCGCGCCCACCCGATTTGCTACACGGAAAGAGTTTCGTCCATCAGCGCATCTAGAACACGCACGAGGCCCGTGAACTCGCGCACCCGCCGGATGGCCAGCAGCGTGCCTGCCACATAGGGTATGGCCGAGGTGCCCGCGTCATGACGGATGGTCAGCCGCTCCTCGGGCAGGCCGAAGACGGCTTCGCACGACAGTTGAAAGGACGGCAGGCGCAGCGAATGGACCTGCACCGCGGTCCCCTCGCCCAGGGTCGCGCCCCTTGCCTCCGGATGCCCGAACACCTCCGACGTCGGCAGCGCCGTCGGAGCGCCGCGGATTTCCGACAGCGTCTCGGCGAGTTCGAGCGCGGTGCCGGAAGGAGCGTCCGGCTTCCTGGCGCTGGCATAGTCGATGATCTCGACATCCGGGACGTACTGGGCCGCCATGAGCGCGAACTTCTTCATCAAGGTCGCGGTGATCGAGTAGTTGCCGGCGGCAACGACGCCAACGCCGTTGGCCCGTGCAGCCGCATTGATCTCCCTGTAGTCGGCGACGCGGAGGCCGGAGGTGCCGATCACCACGTGCCGGCCGCGGGAAATGGCCAGCATGGCATGGTCCTTGACCGCCACGGGCTTGGTGTAGTCGACCACCACGTCCGAAGGAGCGCCCAGCGCATCGGAAAGTGAAGCGCTGATGCTCACGCCGGCCGGCTGTTGCCCGGTCGCCTCCCCAGCGTCCTGGCCCACCGCCCGGCGCGCAACCGCCCCGACGAGTTGCATGTCCTGCTGCGCCAGTATGGCCGGAACCAACGCCTTGCCGACCCAGCCGGTGGCGCCGGCCATCACGACCTTGATTGCCATTCTCCGCCCTCCATTTTGGTATACTGTATACAAGCGCGAATAGTATAAAGAAAGCCCGGCTCTTGCAAGCCGGGCTTGGGCAAATGGCGCCGATTTGGGAACGTCAGCGGATGAAGTCGTCGAAGCGACGCAGCGTGACGCGCCGGTTGCGCCAGTTCTCGTTAGGGGTCGGCACCAGCAGGAATTCCTCGCCATAGCCCACCGTCTCCAGGGCATAGCGCGGAATGCCGAACTCGCGCACCAATGTCTGCCTGAGCGACGCCGCGCGGCGCTCGGACAGCGCCTGGTTGGCGGCGAAGGACCCCACCGCGTCCGTATGCCCCTCGATCAGCACCCGGGCATCCGGATTGCGGCGCAGGATACGGTCGAGCGCATTGGCGATGTTCTCGACCTTGCCATATTGCGAGTAAGGGATCTCCGACGAGCCGAAGGCGAAGTTGATCGACTGGATGTCGATGGAGGGCGCCATGCGGCGAAGGTCGGGACGGCGCTTGAACTCGCGCACCGTCACGCGCTGGTTCGGCTGGAGCCTGGCCGACGGAGCCGCCTGGAGCTGGCGCTCGATCTGTGCGGCGGACGGCGTGGTCGCCTGCGCTGCGGCGATCGAGGGCGCGGCCAGCACTGCGATCAGCGCGGCGGCAAGGGTACGGCGGTTCAGCATCTGCATTCTCCTTTCATTCGACCTCGCGGTCGAACCTGATGGCCGGGAAAATGCCTCAAGCAATCTGAAGACGCGATGAACGGTGAGTTCAGCCTGGGTTGGGGGATTTACTCGCGCATTACACTTGCCGAGCGTTCGGCGAAAGTCATCGTCCGAACAGTCTCCGTCTTCTGGGCGACAGGGGAAAAACCCATCTTCTGATACAGTGGCAGTGCCGCCGGATGATCGAGCGTGCAGGTCTGGACCGTCACCTTTGCCGGCCTGTACGACCATGCCGCGGCGACCGCGGCCCCAAGGAACCAGCGCCCGATGCCCTGCCCCATCGCATGGTCCATCATGCCGAAATAGGCGAGTTCCACCTCTTCGGGCAGATGCGGCTTGAGATCGAAGAAGCCGGCCGGCGCGCCGTCGAGATAGAGCACGCGGATGTCGCGGTCCTCCCGATGCAGCCCGGCCGCCAGTTCGGCGTCGTCGAGCCGCAGGATGTTGACCCAGTGCCATTTGCGGCCGACGCGGTCCGCGAGGTAGCGATAGAAATGCAGCGGGATTTCGCGCGTCCTCAACAGCGCGATCTGCCGGTTGACCGGCAGCGGCGGGGTATGCGCCGGCGGGTTGTGCATTTCGAGGAAGGTCACCGTGACCGGGATGATCTCGTTGCGGTCCGCGGGCATGCCTTATGCTTTCCCCTTCACAACCGGGGTATCGGACAGGCTGCCCCACTCGCTCCACGACCCGTCATAGAGGCGATTGTCGCCATGGCCGAGCGACTGCAGCGCGAGCGTAATGACGGCAGCGGTCACGCCCGAGCCGCAGGAGGTGACCACGGGCTTCGACAAATCGAGGCCGGAGGCTTCCAACGTGGCGCGCAGCCGGTCGAGCGGCAGCAATTCGCCATTCTCGGATAGGGTCGAGGACGGCACGTTCCTGGCACCCGGCATGTGGCCCGAGCGCAATCCCTGCCGCGGCTCGGGATCGATGCCCTGGAAGCGGCCGGCGGCCCGCGCATCGGCGACCTGGGCGCTGCCGGTGTCGACGATCTTGCGCATTTCGGCGAGCGGAACGACCTTCGAGGCATCGAAATCCACGTGGAATACGCCAGGTGCGGTCTTGGTCGGTTCGGCCGTCACCGGCCGCCCGGCTGCCTTCCAGCGGTCGAATCCGCCATCGAGGACGAACACCTGGAACACGCCCATGATGCGGAACATCCACCAGACCCTGGGGGCCGCCTGAAACCCGGGGCCATCATAGACCACGATCGTGTCGTCCGCCGAAATGCCCATGGAGCCAGCATGCCGGGCAAAGAGCGACGCCGACGGAAGGGTGTGAGGCAAACCTGAATCCGGATCGGCGATGAGGTCCTGATCGAAGAACACAGCGCCGGGAATGTGGGCGGCGTCATACTCGGCGCGGGCATCGCGCTTCTGCGCCGGCAAGTACCAGGACGCATCGACTATCGACAGGCCGGGCGTTCCCAGCCGCTCCTCCAACCAGTCGGGATCTATGACAAACGCGCTTTTCTCGCCCATTTTGGTTCTCACTCAGTTCGCCGGCATTGCGCCGAAGCGGATGCGGAAGCGCCGGTTCTCGCGGCCCTTTTTCTCGATCTTGCCGATATGGATTTCACCGATCTCGGCGGTTCCGGACACATGGGTGCCGCCGCAGGGCTGGCTGTCGATCGAAGCGTTGTCGCCGATGCAGACCAGCCGGATCTTTCCGGTCCCCGCGGGAGGCCGGACGTTCTTCGACTTCACCAGCGTCGGATTGGCGGCGAGTTCCTCCTCCGAGATCCAGCGCGTGTAGATGGGGTGATTCGCCCGAACCAGGTCCATCAGCTGCGCGCTCACCTCTTCCTTGCTGAAACCGGCATCCGGAATGTCGAAGTCAACGCGCGAATCCTCCTCGCCGACCGCCGCCCCGGTGATCGGATAGGGGCAGACCACGGTCAGCAGATGGCAGGCCGCGTGCATGCGCATCAGCAGATGGCGGCGTGGCCAGTCGATGGCGAGCTTCAGCCTTTCGCCAATCTGCGGGACTGCCTGTTCCAGGGCCGGAACATGGATGATCTCGTCCTTATGTTCTCCGGTGATGGTCGCAGCGACAGCGATCATGCTGCCGTCGTCGCGCATCAACCGTCCCGTGTCGCCGGGCTGGCCGCCCGACGTGGCATAGAAGATCGTCCTGTCGAGAATGATTCCGCCGCGATCGTTGACCGCCACCACCTCAGCCTCGGTCTCGCGCATATATGCGTCGTCCCGAAAGACAGCCTGGGTCGAATACGCCATTCTTACGTCACCTGCTCGAACGGAACGGATATGTCGGGCTGTCGTTCCATCCAGCCTGGAATCGGGAGGTTCTTCTCGCGCAGGAAGACCGGATTGAACAGCTTCGACTGATAGCGTGTGCCGTAGTCGGCAAGGATCGTCACGATGGTGTGGCCGGGTCCCAGGTCACGCGCCAGGCGGATCGCGCCGGCGATGTTGATGCCTGAAGAACCGCCGAGGCAGATGCCCTCTTCCTGCACCAGGTCGAAGACGATGGGCAGCGCCTCCTCGTCGGGGACCTGATAGGAGAAGTCGGGCGTAAAGCCGTCGAGATTGGCGGTGATGCGGCCCTGGCCGATGCCTTCGGTGATCGAGGTGCCCTCGGACTTGAGTTCGCCGCTGGTGTAGAAGCTGTAGAGTGCGGCGCCGAGCGGGTCGGCCAGCGCGATCTTGACGTCCTTTTTCTTGGACTTGAGGCCGGCACCTACGCCGGCCAGCGTGCCGCCGGTGCCGACGGCAGAGACGAACCCGTCGACCTTGCCGCCGGTCTGCTGCCAGATTTCCTCCGCGGTGGTGCGGATGTGGCCGTCACGGTTGGCGACATTGTCGAACTGGTTGGCCCAGATCGCCCCGTTCGGATCGCTCTTCGCCAGTTGCTCGGCCAGCCGGCCGGAGACCTTCACGTAGTTGTTCGGGTTCTTGTACGGGACTGCCGGCACTTCGATCAGCTCGGCGCCCAGGAGCCGCAGGGCGTCCTTCTTCTCTTGGCTTTGTGTGTCGGGAATGACGATCACCGTGCGATAGCCGAGTGCCTTTGCCACCAGCGTAAGGCCAATGCCCGTATTGCCCGCCGTGCCCTCGACGATCACGCCCCCGGGCCGCAGCAGGCCGCGCTGCTCGGCGTCGCGGATGATGAAGAGGCCGGCGCGATCCTTGACCGACTGGCCGGGATTCATGAACTCGGCCTTGCCGAGAATCTCGCAGCCCGTTTCCTCAGAGGCGCGCCTGAGGCGGATGAGCGGCGTGTTGCCGATGGCGTCGATCACCGAGCGATGCATGGAGATTCCTTCCTGTTTCGCCGACGAACCCTAGAAATGTGGGCCCTGCCTTTCAAGGCAAGAATTTGCCTGGACCAGTCGCATCCCAAGTCGAGGACAGCAGCGCACCAGTGGAAATCCAGCTTCCCATCGCGTCTGAGCCCCGATAGATCAGATTCCGGGACAGTTGGAGGGTGCGCCGTGAGCACATACCGCGCCGATCCGCGACATGGCGTAGCTTGGATTACCGGCGGAAGCACCGGGATCGGCCGTTCGGTCGCCCGCATGCTGGCGAAGGAAGGTTACACCGTCGCCGTGACCGTGCGTCCGGACGATCCGATCGACGACCTCGTCGAGGAGACGCAAGGGATGGCAGGCCGGGTGATGGCATTTCCCTCCGACGTGACGCACGAAGCCGGCATGGCCGCCGCCGTTGCCGCGATCGAGGACCAGGCTGGCCCGATCGTGCTCGCCATCTTCAATGCCGGCGCCTATGTTCCGGTCACGGGTGATGACCTCCGCATCGAGGCTTTCCGCCTGAGTTTCGCCGTCAACGTCTTCGGTGTCCTCAATGGCCTTGTTCCGATTGTCGATCGCATGCGGCAGCGCGGCCGCGGCCATGTCGTCGTCATGGGGTCGATCAGCGCCTATTTTGGCTGGCCGACGACGGCAGCCTACGGTGCAAGCAAGGCGGCGCTCAACATCATGGCCGAAGCCCTGAAATACGACTTCGACAAGATGAACATCCGCATGCAGGTGCTCAACCCGGGCTTCGTCGACACGCCGCTGACGCGGAAGAGCGCCTTTTCGATGCCGGCCATGATGCCGGTCGAGAAAGCCGCAGAGCGGGTTTGCCGTGCGGTCCGTACAGGCGGCTTCGAGGTCACCTTTCCGCGCCGCCTGACATGGCTGATGAAGCTGCTGGCGCTGCTGCCCCGTCCGCTGCGGGAGCTTGCACTGCGCACCTCGACCCGCTGGAAGGCCGAGCCGCTGGTCTACCTGCGTCGCTCGACCTTCGACTGAGTCTCCTTGGCTGGCGTCGGCTCGGGCCTTGCGTCCCGCGACCAGAGATAGATGATGATCGCTACCCCAAGCGTGGCGACATAGAACCAGAACAGGGCCGAGTATGCTGCCGAGGGATCCCCCGGAACGGCTGATGCAGTGACCACGCCCCCGGTCGCAAACTGCATGGCCCCTACCCCGCCGATCGAAAAGAAGTTCATCATGGTGACCCCGCGTCCGATCAGGTGCGGCGGCAGGAAGGCGCGGGCGTGCGCCATCAGCAACCCATAGCTGCCGCCCGTCAGTCCGATCATGATGAAGACGAGCGTTACGGTCGCAATGTCGGTGACGACGTTGAGGGCAAGGAACAGCACGGCTGCCATTCCGACACTGTTGCCCACGACGGCGACCCATTTGCGCGTACGGAACACTGTGTCGAGCGGACCGTACACGAAGGCGCCAGCCACCATGGCCAGCGCCATGAAGAACGTCACCTGACCGATCATGAGTGAGTCGGCACCATAGACGTCCACAAGGTACGGACCGGACCAGAGGCCGCGGATGCCGGTTGCAGGGGCATAGTTGAGCGCGGTCAGCGGGATGATCGGCCAGAGCACGCGCATCCGGAAGAGTTCGCGGTAACCGTCGAAGCCGGCAGTTCCCTGGCCCATTCCGTCGGGGTCCTTCGGATCGCGGACCAATGCCAGGATCGCCAACGCGGCCGCTGCCGTGACGACACCGAGAATGCCCATCACCGTCCGCCACCCCAACGCTTCCGCGGCCTGGGCTAGCGGTGCCGCGCCGATCACATTTCCGGCCGTGCCGAAAGCGACCATCCAGGAGGCAAGCACGGCAAAGCGCGCGGTTTCGAACGTGCGGGCGAAGATGAACAGGGAAGCCATGAGCACCGGAGCGCAGCCGAGGCCGATCAGGCCCATGGCCGCAATCACCATCCACGGCGCGGTCGCAAGCGAAAACAGGATTGCGCCGCCGCCTCCCCCAAGCAGCAACAGGATGGACGCCGTCCGCCGAGGGCCGTAGCGGTCGAGCGAAACGCCGATTGCGAACTGTGCGAGTGCAAAGGTGACGAAGAACGCACCCGAGGCCATGGAAAGCTGCGCCTTCGTGGCCCCGAGTTCAGCGGTGAGTGCCGGTGTCAGCACCGCCAGGAAGGAACGGTAGAACTGCGACAGCACGTATGCGAGCGCAAGCGTCGCGATCCCAGCCATCAGATCCCCCCAAATGGCAAAGGCGGCCGAGGCACCGCCTCGACCGCCCTAACCCATTCATGCCGTTGCGGCAAATGGACCAGGTCGCCCTGATCCACTGCACAGATCAGGCAGCGCGCGCCTTCGGTTTGCCGCCGCCGAAGCCGCGGCGCTTGCCACGGAAGGGCTTGCGGCCTTCCGGCTTGTCGCCCTTCGGCGCGCCATGATCCCCACCCTTGGCGAAGCGCGGCTTGCCGCCACCGCCGTTACCACCGTTGCCGCGACCGCGCTGGCCGTTCGGACGGCCCTGCCTACGCTCGCCGGCATCGTCATTGGCTGGCTGCGGCATGCGGTGCTCGCCGGCAGGACGCTGTGGATCGGGCTGGCCGAGATGATCGGCGTCGACCGGCAGCTTCATGCGGATGATGCGCTCGACCTGCTTGAGCTTGGAGTTCTCGCTCGGGTCGACCAGTGTCACGGCGATACCGTCGGCGCCGTTGCGGCCGGTGCGGCCGATGCGGTGGACGTAGCTCTCGGCCTCGTCGGGCAGGTCGAAGTTCACCACATGGCTGATGCCGGGAACGTCGATGCCGCGGGCGGCGATGTCGGTCGCGACCAGGATGCGCACCGAGCCGTCACGGAAGCCGTTGAGGGCCTTCTGGCGGGCATTCTGCGACTTGTTGCCATGGATGACCGCGGCTTCGAAGCCATCGCGCTCGAGATCGCGGGTCACGCGGTCGGCACCGTGCTTGGTGCGGGCGAAGACGATCACCGAGCGCATGGTCTCGTCGGCAAGCATGTCCGACAGGATCTTGCGCTTCTGCTTGGTGCGGGCGAGCACGACGCTCTGGCGGATTTCAGCCGCCGTCGTGCCCTGCGGGGCAACCTCGACGCGCACCGGATCGCGCAGCAGGCCCTGCGCCAGTTCGGCAATCTCCGCCGGCATGGTCGCCGAGAACAGCGCGGTCTGGCGGAACTTGGCGGTCGCCTTGGCGATGCGCTTGACGTCGTTGATGAAGCCCATGTCGAGCATGCGGTCGGCTTCGTCGAGCACCAGCCACTGCGTGTCGGCCAGGATCACGTCACCCTCGCGCACCAGGTCGGTCAGACGGCCGGGGGTGGCGATCAGAACGTCGACGCCGGGGCCGATCTTCTTGACCTGCGAGAAGCGCGAGACGCCGCCGAGCACCAGCGCGGTCGAGATGTGCGCGCCCTTGGCCAGCACCTTGATGGTGTCCTCGATCTGCACGGCGAGCTCGCGCGTCGGCGCGAGGATCAGCGCACGTGCGGTCTTCGGACGGCGCTTGGTGCCGAGCGCGATGATCTTGGACAGGATCGGCAGCGCGAAGGCTGCGGTCTTGCCGGAGCCGGTCTGGGCGATGCCGAGGATGTCGCGGCCTTCCAACTGCGCCGGGATCGACTCGACCTGGATCGGCTTGGGCTCGGTGAAGCCCGCCGCGATGGTCGCCTTGAGTAGCGCGCCCGAAATGCCGAGTTTGGCGAAGCCGTTCAGCTCCGCTTGGTTTTCATTGGTCAATATCTTCTTCTTTCATGCGACGAACATCCGCCGCAAACATCAATGGCGGCAGGGCGCAACCTACCGGCCTCGATCTCTTGTGAAACGACAAGGCGGCGGACGCTGTCCGCTCGGCTGCGCTGTCGTGCCCGCATGCCTCATGCCGCGGGTCTTTTTCGCCCGCCAGCCATTGCCGGAAAGGGAGAAATCAGACGCAACCAGTCTCCCCGTGGAGAAAGCCGTAAGCCCGGCTCAAGCGCCTATGCCGCCGCATATGGGCCAAACCTGCGCAAAAAGCAAGGCTTTCATGCTGCAATGCAGCAGACAGGCTTGCAGCAGACCTCAATTGGCCTCAAGCGGCCTCAGCCACAACTTCGTTGAGAGCGTCCAGATCGACGTAGAAGATGCGGGTGATCGCAATGATCAACTCGTCGCCAAGATAACCATAGGATTTCAGGATGCTGACGGCGGTGTGTATGTCGACCGTCTCCGTCAGCCGCCGCTTCATGCTTTCCTCGACAAAGTCATCGATAAAATGTTCCACCGGGCTGCCCCTCCGTCCAATTGCCCAACGCAAGGAACACAGAACCAGTACTTACGATCAGTAGTAGGGAGCCACGCTTGTGCGGAACTTGCCGTCAGCGGTGCCCAGCCATCTGATTACATGACGCGGGAAAACGGCCGACTCACAAAGCCGTGGTGAGACTACCACGAGTTGTACGGCAGTCTAAGCCGAAGGGTACGCCACCTCGAGCGCCAGCCGCGCCATTTCGGAGAAGAGCTCCTGGCGTTCTTCCGGACCGGTGTCCTCGCCGGTCACGAGGCTGTCCACCACCGTGCAGATGGACAACGCGCTTGCGCCAAACCGCGCGGCAACCGTGTAGAGCGCGTTGGTCTCCATATCCACGGCCAGCGCACCATATGCCCTGACGCCGGCGAAACGCCCGAGCGTGTCGGGATGGTAGAAGACATCGCTCGAGGCGGTCTGTCCGACATAGTGGACGATACCGAGTTCAGCCGCCTTCTGCGCAGCCCGTTGCAGGAGCTCAAAGCTTGCGCTGGGTGCGTAGTCGTAGAGGCCGAACAGCTGCCGGTTTATGTGGCTGTCGGTGCTCGCCGACTGGGAGATGACCAGGCTGCGCAGCTTGACGTGCTCGGCCAGCGCGCCGCAGGTACCGACGCGGATCAGCGTCCGCGCCCCGTACACATCCAGGAGTTCGTGAACGTAGATGGACAGGGAAGGCGCGCCGATGCCCGTGGCATGTACGCTGACGGGAAAGCCGCGATAGCGCCCGGTAAAGGCCAGCGCCCCGCGAATCCGGTTCACACAGCGCACATCCGTCAGGTATTTCTCGGCCATCCACTCCGCGCGCTGGGGGTCGCCGGGCAAGAGCACGGTCTCGGCGTAGTCGTCGCGTTTCGCCTCGTTGTGCGGCGTCAGATGCATCCCCGATCCTGACTGGCCTCCGGATGCATCATGACACCATGTCCGCCTATGTGAAAGCGGACGGGCCCGGCTATTTCTCGAGCACTTCCTTGACCACGGTGGCGAGCTGTTTGAGCGAGAAGGGTTTGGGCAGGAAGCCGAACTGCGCATCCGCAGGCAGGTTCTTGGCAAACGCATCCTCGGCATAGCCCGAGACGAAGATGAACTTGATGTCGGGTTGGCGCTTGCGCAGCTCACCAAGCAATGTCGGGCCGTCCATCTCAGGCATCACCACGTCCGAAACGACGATGTCCACCTTGCCGCCCAACTCGTCGAAGACCTCGAGAGCCTCGACACCGGAGGACGCCTCGTGAACCGTGTAGCCGCGCGAGGTGAGCGCCCTCATGCCGCCCATTCGCACCGCATCCTCGTCCTCGACCAGGAGCACGGTGGCCGAGCCCGAAAGATCCTTGGCGGCGCCGTTCTGTGCGGCCTCGCTGCCCTTCGTGGCCGGAGCCGCGGCGCTTTCCACGCCCGGCTTGGCTGCATCCGCCACTGGCTGAGGCTTCGCGACATGGCGCGGCAGGAAGATGCGGAAGACCGTGCCCTTGCCCACCTCGGATTCGCAGAAAATGAAGCCGCCGGTCTGCTTGATGATGCCGTAGACCATGGACAGGCCCAGGCCGGTGCCCTTGCCCACCTCCTTGGTGGTGAAGAACGGCTCGAAGATCTTTTTCAGGACCTCCGGCGCGATACCGCTGCCCGAGTCCTCGACCTCGACCAGGACATAGTCGGCCGGGACCATTTCCCGGTAGCCATATGCCTTGCAGTCCTCGGTCGGCACGTTCTTGGTGTGCACGATCAGGTCACCGCCCGACGGCATCGCATCACGCGCATTGACCGCGAGGTTGACCACCACCTGCTCGAACTGGCCGATATCGGCGCGGATCGGCCACAGGTCGCGGCCGTGGTCGATCTTGAGCTTGATGTTGTTGCCCACCAGGCGGGCAAGCAGGGTGCGCAGATCGGCAAGCACGTCGGTGAGGTTGAGCACCTCGGGGCGCAGCGTCTGCTTGCGCGAAAAGGCCAGAAGCTGCCGGACCAGCGATGCCGCGCGGTTGGCGTTCTGCTTGATGTTCATGATGTCCGGGAAGGACGGGTCCGACGGCCTGTGGTTGGTCAGGAGCAGGTCCGACGCCATGATGATGGCGGTCAGCACGTTGTTGAAGTCGTGCGCGATGCCGCCGGCGAGCTGGCCGACTGCCTGCATCTTCTGGCTCTGCGCCATCTGGCTTTCGAGCGCCTTCTGCTCGGTGGTCTCCACCGCATAGACGATTGCAGCTTCTTCGGCCCCAACCGCATCCGAACCATCCGCCACGGCATTTACGTAGAAGCGCATGTGGCGCTCCTCGTTGTCCGGCAGCACGGTGTCGATGGGCGCGATGTCGGCCTGGCGCTGATGGGCCTTCTCAAGTGCTGCGGCAAATGCGGCTCGGTCGCGCTCGTGAATGACGGTGTCCAGCCGCACGCGACGATCCACGGCGTCGCGGTCGACCACCGAGGAGAAGAGCGACAGGAACGGCGCGTTGGTGCGCAGGATGCGGCCGTTGTGGTCGACACCTGCGATCGCCATGGGCGTCGAATTGAAGAAGCGCGTGAAGCGCACCTCCGATGCCCGCAACTGGGCCGAAGAATCCTCACCCTCGGTGCGGTTGAGCACTATGGTGCGGGTCGGGCCGTTGAGGCCCTCCCTGCTCGCCGAGACACGATGCAGGAAGCGCACCGGAAGAGCCTCGCCGTTCACCGTGGCCAGATCGAGGTCGATGACCGCGTTGCGGGTGGCCCCCGGATCGGCCTTCACCGAACGGACCAGCGCCATGCCGTCGCCGGCGACGATTTCGCTGAGGCTGACGGCGCCCGGCGTAAAGCTGGCGAGATCGATGCCGAGCCAGTCGGCCAAAGTCGCGTTGATATAGGTGACCCTGCCGTCCTGGTCGGCCGAGAAGAACCCGGCCGGTGCGTGGTCGAGATGGTCGATCGCCTGCTGGAGATCGAGGAAGAAGCGCTCCTGCTCTGCCCGCTCAGGCGAAATATCGGCCAGTTGCCAGGCATTGAGCGGCTGCCGCTGTCCGGGAACGCTGAAGGCGCGTGCCCTCACCCGGTACCAGCGCGCGCCCGGCGCAGCACCCGGCCGCACCGACTGCGCGAGGCGAAACTCGCCGTCACCCGACTGTCCGTCCCGCAGTCCCGACGCGAGCTGAGAAATCGTCGAAGAGGCCTCGGGTACATCCGAGAGCAAGCCCTCGACCGTCTTGAGGTCGGAGGCAGTGGTTGCCCCCGTCATATCGGCATAGGCGCGATTGGCGTAGACGACGCGCCCTTTGGCGTCGGTCACCACCAACCCCTGGGCCATCGAATCGACAAAGGCCTTGGAAAGTCCGTCCGAAGGTGAGCGCGGCGCTATCTGGATGAAGCCGATGGCGGTCGCAAAAAGGTAGCCGACGCCGATCATGGCGAGGACGCCCAGCATGCCGAGCAGGAACGGGTCCCCTAGGCGCTCGCGGAAAAGGCCGAACACGATCGCAGCACCCGTCAGCACCACGATGAAGATGATCAACCGGGTAATGGCATCGGGGCGCGCCGCCTGATCCACGATCGGAACCGGATAAAAGTCGTTGCGCGTTTCCTTGGACATGCCCCAGTGAGTCTCTCGGCTCCTTCAATCCGAAGCGGTTGAATCACATTCTCCCCAATGGGGAAAGGCCCGGCCAGAAAAACCTGCAAGCTCCGAGCCAGCCCCGGAGTTTAGCCACAGGCAATGGCATCAAAACGCATTGCCGTCCCTCGCCGTGAAGCGTTAGTGTCGCCCGCGGGGAAGATGACGGGGGTAACGAGATGTTCGAATGGCTCGATAGCGTAGCTGGGCCGGGCTATACGGCGGCAGTGCTGTGGACCTTTGCAGCCCTCGTGCTGCTGGTCATCGTACTGGTCATCGTCAAGCTGGTCCGCAGCCTCACCTTCGGCACCTTCGTCTCCGGCGGGCGCAACCGCAAGACGCGCCTTGCGGTGATGGACGCAACCGCCGTGGACAGCCATCGTCGCCTGGTTCTCGTCAGGCGCGACGACATCGAGCACCTGCTTCTCATCGGCGGGCCTACAGACGTGGTGGTGGAGCGCGATATCCGGATCGCAGCTCCCAAGCGCCCTGCCCTGACCGGGGCGGAAGCCGGCCACGACGCTGCTCCACCGCCTCGGCAGCAGGCCCACGTCCAGCACGCCGCATCGCGCCCGGCAGCCCCGCATCCGGTGCGGACTCCCGCGCCGGCGCAAGCCGCTCCGGCAGTTCAAAGACCCGCTCCTCCGAGGCCTCAAGCCCCGGCGCCCGTCGCTTCGCCAGTCGCGCCCGTAAGGCCGCAGGTTCCTGTCAACCAGCAGGCTCCGGCGAACCACTTGGCCGCAAAGCCGGCCCCCGCGCTGGTTCCTGCCCCTAGCAATGAGATCGACGACGCGCTGATGAAGGAGCTGGAAGTCTCGCTCGACAAGGCTCCGCCCGCAAAGCCCGCGACCGACGCATCCCTGGACGACGAGATGGCGAGGCTTCTCGGCGAGCTTTCGAGCCACAAGAAGTAATTGAGCGGCGCGCTCGAACGACGTGCGCGAAATCCGGAAAAAACAATCCAGAAAAGAAAAAAGGCGGCCTAAGCCGCCTCAAGCGAAGTTCTGATGTCCGCGGTCAGTCGTCTCTGTAGACCTTTTCGCGGCGCTCGTGACGCTCCTGAGCTTCGATAGACAGCGTGGCTATCGGACGAGCATCCAACCGCTTGAGCGAGATCGGCTCGCCGGTTTCCTCGCAATACCCGTAGGTTCCCTCATCGATCCTCTGCAGCGCCGAGTCGATCTTGGAGATCAACTTACGTTGACGGTCGCGCGCCCTCAGTTCGATGGCGCGGTCGGTCTCGGACGATGCACGGTCGGCAAGATCCGGATGATTGGCGTTTTCCTGCTGGAGTATTTCGAGGGTCTCGCGGGCTTCGCGGAGGATGTCGTTCTTCCAGGCGATCAACTTAGCTCTGAAGTAAGACTTCTGCCGTTCATTCATGAACGGCTCCTCTTCGGAGGGCACATAGCCAAGTGCAACGGTATCGTTCATTCGACTCACCCAACACACCCCGTTTTGGCGCCTATATATTCGCGGGCCAATCGTCGCACAAGCGTATTCTCGAAAAGTTCACACTTGCCATATCGAGGCCGATTCGCCGTGGCGCATATGCAACTCCGCCCTTAAGGAACGCATAGCGAGATCGTGCGGTTGCAAGCCGCCCTGCCCTTGGCTACATCCTGATAGGACAGCTAGCGCAGGCTCGCCGGGAGCTTGAGCTTCCGGGAGCGATATTTGAGCAGGCTATATCTTCTCAGGCACGCCAAGGCAGGATGGGCGCTTCCGGGCGTCAGGGATTTCGACCGTCCGCTCGATGCCACCGGCATCGCGGATGCCGAAGCAACCGGCAAGACGATGCGCGCCTGGGCCTACGTGCCCGAACTCACGCTATGCTCCAACGCCAAGCGCGCGCGGGAAACCCTGGAGGGCATTGCCGCCAACGCCGACACTGGCCGCGTCGTCTTTACCGACGACCTCTACAGTTCCGACGCTGCCGGCTATCTGGACAAGGTTCGCGACAACGGCCAGCACGGTTCCATTCTTCTCATCGGGCACAACCCCATGATGGAGGACCTCGCCATGGCGGTGTCCGGATCCGGCGAGGAAGGCGCGCTGCACACGCTGCACACCGGTTTCCCGACCTCCGGGCTTGCCGTGATCCGCTTCCAGACCAGCCTGTCGGAAGCGCAACTGGGCCAGGGATATCTCGAGTCATTCCTGACCCCGGCGGACCTTTGATTCCATTCGCCATTTCAATTCCCGCGGCCGGCACCTATATCGGACCGGACCTCATGGGGGACGACGATTGGCGGCACTGACCACATTCACCGACGAGGCCCGGATCGCGCTCGACACCCTTTCCGGCCGCGCGACAGGATTGTTCTCGCCGTCTCTGCGACTGGGCGTGACCGGCCTTTCCCGAGCCGGCAAGACTGTTTTCATCAGCGCCTTCGTGCACAATCTCATCCATGGCGGCCGCCTGCCGATGTTCGAGGCGCAGAAATCCGGCCGCATAGCCCGGGCCTACCTCCAGGAACAGCCCGACGATGCGGTGCCGCGTTTTCAGTATGAGGATCACGTAGCAGCCCTCGTCGACCAGCGCATCTGGCCAGACTCCACCCGAGCCATATCCGAACTGCGGCTGACCATAGAATTCGAGTCAGCCTCGGGTTGGAACAGATTGTTTTCTCAAGGAAAACTCTCCGTCGATATCGTCGACTACCCGGGTGAATGGCTGCTCGACCTGCCGCTCCTGGGCAAGAGCTACGAGGAGTTTTCGCGGGAAGCCTTCGAGCTGGCGCGCCTGCCGGTGCGGGCCGATTTGTCCGAGGCATGGCGGGCGCTGTCGGAGACGGTCAAGCCGGAAGGCGAGGCCGACGAAATGGCCGCGCGTCGCCTGGCCGAGAGCTTCTCCGCCTATCTCAAGGCCTGCAAGGACGACGAACGGGCGCTGTCGACCCTGCCGCCGGGGCGCTTCCTTATGCCCGGCGACCTTGATGGTTCGCCAGCCCTCACTTTCGCGCCGCTTCCCGGACTGGCCACGGGACGGGGGCGGCCGGGGTCGCTGCATGCGATGATGGAGCGGCGCTACGAGGCCTACAAGACGCATGTCGTCAAACCGTTCTTCCGCGAACACATCGCCAGGCTCGACCGGCAGATCGTTCTCATCGACGCCATGCAGGCGCTGAACGCCGGCCCCGGCGCGATCGCCGACCTGGAACGGGCGGTGACCGAGATCCTTGCCTGCTTCCGCCCCGGCCGCGGCAATCTGCTGACCGACCTGTTCTCCCGCCGCATCGACCGCATCCTCGTCGCCGCCACCAAGGCCGACCACCTCCACCATGAGAGCCATGACCGGCTGCAGGCGATCGTGCGGCGTCTGACGGAGCGTGCCGTCGCGCGGGCCAACCTGTCGGGCGCCGAGGTCGACGTGCTCGCGCTTGCCGCCGTGCGCGCCACCCGCGAGGGCACCGTCAAGCAAGGGCGCGAGACGCTTCCGGTGATCATAGGCACGCCGATAGAAGGCGAGACCATCGGCAAGCAGCGTTTCGACGGCAACACGGAAACCGCAATATTTCCCGGTGACTTGCCGGAACGAGCGGATGTGGTGTTCCAGGACTTTGGTACCAACCATCGCCAGGATGTAGACGATCCGACCATTCGCTTCGTCCGCTTCCGGCCACCCCGCCTCGAACGCACCGCCGAAGGCCTAACCTTGTCGCTGCCGCACATCCGCCTGGACCGCGCCCTGCAATTCCTGATCGGAGACCATCTCGCATGAGCGCTCCCAGAAAGCCTGCCGCGTTCAGCCTGGAGCCCGACGCCGCCGAACCTCAGCGCAACCAGGCGACGGAGACCCCACGCACGCACCGCAAGCCGAGAGCCATCGCTGCGGAGACGGCAGTGGTCACCCCCGCGGAGATCGACGTCTTCGACGAAGCCGACATCGTCGCCGCCGAACCGCCTCCGGCGACGGCGCCCAAGCGCGGCTCACGCATCGGTGCGGTGTTCCTCGCAGCAGCGGGCGTGTTGATCTCTCTGGGGATCGGCCTGTGGACCGACCGCCTCATCCGCGACCTGTTCAGCCGCGCAGACTGGCTGGGCTGGCTGGCGGTCGCCGCGGCGGCAATCGCCGCGCTCGCCTTTCTGGTCATAGTCGGGCGCGAACTGCTCGCGCTCCGGAGACTGGCCTCTGTCGAGCGGCTGCGCGGCCGCGCTGCGGATGCCATCGAGCGCAACGATCCCCGCTCCGCCCGCGCCGTGGTCGATGAACTTTCCAGCTTCGTCGCCTCGAAGCCCCAGACGGCGGCCGGAAGGCGGGCGATGCAGGAACTGCGCAACGACGTGATCGACGGCGCCGACCTGTTGCGGCTGGCCGAAACCGAGATTCTCGCTCCGCTCGACGCCCGGGCCAAGGTTCTCATTCTCGACGCCGCCAAGCGGGTCTCGCTGGTCACCGCCGTCAGTCCCCGCGCTTTGGTCGACATCGCCTATGTGGTGTTCGAGGCCGGACGCCTGATCCGCCGCCTGTCCGACCTATACGGCGGAAGGCCCGGAACGCTGGGGTTCTTCCGTCTCGCGCGCAGCGTGCTGGCGCATCTGGCGGTAACAGGCTCGATCGCCGTCGGCGACAGCTTCGTCCAGCAGATCGTCGGGCACGGGCTTGCGGCCAAGCTGTCGGCCAAGCTCGGCGAAGGCGTGGTCAACGGCATGATGACGGCCCGCATCGGCATCGCGGCCATGGAGACCACCCGGCCGCTGCCCTTCACCGCGACCAAGCGGCCCGGGATGGGCGATTTTCTCGCCGCGCTCACGACCTTCGCAAGCAAGGACAAGGCTGCGGACAAGACCAAATAGACGAAGCGTTAACCATTATTGTCCATGGTCCAAGCAGCTATCCGTTCCCAGTTCCTGTCGCCAGGTGTGTCCATGAAGCGTTTGTTCCTGTCCGCTGCTCTGCCTGCCATTGCCTTGTCGCTTGCGGGCACCGCGCATGCCGGCTCGGACAAGGGCCCTGCCCGCGACAAGAAGTTCTTCCAATCCGTCCAGGGCGAGTGGGTCGGCCCCGGCGAGATCGTCGCCGGCAAGTACAAGGGCACGAAATTCACTTGCAGCTTCACTGGCACGACGCCGGACGGCAAGGTCGGCATGTCGCTCGACGGCGGCTGCCGCGTCGGCGTATTCACCCAGAAGATGTCGGCGACCATCGAGCAGAAGGGCCGCGGCTACCGTGGAACCTTCATGGACGGCTCGGAAGGCCAAGGGTTGGATATCATTTCCGGCAATGTCGTCGACGGCAGCAAGGTGATCCTGGCGATCAATCGCAAGCAGCTGAACGGCGTGATGCAGGCGCGCGTGCCGGACGAGAACTCGATGCACGTCACCGTATCCGTTCGAGTGGACAAGCAACTGGTTCCCGTCATCGGCATGAAGCTGACGCGCGTAGACGACACCGCAGTGGGCGCGATCGCCAAGAACTGATCTCCGCGGACAATCCCTCTCCATGACGAAGGCGGTGCCAGGTGCGCCGCCTTTCTCGTGTTCGGCCCCGCTCGAATCAGCCCTTGAGAACGCTGAGTAGCTCGTCATAGGCCCTGCACGCATCATCGTAGGTCGGTGAGCCCTGATACCTGATCGCGACTTCCTGCGCCTTGATGGAGAACTCGAGCGCCCTGGCCGGGTCATTGGCGATCGCTTCCTGCAGGGCGACGTTCACTTCCTGCGCCTTCCTGCCGAGGCTTGCTGCGGTGCATTGCGGAGCCCTGGCGCAGGCGGAGACGGCAAACAGGATGGCGAGGGCAGCAAGCGTGAAACTTCTCATGCCAACTCCTCCCGGAACGGCTATTGCCGGCTGGCATTTTGACCCCGCCACCAAGCGTATCGCCATTCGCATAGCCATCACAGCTGCAAGGCGACGGTACACAGCTCTGTTCGCTTTTTGCCGGGGACCCGGGCTGTTCTACCGGCCTTGAAGCACCTATCTTGACGCTTCCCTAAGCGGCAAGCCTGCCGCCATTGCACGTACAGCGAGGACATATGGCGGTTGAAGCAGCGGGCAACGATCTGGTCCAGGTGGTGGCTCTGCTGGCCGCCGGCGTCGTCTCCGTCCCTATCTTCAAGCGCCTGGGGCTGGGTTCCATCCTGGGTTACCTCACCGCCGGGGTGGTGATCGGCCCGTTCGGCCTCCGAGTGTTCTCCGAAGCCGAGTCCATCCTGCACGTCGCCGAACTCGGCGTCGTGATGTTCCTGTTCCTGATAGGCCTGGAGATGCAGCCATCGCGCCTTTGGGGGCTGAGGCGCGAGATATTTGGGCTAGGCGCGCTGCAGGTCGGCGTCTGTGGCCTGCTGCTGACCCTCGTGGGTCTCGTCGGAGGTTTTCCCGTATCGCAGGCGTTCGTGGCGGGCGCGGGTTTCGTGCTCACCTCGACGGCGATCGTCATGCAACTGCTCGAGGAGCGCGGCGAACTGGGCTCGCCCAAGGGGCAACGCATGGTGTCGATCCTGCTGCTCGAAGACCTTGCCATCGTGCCGCTGCTCGCCCTTGTCGCCTTCCTCGCACCCGTGACCCCCACGGAAACCGGGACCGGCTGGGCGGAGAGGCTCCAGGAAGTCGGCATCGGTGTCGGCGCCATCGTCGGCCTGATCGTCGCCGGGCGCTACCTGCTCAACCCGCTGTTTCGCGTGCTTGCCGAATCGAGGGCGCGCGAAGTGATGACGGCGGCCGCCCTCCTGGTGGTGCTGGGCTCCGCGCTCGCCATGCAGTTGAGCGGGCTGTCCATGGCCATGGGCGCATTCCTTGCTGGCGTCCTGCTTTCGGAATCGACCTTCCGCCATCAGCTCGAGGCAGATGTCGAGCCGTTCCGCGGCATCCTGCTCGGCCTGTTCTTCATCGCAGTAGGCATGTCGCTCGACCTGCAGGTCGTGGCGGCCAGCTGGCGGATGATCGCCTTCTACGTCGTCGCCTATATGGTGATGAAGGCAATCGGCATCTATGTCGTCGCGCGCTTCCTGAGGGCCGGACATCGCGAAGCCCTGGCACGTGCCGTGGTCATGGCCCAGGGCGGCGAGTTCGCCTTCGTGCTGTATTCGTCGGCGCTGGCAGTCGGCATCATCGACGGCGAGGCCAACGCGATCCTTACGGCCATCATCATCATCTCGATGGTGCTCACGCCGCTGGCCATAGCCGTGCTCAAGCGCTTCACGCCCCAGACCGAACAATCGCTCGAAGGCGTCGACGTCGCCGAGGAGCTCAGCGGCAGTGTGCTCATTATCGGTTTCGGGCGCTTCGGGCAGATCGTCAGCCAGCCGCTGCTGCTGCGCGGCGTCGACGTTTCGATCATCGACAACGACGTCGAGATGATACAGGCGGCGGCCGATTTCGGCTTCAAGGTCTACTACGGCGACGGCACCCGGCTCGACATCCTGCATGCCGCCGGTGCGGGACGGTCCCGCGCGGTACTTATCTGCGTCGACAAGGAGGACGTCGCCGTCCGCATTGCCGAACAGATGAAGTCCGAGTTTCCGCTGGTTCCGGTTCTGGCCCGCGCCTTCGACCGCGGCACGGCGATCCAGTTGATCCGCGCCGGCGTCGACTACCAGCTGCGCGAGACGTTCGAATCGGCGCTGCTCTTCGGCGGGACGACGCTCGAGAAACTGGGCGAGGACCCGGACGATGTGGCCGAGGTCATCGAGGACGTCCGCCAGCGTGACGCGGCCCGGCTCGACATGCAGATAGCCGGCGACATCCAGTCGGGGCGCAGCTACTTACAGGGGAACATCCCCGAGCCCGTCCCCACCCCGCTCACCCAACCGCGTCGCACTGCCAAGGCGCTGAATGAAGAAGCCGCCGACGTCCTCAGCAAGAAGGCGATGGCAGGCGAAAAGACTGAAAGGAACTGACGATGACGCAAGTGGACAGGAAGCGCGCAACCGAGGTCATGGACTACTGGCGCGCCGCCGGCCTCGAGAAATGGTTCCGCAAGGACGAGATGTTCGACGACCATTTTCGCGAGAGCTTCGGCGACCTGCACATGGCCGCGGCGAAGCGGCATTGCGACGCCTGGGCCGAGGACGCGGAAGGCTCGTTGGCGCTGATGATCCTGCTCGACCAGTTCCCGCGCAACTGCTTCCGCGGCAGCGGGCACATGTACGCAACCGATCCCCTGGCCCGCTATTTTGCGCGCAAAGCCATCGCGGATGGCTTCGACATGGCCACGGAGGGCCCTATCCGCGTCTTCTTCTATCTGCCCTTTTCGCATTCCGAGACGCTGGCAGACCACGACATCCCGCTGGAGCGCTCGACGGCACTGGGCGGCGAATTCCTCAAGCACGCCGTCGGCCATCGCGACATCGTCGCCCGGTTCGGCCGGTTTCCGCATCGCAACCTCCTGCTGGGTCGAGATTCGACGCCCCAGGAACTGGCGTTTCTCGAAAGCGGCGGCTTTGCGGGCTGACCAGCAGCCGCTTCATAGCTCCATCCGCATCAGCGGGCGGCCGGGCCGGCGTTCGACGGCGCGGCTGAACCCGGCCTTCTCGAACACCCTGGTCGAGCCGACATAGAGGCTGCCGGATCGCGTATCGTTCGACTGGTCCATCGGGCACGCCTCGAGTGCACGCGCACCCGACCGGCGCGCAAATTCGATTCCGGCCCCAACCAGTTGGTGGGTAAGGCCACGGCCGCGCGCCTTGGTGCGGATGAAGAAGCAGGAAATCGCCCAGACGTGGGGATCTGCTACGTCGGTCGTTTCGAGCGGTGCCGAGGCGCGGCGGGCGTTGTTGAACTCCGGCACGTCCGACCGCGGCCCGATCTGCATCCATCCGACCGCCTGCCCCTCCTCGAAGGCGAGCAGCCCCGGTGGCGGTCCGGCTTCGATGCGCGCCCTGATGTGGTCCTTGTTGCGCTCCCGGTCGCTTTCACGACGGGCCGCCGGCGGCATCCGGAAATAGGTGCACCAACAGCCGTAGCAGGCGCCCTGCTTGCCGAACAAATCCTCGAACGCCGGCCAGAGGTCGGGCGTCAGCGGCGAGATGACATGAGACATGGCAAAACTCCCGAGCCCCGCCTTGTCGTTGCAGGGCGGCTCGCTTAGAATTCGATTTGTTCTCTTTATGTTCGCAGCGATGGCGATGCCTGTCAACGATTCCAGCCACGGTTTCTGCCGCGACTGCCTGGCCCTTCAACGCGGCGCAAGCCCGCGCTGCCACGCGTGCGGCAGCCCTCGCCTGCTGCGCCATCCCGAACTCTACAAGCTGCACCTGGCGCACATCGATTGCGACGCCTTCTACGCCGCGGTGGAGAAGCGCGACAATCCCGAACTCAAGGACAAGCCGGTGATCATCGGCGGCGGCAAGCGCGGCGTGGTCTCCACCGCCTGCTACATCGCCCGCATCCACGGGGTGAGGTCAGCCATGCCCATGTTCAAGGCGCTGGAAGCCTGCCCGGAGGCGGTCGTCATCAGGCCCGACATGGAGAAGTATGTCCGAGTCGGGCGCGAGGTGAGGTCGATGATGCAGGCGCTGACGCCGCTGGTCGAGCCGCTGTCGATCGATGAAGCTTTCCTCGACCTCAGCGGCACGGAACGCCTGCATGGCGTGCCCCCGGCGCTGGTCCTGGCGCGGTTTGCCAACGAGGTCGAAAGGCAGGTCGGCATCACCGTCTCGGCCGGGCTTTCCTACTGCAAGTTTCTCGCCAAGGTCGCATCCGACCTGCGCAAACCGCGCGGGTTCGCCGTGATCGGCGGGGCGGAGGCGCCTTCCTTCCTGGCGCAGCAGCCGGTGACGCTGATCTGGGGCGTCGGCAAGGCGTTCGCAGCCACTCTCGAGCGTGACGGCATCCGCAGCATCGGCCAGATCCAGCGCATGGAGCGTGCAGAACTCATGCGGCGCTACGGTTCGATGGGCGGCAGGCTCTATCACCTGTCGCGCGGACAGGACGACCGCCAGGTCACGCCTAACAGCGAAGCCAAGAGCGTCTCCGCCGAGACGACCTTCGACACCGACCTAGCCTCTTCCGCGGACCTGGTGCCGGTGCTGCGGGCATTGTCTGAGAAAGTCTCTAGCCGGCTGAAGAAAGCCGGCATAGCCGGCCGAACCGTCGTGCTGAAGCTCAAGACGCAGGACTTCAAGCTCCGGACTCGCAACCGCCAATTGACCGATCCGACGCAGTTGGCCGACCGCATCTTCCAGACCGGCCTGCAATTGCTGGAGCGGGAGACGGACGGCACGAAATACCGCCTGCTCGGCATCGGCGTCAACGACCTCACCGGAGACGAGCGCGCCGATCCGCCGGACCTGGTCGACCTCCAGTCGCGCAGGCGAGCGATGGCGGAAGGCGCGATCGACGCCCTGCGCGACAAGTTCGGCAGGAAGGCGGTGGAAACGGGCTATACCTTCGGCAAGGGCCGCAGCGCCAATCCGCCTGAACCGATCGAGGATTGACGGGGCGCTGCGCCGTCAGGCCTTTTGCACCGAACCCACAACGCCCGCATTGTCGATGACGCAGTTGTAGCGCTGGCCGGCGGCATTGAGCTCGACCTGGTATTTCGTGGCGTCGATCTGGGACGACCCCACCGGCAGCACCTTGTTGGCATCGACGCTGGCCTGGGTTGCAACCGCGCTCGCGCAGGTGAGTTGCAAGTCAGCGGGTGCGGTCTGGGTCGTTGTGCGCGCCATGTCCTGTGGGTCGGGCGCGGGCGTGGAGCATGCCGCCAGCACAGGCGCGACGATCAGGACAGCTCCGGCAAGATAGACTGTTCGCACTTCCATCCCCCTGGTTTTGAAGCTCTTGTCAGACACCCTTGTAGAGAGCGGCCCCCTGCATCAGCACGACGACCTTGGCGCCGACCTGAACCTGCGAGTGGAGATCGACGATGTCGTCGTTGTTCATGCGGATGCATCCCGACGACACGTCGAGCCCTATCGTCCAAGGTTCCGGGGTGCCATGGATGCGGTAGATCGTGTCCTGGTCGCCCTGGTAGAGATAGAGCGCTCGCGCACCGAGCGGATTGTCGGGTCCACCGGGCATTCCGTTGGCATATTTGGCGGCATTCGGATCGCGCGCGACCATCTCGGCCGGCGGCGTCCAGGTCGGCCATTCCGCCGTCCGGCCCACTCTCACGATGCCCGCCCAGCCGAAGCCCTCGCGCCCGACGCCGATACCGTAACGCACAGCCTTGAGGCCGGGGAGCACGAGGTAGAGGAAATGCTGGTTGCCATCGATGATGATCGTGCCCGGCTTTTCGGCCGTCCGGAACGGGACGATCTGGCGGCGGAATGCGTCGGGCACCTGGCCATGGGCAGCGTAATATTGCCTCGCCTTCTTGCGATCGTAGTTGATCCACTTGTGCGTCTTCGGGTCGAAAATCTGGGTTGTCGAGCCTGCCTGCGCCAGCGCCGCCCCGAGCCCCACGGCAATGAACAAGGCTGCGGCCCAGCCACGTCTTCCGCGCAGACGCCAAATCTCCGCCATGCAGACCATCCCCGTTAAGCCTTGCCCGGCTTCAACGCAGCCAGGCTTTTATGCGATCTTCGTGGGTGGACACCCATTGCTTTGCGTACTCGGCAGGATCCTGCCGCTCGACCTCCAGCGCGTAGCTCATCGCCGTCACCTCGTCGGTGCTGAAGTCGATATTGTCCAGGAACTTCGCCACCTGCGGCAGCCGCTTCTGCAGGGCAGCCGCGTAGGCGACGCTGAAACTCGATGGTTTCCAGGCCACCGGCGCCTCGGATTTGGAAAGCCACATCGGATCGTCGGCCTGCAGAACGATCTTCCACTTGGCCGGATCGAACGCCGGTTCGCTCAACTGCTTGATTTCATGCAACTGGAACACGTGGTGCGGGCTGTAGCAGTAGAACACGATCGGCTTGTCGGTGGCCGCAGCCGCGTCCACCGCCGACATGCCTACCTCCTCGGGCATTTCGAGCAGGGTCATCGTCGCGTCGTAGCCGTAGCTCTTGGCGCGCACGCGCTCGACGTCGGTGGACAGCCACCCCGTGGCGCCGATCCACATCTCGCCCTTGCCGTCGCCGTCGGTATCGAAAACCTTCGCCTTGGCCGGATCCTTGAGATCTGCCACGTCGCGAACGCCAAATTCGTCGTAGGTCTTCTTCGTCACGCAGAGCCCCTGCGTGGCAGGCACGTTGCGGGGGCTGAGGTGAATTGTTCCCTTGTCCGTGACGTAGCGCTGCACCAGCGTGTCGAAATTCGGACGCCAGACCTCCGGGTAAACATCCACCGCGCCGGTATCCAAACCGGTGAAAGCGATGAGGGTGCCCATGTCCTGGACATCGACCTTGATGCCCAGCGACTTCTCAAGCGCTACTTTCATGATGTTCGCGGAAGCCTGGCCGGAAGGCCAGCTCGGCGCTGCAACTACCAGGTCGGCTGCCGCCGCCTGGAGCAGCCCTCCAGACAGCACAGCTACTGTGCAGACACTTTGCCACAGGGCCTTCATCTTGACCGCCTGCCTCGTTTCCGCTGGTGGGCAGGATTTATGCATATCGCGTTCAAGTCAAGCGACCACGTGAACGCCACAATCGGGAATCGTCCTCGGGCTTCGGGAGGGATGACCTAGCCGGTTGATGCCTCGGGAGCGGCGACCAGCAGGCCGCCCGTCATGGGCAAACAAAAAAGTGCTTTGACCTGTCGATTCGTCCGTTCTCCATTCGTCGTGGTGGCATCGAAGGTCGGGCGATGGTGGCCGGACCGCGAAAAGCCAGGGAGAACACGATGCGTTTCATGATCATAGTCAAAGCGAGCAAGGATTCCGAAGCCGGCGTAATGCCTTCGCAGGACCTGCTCACGGCGATGGTCGACTATCACGAGGAACTTGCCAAGGCGGGCGTGTTGCTCGACGCCAACGGCCTGCAGCGGAGCGCCAAGGGCTGGCGGATCAACTGGACGGGCGGCAAGAAGACCGTCACCGACGGGCCCTTCGCCGAGACCAAGGAACTGATCGCCGGCTACACGATCATCCAGGTCAAGAATCGCGAAGAGGCGATCGAATGGGCCAACCGCTTCCCCAATCCGCAGATGGAGGACGGCGAGATCGAGATCCGGCAGGTGTTCGAACTCGAGGACTTCGGCGAGAGCGAAGCCATCGATCGCTTCCGTGAACTCGACACGGCGCTCGACAAGTAGATGCCAGCCGGCACCCGCTCCAGGCCCGGGCCGCCGCCTCCGGCCCGGGAGGACGATACCCTAGACAGTCCGGCCAAGAGCCGCGCGACGCACCGAACCATCGAAACCGTGTTCCGCATGGAGCGGGCACGGATCGTGGCGGCACTGGCCCGCTTCACCCGCAGCGTCGACCTGGCCGAAGAGTTCGCCCAGGACGCCCTCATAGCCGCATTGCGCAGTTGGCCCGAGACAGGCGTCCCGGACAAGCCAGGCGCCTGGCTGATCGCGTCCGCCAGACGGCGGGCGATCGATCATTTCCGCAGGGCGAAGATGGCGGGCGGCAAGCTCGCACTGCTCGGCATCGACGCCGAACTCGAAGCGATGCCCGAGCATGTCGAGCCGGACCAGGGCCCTGGCGACGAGATGCTCGGCCTGATGTTCGTGTCCTGCCATCCGGTGCTGTCGACCGAGGCGCGCGTCGCGTTGACCCTGCGGCTGGTCGGCGGCCTGACCACCGAAGAAATTGCGCGCGCCTTTCTCGTCACAGAAACCACCATGTCCCAGCGCATCGTGCGGGCCAAGCGCAGCTTGTCGGACGCCGGCGTGCCGTTCGAAGTGCCATTGGGCCCGGACCGCGCCGAACGGCTGAACTCGGTGCTCGAGGTGCTCTATCTCATCTTCAACGAAGGGTACTCGGCCACCCGCGGCGACGACTGGATGCGGCCACAGCTCTGCCAGGAGGCGATGCGGCTGGGGCGCATGCTGGCCGGGCTCGCTCCCGAAGACGCGGAGGTCCACGGCCTGATCGCCCTGATGGAAATCCAGGCATCGCGAATGCCGGCGCGCAGCGACGCCGAAGGCAGGCCGATCCTGCTGCTCGACCAGAACCGGGCGCGTTGGGACCATCTGCTGATCCGGCGCGGCCTTGCCGCGCTCGCGTTGGCGCAGTCGCTCGCAAACCCGCCCGGCCCCTACGTATTGCAGGCCGCGATTGCTGCTTGCCACGCCCGCGCGCCGACCGCGGCGCAAACCGACTGGATGCACATCGCCGCGCTCTATGCTGCGTTGATCTCGCTGACGCCGTCGCCCGTCATCGAGCTGAACCGGGCCATGGCGATCGCAATGGCCTTTGGTCCTGCCGCCGGGCTGGAACTCGCCGACCAGTTGGCGCACGACCCCGCCTTGCGCAACTACCATCTCCTGCCCAGTGTCCGCGCCGACCTGCTCATGCGGCTCGGTCGTCACGAGCAGGCACTCGCCGAGTTCGAGCGCGCGGCGTCGCTCACCCAGAACGAGCGCGAGCGGACGATGCTTCTGGAACGAGCGCAGGCCTGCCGCGCCAAGCTGGAACGCGAGGTAACCACGCTAGGCATATGATTTCGTTCCAGAAACAGTCGGCGGTTAGACCAGCTCGACTTCGACCACCCCGGGCACCGCGCGCATCGCCGAAGCGATCGATGGCGTGATGCGGTAGCGTTCGCGCAACTCGATCTCGATCTCGCCCTGCCCCTCGGCCTTGAGCACGATGAAGCTCACCTCGCCCTCACCGCGCACCGTCAGGTGATTGGAGAGCGTGTTGAGCGGAGCGGCATCGCGCACGAAGATGCGCAGGGTCTTCTGCACCCGGCTCGCCTCGTCCTCCAGCGACTGCACGGTCTGGATGCGCAGGTTGACGCCTTCCGGCCGGTCTTCGGCGGCGACGGTGATGACCACCGACTTGCCCGGTTCGCAGAAGTCCCGGTACTGCGCCAGCGTTTCGGAGAACATGACGGCCTCGTACTGGCCCGACACATCCGAGAACTGGACGATGCCCATCTTGTTGCCGGTCTTGGTCTTGCGCTCCTGCTTGGTCGTGACAGTGCCCGCCAGCCGCCCGGCAGTGGCGCCACGTTTCACGGCCGCGGCAAAGTCGCCCCAGTTCTGGACGCGCATCTTTTCGAGCGCCTGCTTGTACTCGTCGAGCGGGTGGGCCGAGAGGTAGAAGCCGACCACCTGGAACTCGCGGTGCAGCCGGTCGGCTGCCAGCCACGGATCCGTCTGCGGCAGGTGCAGCACCGGCGCCTGACCGGAAAAGGCGCTGCCAAAAATGTCGGACTGGCCGAGCGTGGCGTTCTCGTGCGCCAGCGCCGCAAGGCCCATCATGCGTTCGAGGCCGGCCATCATCGCGGCGCGCTCATGCCCGAAGCAATCCAGCGCTCCCGCCATGATCAGGCTTTCGAGCACCCGCTTGCCGACCACCTTCGGGTCGATACGCTCGCAGAAATCGGCAAGGCTGGCGAAGGGCTTTTCCTCGCGCTTGGCGACGATGTGCTGCACCGCCGCCTCGCCCACGCCCTTGATGGCCGCGAGCGAGTAGAAGATCTTCTTTTCGCCCACCTCGAAGTCGCGATAGCTGGTCATCACCGACGGTGGCACGACCTCGATGCCGAGGCGCATGGCGTCCTGGCGGAAGTCGTTCAGCTTGTCGGTGTTCGACATATCGTAGGTCATCGACCCGGCGAGGAACTCGACCGGGTAATGCGCCTTCAGATAGGCCGTCTGGTAGGAAACAATAGCGTAAGCCGCGGCGTGCGACTTGTTGAAGCCGTAGTCGGCGAACTTGGCGAGCAGGTCGAAGATGAAATTGGCCTGCAGCTTGGCGACACCGCCTTCCATCGCGCCGGTGACGAAGCGCTCGCGCTGCTTGTCCATCTCGGCGCGGATCTTCTTGCCCATGGCGCGGCGCAGCAGATCGGCCTCGCCGAGCGAGTAGCCCGACAGCACCTGCGCGATCTGCATGACCTGTTCCTGGTAGACGATGACCCCTTGGGTCTCCTTGACCAGGTAGTCGATCTTGGGATGGATCGACTCGATCTCCTCCTCGCCGTGCTTGCGCGCGTTGTAGGTCGGGATGTTCTCCATCGGGCCCGGGCGGTAGAGCGCCACCAGCGCGATGATGTCCTCGATGCGATCGGGCTTCATGCCGATCAGCGCCTTGCGCATGCCGGCACTTTCAACCTGGAAGATGCCGACGGTCTCGCCGCGGGACAGCATCGCGTAGGTCTCGGGGTCGTCGAGCGGGATCAGCGCCAGGTCGATGTCGACGCCGCGGCGGCTGATGAACTGCACCGCCTTCTGCAGCACCGTCAGCGTCTTGAGGCCAAGGAAGTCGAACTTTACCAGTCCGGCCTGCTCGACATACTTCATGTTGAACTGGGTGACCGGCATGTCCGAGCGCGGGTCCCGGTACATCGGCACCAACTCGGACAGCGGACGATCGCCGATGACGATGCCGGCGGCGTGTGTCGAGGCGTGTCGGTACAGGCCCTCGAGCTTCTGCGCCATGTCGAGCAGCGTCTGCACAATCGGCTCGCGCTCGGCCTCCTCGGCAAATCGCGGCTCGCCCTCGATGGCCTGCGCCAGCGTCACCGGATTGGCCGGGTTCTGCGGCACCATCTTGGTGAGCTTGTCGACCTGGCCGTAGGGCATCTGCAAGACGCGGCCGACGTCGCGCAGCACGGCGCGCGCCTGCAGCGTTCCGAAGGTGATGATCTGGCCGACTTGGTCGCGACCGTACTTGCCCACCACGTAGCGGATCACCTCTTCGCGGCGGTCCTGGCAGAAGTCGATGTCGAAGTCGGGCATCGACACGCGGTCGGGATTGAGGAAGCGCTCGAACAGCAGCGAGAAGCGCAAGGGGTCGACGTCGGTGATCGTCAGCGCGTAGGCCACCAGCGATCCGGCACCCGAGCCACGGCCCGGCCCGACGGGAATGCCGTGGATCTTGGCCCACTTGATGAAGTCCGAAACGATCAGGAAGTAGCCCGGGAACTTCATCCGCTGGATGATGCCGATCTCGAACTCGAGACGCTCGCGATACTGCTCCTCGGTATAGCCCGGATAGAGGCCGCGCGTGGCAATGCGCTCGGTCAGGCCTTCACGCGCCTGTCGGGCCAGTTCATCGCCTTCCGCCCGGTCCGCAGCCTCGGAATCGGCGACATCCGCACCGGCAAAGCGAGGAAGGATCGGCTTGCGGTTCTGCGGGTAGTAGGAGCAGCGGCGCGCGATCTCGACGGTGTTGTCGATCGCTTCAGGCAGATCGGCAAAAAGCTCCGCCATCTCCTTCTGGGACTTGAGGAAATTGTCCGGTGTCAGGCGCCGCCGATTGTCTTCGGCAACGACCGAGCCCTCAGCGATGGCAATGAGCGCGTCGTGCGCCTCGTAGTCCGCCCGCGCCGGAAAGAACGCCTCGTTGGTCGCGACCAGCGGCAGGCGATGCCGGTAGGCCAACTCGATCGTCGCGGCCTCGATGCCACGGTCGTAACCCGCGAGCCGCTCGATCTCGACATAGAGGCGATCGCCAAAGAGCTCCCCGAGCATGAGCAGGCGGCTTTCGGCCAGTTCGGCGCGGTCGCTGCGAAGTGCTGCGCCAACGGGTCCGCGCGGACCGCCGGACAGACAGATGATGCCGGCGGCCAGTCCGGCCACCCAATCGAGCTTCGCATGAATCGGCTCGCCGGACGGCGTTTCGAGATACATGCGGCTGACCAGCCGAACGAGATTGGCGTAGCCGGCTTCGGTCGCCGCAAACAGCACTATGGGATAGAGGTCGAGGGCCTGCTTCCACACCGAACTGCGCTGTCCGCTGTCGGCGCTTTCGGCGAAATCGACGTCAACCAGGCAGCCGACCAGCGGCTGGACCCCGTCCTTGGTAGCCTTCTGGGCGAACTCGAGGGCGCCGAAAAGGTTGTTGCTGTCGGTCACGGCGATGGCGGGCGCGACGTCCTTCACGGCGTGCCCGACGATCTTGCCAAGCGGCAGCGCGCCCTCGAGCAGCGAATAGGCGGAGTGGACGCGCAGGTGGATGAATGTGCGGGCCGGCGCCTCCGGCTTGGCTTCCGCCTTCAGCGCCTCACGCTTGAGCGGATCGCGCGGCGGCCTTTCACTCGACATCGAATCGTCTGCCCTTCGGGATAAATCGTGCCGACAATGTTCGGCCACACGACGCACCGTGTCCATCCCGCAGGGAGTCGCGCCGGCACGCCGTTGTGGAGTACCATGCGGGGCGTCTCATCGCGACCGCGCAAGGTCGTGTTCGTGGTTGATCGAAGCGGCAAAACCTGAAACCTTGCCGCCGCATTTTGCCCCCTTCGAAATAGCACAGAGGAACTCCACCATGAAAACCCGCGCCGCCGTCGCCGTAGGAGCCGGAAAGCCGCTCGAGATCATGGAGGTGGACCTCGAGGGTCCGCGCGAGGGTGAGGTGCTGGTCGAGATCAAGGCGACCGGTATCTGCCACACCGACGAGTTCACGCTGTCGGGTGCCGATCCCGAAGGCATCTTCCCGGCGATCCTCGGCCATGAGGGCGCGGGCGTGGTCGTCGACGTCGGCAAGGGAGTGACCTCGCTCAAGAAGGGCGACCACGTCATTCCGCTCTACACGCCCGAATGTCGATCCTGCCCGTCCTGCCTCAGCCGCAAGACCAACCTCTGCACCGCGATCCGCTCGACGCAGGGCCAGGGCCTGATGCCCGACGGCACCTCGCGCTTTTCGATCGGCAAGGACAAGATCTTCCACTACATGGGCTGCTCGACCTTCTCGAACTTCACCGTGCTGCCCGAGATCGCGCTCGCCAAGGTCAACCC